>JAHELS010000008.1 GCA_024644085.1 Rhodopirellula sp.
GGCTACGTGACCAGTGCGACAAAGTCGTGGGTAACGTCCGCAAACCATGCCCAGTCCTACGTATGCAGCGCGCAGAAGCCTGACGCGACATCGCCGCTCGAGGCTACATTGTATCTTGCACAAACGGGCGCTGCTGAAATCGACGTTGTCGACCCGTTTGACGGACTTGGTTTGCGTGGCAATGATTCTTCGCCGGTCGAGATCCGCAGCCTGGCGGTTGCCGAAGGTGATTTGTTGACACCGCAAGGCGAAGGAGCCACAGCAATGTTGCAGGTCACTTTGCCCTGGTTTTCGATTGGCTCGGCCGCCATGGCAAATGGTTTATGCCTGGCGGCTATCCGTGCTACGCAAACGCACCTGGCGGCCGAGGGGTTTTCACACGATGGACGAAAGCTTCGCGATCTTCCGAACTTGCGCGCAAGATTGGCGGAGATGAATTGCCGAACGCAGCAAAGTCGGGCATTGCTGGGATTCGCGTCACGTGACATGCTGGACCCGAATGAACAGACACCTCTGTTCGTTCTGCAATCTCGGTTGGCAGCCCTGCAGACCGCCGTTGACGTGACGGACCTGGCGATGAAAACCTGCGGTGGAGCCGCATTTTCACGGCATCTCGGTATCGAACGCCTGTTCCGCGACGCTCGGGCCGGCTGGGTGATGGCTCCGACAGTTGACCATTTGCAGGACTTCGTCGGGCGAGCGCTCACAGGCTTGCCGATGTTTTGACTTGCATGAAGAACAACCGGCCGTCGCGCCGCGGGCGGTCGGCTGCTCACTGGTGGAAAACTGAATGATCGCCGAGGTAACTTTTGAAAGGCATCAAGCATGAGCGATGACACCATCCTTCTCGGCGCTGTCGCCTACGACGCAAAAGTCGTAACCATCTGGGAAGGTATCCGTGAGCACTTCAACGCCAGCGGCGCGCTGATGGATTTTGTGCTGTTCTCTGACTACGAGCGGCAGGTCGATTTTTTATTGAAAGGACATATCGACATCGCCTGGAACACTCCGCTTGCTCATGTTCGTGTTCAACAACGAACCGCGAACCGATCCATTGCACTCGGAATGCGGGACTCGGACCAGAACTTTCAATCGCGAATCGTGGTACGGCGTGACTCCGGTATCAAGGAACTTTCGGATCTGGAAGGCAAGACACTTGCAGTTGGGAGCCAGGATTCGACGCAGGCCCGGATCTTGCCACTTCATTTCTTGCGCTGCGAAGGGGTCGATCTGGCGAATGTCAACGTACGGAAGTTTGACACGGACGTGGGGAAACATGGCGATACCGGATCGAGTGAACTGGACGTGCTCGCCGCAGTCGCCGATGGTCGGGCTGACGCCGGCGCGGTGGGCGACCTGGTCTGGGTCAATGAACGAGCGGCGGGTCGTGTTGATACGAATCTGATTCATGCTCTGTGGACCACGCCGCCGTTCGACCACTGCATCTTCGATGCTTTGGAGAATCTCGATGCGGGAAAAATCGATCGATTCCAATCCGCATTGTTCGGCATGAGGTGGGAGGTACCTGAACATCGGAGGCTTCTCGAAATGGAAGGCTTGAAGGTTTGGATGCCGCCGCGCGAATCGGGCTACGACAGCCTTCGGAAAGCGACCTCCAATCCCATCCCCTGACATCTTTGTGCAGAGGGATTTCAGGCAGACGGGTGACGTTCGATGCGATGTCGTCGCTGGCTGATCGCGATGATTGCGACGGCCCCAAGCAATGATCCAATCCAACCGGCTCCCGCGAATAGAGATCCACCAGCCAGAAGATATCCGACGAATCCTCCCAGCAGCGATCCGCCGATGCCGAGCAACATGGTCTTGAAAGTTCCCATCGATTGTCGGCCGGGGTAGATTAGCCGAGCGATAGCGCCAACGATCAAGCCGAAGAGCATCCATCCAATGACCCAAAACATTTTCGTTCTCCGAGACGTCGATTTTACCTGTGGTTGTTGTTACCCCGAGATGTGAATGCAAACGCTGTTCCATGACTGAAAAAGCCTTTTTGAGTGACGAATCAGTCGCGCGGGTGGCGGCGCATCAGCCATCCCGGAAGTTTTCCGGCCAACCTCGTTTGCTCGCCGGGACGCGACTTTCAATGATGGGACGGTTGGTACGTGAAATGCTCGCAGGGACCGGCACCTAAGCCTCATTAACTTCAAGTCACTCGCTGCGACCGCGCGGATCTGGCCACCCTTCCCGGACCGAGTCATGGACTATGTTCTTCTCCTCACGTATCTGTTCATTGCGATCGGATTCTCGTTCCTCTGTTCGATTGCCGAGGCGGTCCTCCTCTCGATCACTCCGAGCTATCTTGCTGAGCGTCGAAAAGACCCGACGAAATCTGCAAAGCGGATCATCGCACTCAAAGAGAACATCGACCGACCACTCGCGGCGATCCTCAGTCTGAACACAATCGCCCACACGGTTGGTGCCGCCGGCGTCGGAGCCCAGGCGGCTCACATGTACGGCGACCGATACGTCGGAGTGATCAGTGCGATCTTGACTCTCCTAATTTTGGTATTGAGCGAGATCATTCCGAAGACAATCGGTGCGCTGCACTGGCGGCGTCTTGCTGGCGTCGTGTCAATCTTCGTTCGCTGGTTGATCGTCGTGATGTATCCGCTCGTATGGCTGTCGGAACTCTTGACGAAATGGCTGGCCGGGGACAGTAAGCAGAAGTTGGTGACGCGCGCGGAGATCGCGGCGGTTGCCGAACTCGGCACCAACGAGGGCCTGTTGAAAAAGAACGAATCGCGAATCATGCGCAATCTACTCAAGCTGGAATCAATCACGGTGGAAGACGTGATGACACCTGCGTCAGTCGTCATCTCGTTGGAACAAACCCAGCGATTGTCACAAATTGCAGAGAAGATCTCCTCGCTTCCGGTTTCCCGGATACCGATCTATCACGAGCGTCGCGACGCTGTAACCGGTTTTGTGCTCCGCAGCGAATTGCTGACAGCCATCGCGGGGGGTGATCTCGACAGGTCGCTGAAGGATTTTTCGCGACAGATCCTGACCCTGCACGAAGATGACAGCATCACAAGTGCTTTCGACGCCTTGCTTGATACTCGCGCTCATATCGCGATCGTCGCGGATAGCTTCGGCGGTGTCGAAGGGATCATCACGTTGGAAGACATCCTGGAGACCTTGTTAGGTCTGGAAATCGTTGACGAGCACGACCAAACAGTCGACATGCGAAAACTGGCACGCCAGAAATGGCATAAGCGAATGGAGAATCAGGGGATACGGAGCCATGACTCAACCGAAGAGCCGTTGCCCACGGCCGTCGACTAACCACAGAGCCGCAATCTCCTGATTCATTCTGACCGAGCCAAGATTATTTCGATTAGCTTTCCATCGTGATCTCTTCTACGTTTCCGTCTTCGTCGAAGCTGACGCTAATCACGTAGTTGGTCACATCACCAGGAAGCGAAAAATCGAAGTTGTCGATCCCGTCTTCATCTTCTTCATCTTCTTCATCTTCGCCCCAATGCGATTGGAGAATAAGAATATCGAGCACTTGATTGGGTTCCGGTCGGGCGGTACCGCAGTGCTTCAGCCAAAAATCGTCCGCGAGTTCTTCAAGGTGATGAGTGACGAATAAGGTGACACCATGTTCGTGTTCAGTTGTACCGAACGCCTGTTTGATGGCGTCCAGGGCGACCTTTCGCCGACGTGCGATTTCATCCATGTCGATTCCTCTTTTTTGGCGGAGTCAGATCGGCCGCTGCAAACGAGGCAGGCCGTGATGCACGAATTCCTCAATGTAACCGGGGAATCCCGTCAAGGGACGGACGAACGAGATCCGAAAGAGTCGATTTCCCTGTCGCTCGTTCACAGCACCACGATGGTGTGACGGGAGGCATGGTGGTGTGGTTCGCAATAATCCGGTTTCGCGGAGTACACTTGAGCGCCAAGTTAGAAAACACCTAGGGCGCACACGTCAGGGGGAGATTCGACATGTGCAGATCAAGCGGGCGCGAGAGCTTCTCGCCACAACCGACCTGTCGGCCGAAAAGATCGCGGGACTCTGCGGGTTTGAACATCCAGAGTACCTTCACGTTGTATTCAAGCGGGTCACAGGAATGACCCCCGGTGAATTCCGGCGAAAGGCAAAACCATGACCAACCGGGAACCGTTGACTTTTCCCGCCTTGCCCTCGCTCAGCCGACACCCTCAGGGCAACCCTGCGGTCGCGATTAACGAGAATCATTGGCGGCCGGCAATGCATGGCCTGTCGTCACCAACAATACCTTCGAGCAAAGGCCGGACCGTTGAAATCACTGCGTATTGCCGCACTACTGTTGGCATCCATCACGAACCAGGGTTTTGCCGAAACGATTCATTTGACGCCGGATCGTGATTGGTTCTCCGTCTTATCAGGGGACAAATTGAGACCGGGTGATGAAGTTGTTTTGTCTCCGGGCACTTACAGCGACCGTCGAAGGCTCGTATTAAGTCACCGAGGTACCGCAGAAAACCCGATCGTCATTCGCGGTCAAACAGGGTCGCGCGATAGCGTCCCTGGACGACCCTCAACATCGATCTTCCATCGTCCCGATGCAAATCAAAATTCGATCCAGTTGGAGGGTTGCCAGCATCTCGTACTGAGCGACCTGGAAATCACCGGCGGCGCGGCCGGTGTTCGAATGGGTGGCCGAGACGAGTGGCCGGCCAAGTTCATTACCCTTGAAAACCTTCATATCCATCACGTCGGCGGGGTCGCAGTGACAGCCAACTATCCCGACCACGTCTACGAGTCGCTGACATTGCGCGGCAACCATATTCATCACACCAGTGGTCATGGCGAAGGTTTCTACCTGGGCAGCAACAACCGCTCCGACGGCAGCACCAGTGGGTACGTGTTCAATTCAATCATCGAGAACAATTACATCCATCATTTGAATGGAGACGACGTCTCGCAGGGCGATGGCATCGAATTGAAAGACGGCAGTTACGGAAACATCGTCCGCGACAATGTGATTCACGACACGCGCTACCCCGCCATCCTCGTTTACGGTACGGATGGTCGTGAACCCAACGTGATTGAGCGAAATGTCATTTGGAATACCGGTGACCACGGCATCCAGGCGGCATCCGAGGCAATCATCCGGCACAACGTGATCCGCGAAACGAAGGGGGCGGGCATTTATTTCAGGGATCACCAAAGCGCTCGAGTCGGCAACCTGGTCGTGGTTCGCAATACGATCCTGTCGGCAACATCCATTCGGATCGCGGCAACGGAACCGTTTTCTGGCCCAATCGAAATTGCGGAGAATGTAGTCGGCGGCGAACTGCGCGTCCCCGATGCCGATCGAATTAAATCGTTGAACGTATTGATGGCTGATTAGATCAGGCGCGGCTGGCCCGGGAAGACGTCTGAGCACGATCCGTTACTGTGGGAATCGTGCAGAAAACGGGCGAGAATGCGACAATCTCGATAATGTTGGATTCAACGCCGCGTCGAGCAATTGCGGTCCGTTCTGCGACGCAGCCGTGTTGGGACGAGAGACGAGGGTAAAGGTTACAATGCTGGCCTCTTTTTACTTTTTGTGAGTGGCCCGTCGAACCCGCAGGACACAACATGTTGATGCGAATCACATTTGCAATTGTTGCCCTTGCATTCACCGCCGCTTCGCAGGCGGCAGATCGCCCCAACATCGTCGTCATCATGGTCGATGACATGGGATTTTCGGACATCGGATGTTATGGCGGAGAAATCCCAACACCGCACCTGGATGCGTTGGCTGCTGGCGGCGTGAAGTTTTCTCAGTTCTACAACACGGGGCGGTGCTGCCCGACACGGGCTTCCCTGTTAACAGGACTCTACTCGCACCAAGCCGGGATCGGATGGATGACCACCGATCAAGGTCTGCCCGGTTATGCGGGCCAGCTCAACAATCGGTGTGTCACCATTGCGGAAGTGCTCGGTCGAGCTGGCTACTTCACAGCCATGACCGGAAAGTGGCACGTCGGTTTCGCTCATGGCGTTACTCCGTGGGGACGCGGTTTTCATCGCAGCTTGAATCTACCGGCTGGCGGTTTGCATTTCTCGAACCAAACCGGCCCCAAAGGCGGCACGCAAATGTTTCTCAACGGCGAGGAGGTTTCGCGAGACGATCCGCAATTCGATCCGCCGTGGTACGGCAGCGACCTTTGGACAGTCCAGGGCATCAAGTTCATGGACGAAGCGATCGGCGAAAAGAAACCGTTTCTTTTGTATCTCGCCCACGTCGCCCCACACTTTCCCTGCATGGCTCCGGAAGAAACGATTGCCAAATATCGTGGCAAGTACATGAAGGGGTGGGACGTTCTTCGAGAAGAACGTTACGCACGTCAGATCGAATCAGGTCTGATCGACAGCAATTGGCAGCTCGAGCCACGGCCAGCCACAATCCCCGCTTGGGATTCACTCTCGCCCCAAGAGCAGCGTCGGTACGACGACATGATGGCGATCTACGCAGCAATGATCGAGGAGGTCGACAAGAACGTTGGCAAACTCGTGGACGCGTTGAAAGATCGCGGTCAACTCGACAATACACTGATCCTGTTTCTCTCGGACAACGGAGGAAACGCAGAGGCGGGCGTGTCTGGGAAGTACGACGGCGCTAACCCCGGTGACCCACATTCAAACGTGTTCATCGGGAAATGTTGGGCACACTTGAACAACACGCCGTTTCGCAAATACAAGCACTACAACCACGAAGGCGGAATCGCGACGCCGCTGATCGCGCATTGGCCGGCTGCTGTGAAGCCACGCAGCGGCACCGAGGGCTGGATTACGACGCCAACCCACCTGATCGACATCATGGCAACCTGCCTCGATCTCGGCGATGCGGATTACCCCGCCGAGTTCAATGGCAATGCGATCAAGCCCACGCAGGGGCAAAGCCTGATTCCGTTGCTGACCGACGAAGGATCCTTTGCCGAACGTCCGCTGTTCTGGGAACACGAGGGAAATGCAGCCATTCGCGTAGCGAACCGCAAACTGGTTCGACTCGGCATGAAAGGAAAGTGGGAACTGTATGACTTGCGCGATGACCGCACCGAACAGAATGATTTGGCCGCGGAAAACAGCGAAGAAGTCAAAATGCTAAGTCGCCAGTGGCGTCAGTGGGCCAGAACATCCAGTGTGCTGCCCAAGCCGAAGTGAACATCATGCTATATGCCACGCGATTTCTACTCGGTGCGGTTCTTCTCGGCGTGTCCGTCTCGTCGGACGTGATGTCTCAGGAACAACCGAATATCATTGTCATCCTGGCGGATGATCTCGGTTATTCGGATCTCGGTTGTTACGGCGGCGAGATCGACACGCCGAACATCGACGCGCTGGCTGAGAATGGTGTGAAGCTCACCCAGGTCTATAACTCGGCGCGGTGTTGCCCGAGCCGTGCGTCGCTGATGACCGGGTTGTATCCGTCGCAAGCCGGCATCGGTGACTTTACTACGAACAAACCAAATCCGACGCGCGGGCCCGGTTATCTCGGCCGCTTAAACGAGTCGTGTGCCACGATCGCGGAAGTACTCAAAGCAGCCGGATACGGATGCTATTACGTAGGAAAATGGCACATGCATCCGGAAACTGGGCCGATCAAACGCGGCTTCGACGAGTTTTACGGCTACACGCGCGATCATTCTCACGACCAATACGATGCCGATTACTACATTCGGCTTCCTCAAGGACGCGCTAAAGAACTTGATCCGCCGGCCGAGGAATATTACGCGACCGACGTCTTCAACGACTACGCAATCGAATTCATTCAACAGGGACAGAAAGCTGAGAACCCCTGGTTTCTGTTCCTGGGCCATTCATCGCCGCACTTCCCGATTCAGGCTCCGCCCGAGCGAGCCGACAAATACGGTGCGACCTACATGCGTGGCTGGGACGTGCTCCGCGAAGAACGATACCAGCGTATGCAGGAAATTGGACTGATCGACGGCAAGCATTGGAAAATGCCGCCTCGTGAAATCGTGCCTGTGGATCGCGATGACATTGCCAACGGCTTTTCCGGTGAGCAGAACCCCGCCTGGGATTCACTCGATGAAGCGCGACAACGCGACTTGGCTCGGCGGATGGCGGTGTTCGCGGCAATGGTCGAGGCGGTCGACCATGGAGTCGGGCAAATTGTTGACCACCTCAAGGATACGGGCGACTTTGAAAACACTCTGATCCTGTTCCTCAGCGACAATGGAGCCTGCTATGAATGGGGACCGTTTGGGTTCGACGGCACCTCAAGGCGCGGTGAGACGATATTGCGAACGGGTGATGACGCACGAAACATCGGCGGTCGCGGCACGCACCAGTCCTACGGAAGCGCATGGGCGAATCTGGGGAATACTCCGTTTCGTCTGTACAAGCACTTCACGCATGAAGGCGGCATCAGCACCCCTTTCATCGCACATTGGCCCCAGGGAATTGGCAAGCGGGAGGGATGGGCTCGAGATCCGGCGCACATGATGGATGTGTTGCCGACATTGATCGAAGTCGCCGGCGCGACGTACCCGCAAAGTCGGAATCGAACCAGCGTGACACCACTTGAGGGCGTCAGCCTGATGCCGCTGCTCCGAGGTAAAAAGCTCGCTCCACGAACGATTGGCTTCGATCATCAAGCAGCCCACGCGATCCGACAAGGTGATTGGAAAGCTGTCTTCGCGAAACGCATGCCGCACGACTTGAAATGGGAGTTATACAATCTCGCCGAAGACCGCTGTGAGTTGAATGATTTGGCAGACAAGCATCCAGAGCGGGTCAAGCAGATGACCGCCGACTGGCAGCAGTGGGCGCGGCATGTCGGCGTCACCTGGGAATCGTGGACGGGGTCAGACGCAAGCGAGGGTTCGGACGCCCCGCTCGTCGCCAATCGAACACTGAAACTGCATGTGGAAGTCCAAGCGGACAAGCCCAGCGGCGTCGTGATAGCCCATGGCGGCAACCAGCACGGATACGCATTACATTTTATAGACGGTCGACCGGCCTTTGACGTGCGCGTGGCCGGCGTTGCCATTCGGATTGCCAGCGACAAGCAGGTGAGTGGCAAGATTACGCTCGATGCGACGCTTTCGCGCACCGCGATCACGCTCTCGGTCAATGGAGGACCGAGGTTGTCTCAAAAATCCCCAGGCCTGATTCCTGTCGAGCCTGTCGACGGGCTAAGCGTCGGGCTTGACGATCGCACTGCGGCCGGAAACTACACAGCGCCGAATCGTTTCAACGGCAGGGTGCTGGTTCACGAAGTCAAAGCTGTCGCTGTGTCGAATTGAACGACGGACCGTGAATTAACAACGGATAACCCTTGGAACTCCAAACCTGAATCGAAGATGATACAAAGACGAACGCTATCTCTCAGCCTCCTATTTGTTTTCGGCATATCGTTCACTGCAGCGACGCGCGCCGATTCGCAAGAAATTGCTGATACATGGAAGTACAGACTGCAACAACCAGGCGAAGGGTGGACGCAGGCCGAATTCAACACCGACGAGTGGAAGGAGGGATCCGGCGGCTTTGGAACTCGCGACACTCCCGGTGCACGAGTCGGGACGGCTTGGGCAACCAACAATATCTGGCTGCGGAAGACGTTTGAAATCAGCAGTATTCCCGCCAGACCTGCTTTGCTTGTCCACCATGATGAAGATGCCGAAGTTCATTTGAATGGCGAATCGATCGCGGTGTTCGAGGGATTCACGACCGAGTACAAGGTCGTCCCGATCCCGGACAACAAACGTTCGCTATTAAAGCCGGGTAAGAATCTCCTTGCCGTACATTGCAAACAATCCGCGGGCGGACAGTTCATTGACGTTCACGTGGTCGATGCGGACAACGTCCCGGAATTGCCCGAGCCACCGCGTGATACCAAGCCCTTTGATTCGGAATTGATCACAACGTGGGGCGAACAAGTCACCGCCGAGAATGCATGGACCCAGTACCCACGTCCCCAAATGCAACGTGACAACTGGACGAATCTGAACGGCAACTGGGATTATGCGGTCACGCCTATTGAACAGACCAAGACTCCCTCCAAGTGGGACGGCGAGATATTGGTGCCCTACTGTCTGGAGTCAAAGCTCGGGGGCGTACAACGGTTGCTCGATGCGAGTGAAGCTCTTTGGTACCGGCGCAGCTTCGACGCCAAAAGATCAAACACGCGCCGCAACCTGCTGAATTTTGAAGCGGTCGATTATCGATGCGAAGTGTTCGTCAACGGCGAGTCGGTCGGCAAACATATCGGTGGAAACACGCCGTTTTCCTTGGACATCACTGACGCTGTCAACGACGGCGAAAACGAATTGGTCGTCCGTGTTGAAGACGCGACCGAAGAGTTTCAGCTTCGCGGGAAACAGGTTCTCGACGCGCGCGGCATTTGGTACACGCAGGTTTCCGGTATTTGGCAAACCGTTTGGCTGGAAGAGGTTCCCGAGAACTACATCAAGGGATTGAAGGTGGCCACGGAGGCCGAATCCGGCACCATTCGGGTCACACCCGATCTCGTCGGTTCAGGAAACCTGCAAGTTGCGGTGAGAGTCGGCGACTTGATGGACGCGAACAACTCCGGTGCTGAATCGATCACCCTGGAGATCGAAAATGCAAAACTTTGGTCGCCTTCTTCACCCTACCTGTACGATGTCGAGGTTTTGCTTGTCGACGAAACGGGCAAAGTATTGGACACCGTCAAGTCTTATGCCGGCATTCGATCGGTCGGAAAAGTCAAAGACGCGGACGGCCACTGGCGATTCACTCTTAATGGCGACGTCATTTTCCACTGGGGGCCGCTCGATCAGGGATGGTGGCCCGACGGATTGCTGACGCCGCCGTCGGACGAAGCGATGTTGTTTGACATCGAGTGGCTGAAGAAAGCGGGCTTCAACATGATCCGCAAACACATCAAAGTCGAACCGCGCCGGTATTACTACCACTGCGACCGGCTCGGAATGATGGTTTGGCAGGATCACGTCAGCGGTGGCGTTGGCGACGCCTGGCCCGAGTGGACGCGACTGCAGCCCAACCCCGAAGATGCGACATGGCCGGAGGAACAACATCAACAATTCATGGTGGAACTCGAGGCAATGATCGGCTCGCTGGAAAATCATCCATCGATCGTTTGCTGGGTGCCTTTCAATGAAGCGTGGGGACAACATCAAACGACGGAAGTCGGCAAATGGACCATCGAGCGTGATCCCTCGCGGTCAGTCAACATTGCCAGCGGTGGCAACTTCTGGCCGATTGGCGACATTGTGGACGAGCATCGCTACCCCCATCCCGGGTTCCCATTTGAGCTCGATACGAACGGACGATTCGACGACTTTATCAAGGTGATCGGCGAATTTGGCGGCCACGGCTACCCGGTCAAGGGACATCTCTGGGACACCAACCGCCGGAACTGGGGATATGGTGGGCTGCCGAAAAATGAAGCCGAATA
Source organism: Rhodopirellula sp. (assembly GCA_024644085.1). GTDB lineage: Bacteria > Planctomycetota > Planctomycetia > Pirellulales > Pirellulaceae > Rubripirellula. The sequence goes on from JAHELS010000008.1 coordinate 11,424, forward strand.
CAAGGAGCGTTACATCACATCCCTCAACATGCTTGACGAGCTTCGTCGACAAGGCATTGCGGCGGGGGTCTACACGCAGACGACCGACGTTGAGGGTGAAATTAACGGACTGATGACGTACGACCGAAAGGTCATCAAGATCCCCGCCAAGTATCTAGCCGAGATGCACAAGGCATTGTTCACCGCCATCGACAAAAAGTCCGCGGACCGCGGTCCGGACGAAGCGCAGCAGTTTTAGAATTGGCCAACCGTGTTGATGGATCGCGGACTTCTTCGTCGAAGACAAGTCCGAGCCCGCCGCGATTCATGCTTCGGTCGAACACTCACTCGATCGCAACGTGACTTTCAAAAGGTAAGAGGAATGAGATTCAGTATCGCTTTTCTGTCCCTCGTCGCACTTCTCCCACAGGGCCTCGTTGCGGCCGATCAGCCCAACGTCATCCTCGTTTTCATCGATGACATGGGCTGGGGCGACTTTTCATGTTTCGGCAACGACGACGCCAAAACACCCAACATCGATCGACTTGCCAGCGAGGGCGTTCGCTTTGAACAGTTCTATGTCAATTCACCGATTTGCTCTCCTTCGCGAGTGGCGATCTCCACCGGCCAATACCCACAACGTTGGCGGATCACATCGTTTCTGAACAATCGCAAGAACAACGAAGAGCGGGGCATGGCCCAGTGGCTCGATCCGCAAGCGCCGATGCTCGCTCGATCACTGCAGCAGGCCGGTTACGTCACCGGTCACTTTGGCAAGTGGCACATGGGTGGTCAGCGTGATGTCGATGAAGCACCGCCAATCACCGATTACGGATTCGACGCGTCGCTCACCAACTTCGAGGGAATGGGGCCGAAACTGCTTCCGCTGACTTTGAAACCTGGACAGAAAGAGCCAGGTCGCATTTGGGAAAAAGCGGAAGCGCTCGGCGAGGGCTATCGATGGATGCTGCGGTCGGAGATCACGTCCGGCTTCGTCGACGCCGCGCTCCCATTTATCAACGAAGCTGTTGATGAGGGGAAACCGTTCTACGTGAACGTCTGGCCCGACGACGTGCATGGTCCCTATTGGCCGCCGGTGGATACGTGGGGTGATGGATCCGTGCGACGGCTTTACCTCTCTGTTCTAGAATCGATGGACAAACAATTCGGCAAGCTCTTCGATCGAATCCGAGCGGACGAGGCGCTGAGGAACAACACTTTGATTCTAGTTTGTTCCGACAACGGCCCGGCCCCGGGCGCGGGCGAAGCAGGTCCGTTTCGCGGCTACAAAACACATCTTTACGAAGGGGGTGTGCGCTCACCGCTGGTTGCATGGGGACCGGGCATCCTTAAGAAACAGAATCACGTCGACACGACTTCGGTATTCTCTGCCATCGACATTGCCCCCACGCTGCTAACGCTCACCGGCACGCCGTTTCCCGATGGCGTCACCTTTGATGGCGAAGCACTCGTGGAAACCCTGCTCGGTGATGGCCCATCGCGAATGGCTCCCATCTTCTTCCGTCGTCCACCGGACCGGGATTCGTTTTACGGCGTGGAAAACCTTCCCGACCTCGCTGTGCGTTCGGGAAAATGGAAGCTACTGTGTGAGTACGACGGCTCCAACCCAGAACTTTACGATCTCCAAAACGATCGTTCTGAATCCACAAACGTGGCTTCCGATCACCCCGGCGTCGTGACGCAGTTGACCAAGTCACTGCTCGATTGGCACCAAACAATGCCGCCTGACAATGGACCGACCTATCGCAAAACTGGTGCCAGGAACAAGAAAGGCAGCAAGACCAATTGAGCTTGTTGCGTGCCTGTGATTCTTGGAATTGTACGTTCGTGGCGATCAGTTCTTCCGTAGGCCGGTCCGAGCTTTGCGAGTTCCGGCGATCACTCAATGCAATGCCGGAACTCGCAAAGCTCGGACCGGCCTACGACTACTACGACGACGACGACGGCTCGTCGAACTTGTTTCGCGCAACCGTCACTTAATTCTTGTACTCCTTTTGTCGGTTGTCACCGCGCTTCTTGACGTCCTCTCTGATTTTCTGCTTCATCTTGTCCAGCTTTTCCGGCCATTGGAAGCGTGGTGCTTTCTCTGGATCGTATCCGGCCAGATGGCCTTCCAGCCGCGTGGTCGGCTTTGTGTAAACCAACTCCGTCTTGCCGAAGACTTCTTCACAGATTTCCGCCAGCCCGGGGTCGTACTCACGCAACTCGTCACGTGTGTCGACGTGGTTATGATCATGATCAGGTTGTCGGTTGTTGTTGAACCACGACTGCACACCCTCGGCGAAGTACTCGGCGTGATTGACCGACGCGTATTTGCTTTTCCATAGCCCCTGGGCCATGGCTCGCTCGTACGTTTTGCGAAGCCGATCATCGAATGTTGGATCGAGATTGATCATGCCGCGGTAGTGGATGTTGTGAGCAAACTCGTGAATCAGAATATTCTCGGTCGAGTATGGGTCGCCCTCATAAGCAAGCATGTTTTCTTCGGCACAGGAGCAAACCGCATCCGTACGAGAGCCACCGAGGCCGCGGGCCCGTGCGTCCCAGTAATCCTTGGGCTGAAGATGCGAGTGCTCAGGGACGTCGGTCGTAAACTCCGTGTGTGCCATCACGATCAGCCTCGAACCACTTTCGATCATTGCCTTGCGAACGTCGGGGCGCTCCGCGAGCATCATGTCGACCAGATACGCCGCTTCTTTGAGCGCGTAATCATCGACTTTGTCCGAGCTGACAATCGGGTATCCGTCTGCGTTGACGTACTTTTTGTAAAAGCGGGACAACTCCAGCTCCGGCGGTGGCACCATGACCTCGTAAGACCCCGTGGCGGACGATGTCGGTTCGGCAGCGACGCCGCAGCGACCTTCGTCGCAGATCACGCACACCAACGGTGCCAGGACCGCGACGATGGCCGGACAAACGCGGACCGTCCGGGCTGTCATGATGCCAACCGAGGACAACATGGAACACAATTTCGCAACGTTGGGCTGAGACACTCGAAGGACTCCTGTAGGGGGCTGCTCGTCGGCCACATTTATGATCGTCCGAGGATGCGTCAAAGTGATGACGAAGACAAGCATCGTAACGGAAAAGTTTCTCGGAGTCTTTCGAACTACAACCACGCGGCCAAATTCATGACCAGAAAGAAAAGGACAAGCAACAAGAGGAGCGCCGCAAAAAAGCACCCGATCGCTGTTTTTATGACCGTCCTAAAATTCTCGTGCCGCTCGCCGAATGCCGTCCCGACATGTGCGTTTTTCGAAAGCGAGTCCGAATTGGCGGGCTGTTGTTAGTGCCGTTCGATTTCGCAGTTGTGAAGCTTTTCGCGAAGCAATTGGATCGCGGCGTCAGTCAGGTTAGTACCCGAAAGGTTCAACGACTCGAGCTGCGTCAACTTGCCGAGTTCCGAGACGGAGCGTCAGCGGTGATCACGCGCGTTGCCAATGACAGGGAAAAACGAAGTCAAAGTTCGGAGAGTGTGGCTCAGGCTTCGTCCGTATCCCGCAGAGTGTCGCCGAACCCTTCAGCGGACTTGGTTGCATCACCCTGGACCCGCGTCACGACGGCGGTGATGTTGTCCTTGCCGCCCGCTTCGTTCGACGCGTCAACCAGTCGCTTGACCGCCTGGTCACTCGATTTGGCGGCGTCGATGATGTTGCGTATTTCCGCGTCGTCGATCATTCCCGTGACGCCGTCACTGCATAGCAAGATAGTGTCATTCGGCTCTAAAACGACCTTGCTGACTTCTGGGTCGACGACGTCGCTGCCACCGCCGACGCAATTCCACAGCATGTGCCGCCAGCGAGATTTTTTTGCGTCATCAGGCGTCAAGGCGCCGTCATCGACGAGCTTTTGAGCTAACGTGTGATCCGTCGTCAATTGTTGAAGATGCCCGTCGCGAAAAAGGTAACAACGGCTGTCACCCGCGTGCACCACGTACATCCGACCGCCCAACAGGTACGCCAATGTCAACGTCGTTCCCATTCGGTCGTATTCATCTTTCTGACGACGCCAGAGTCGCTTTTGTACGAGCTTGAGACAATCGGAAAGTTCGTCGAGGAAGTCATTCTCATCATCTGCTGACAGCTTCAAGAACCAGTGCATCATGTCCAGCACGTACTGGGCGCACGACTGAACTGCGGTCGTACTGGCGACGTCCCCGCCGGTATGACCGCCCATGCCATCGGCAACCACTAACAGATGGCCGGTCTTGCTGCTGACCAGCCGGTCACATTCCTCGTGCGTAACATTGGAGCTTCGTACCGTCAGCAATCGCTTCAGATCTGCAATCAAGAAGTGGTCTTGGTTCTCGCTGCGAACCTTACCCCTTACTGAGTGTCCCGCCATATCGAGCGCGATATCGGGCAGGCAGTCTTCGTTAGAATCAAGAGAAATCATTTGCGTCTTTTCCGCTGTTTGAGATGAGATTGGATCGATGACGGCTCGTCCGATCAATCACGTTGGAAGCGATGAATTGCCGAATGCTTGGTCGTCTTGAGGGATCGTTCTGCGTCATCGACGACGATCGAATCGTCATCATTGACGATCACCAGCACCGCACCCTGCTCGACCCTTTTCGTCAAGTCCGAGGCGACATTCTCATCGACGCCCCATTTATCGGTGGACGCAAGTGCCGCTCCCGTCCCTGCGCCAAGTGCTATACCGACGAGCGGACCTGCGACCATGAAAGGTCCTATCAAAGTCCCCGCCGCAAGCGTTCCGATCAACGCCCCGCCCGCTGCGCCTCCAACCACGGCACTCTCGGCAACCGGCGGTGAATTCACTTCGTAGTCCTTCAAGCCGTTGATCGACGAACTGTCCGAGTGCCGGGATACGAGCGACACTTGCTCTCGAGTGAAGTCAATTTTCTCGAGCACCTCCATCGCTACGGTGGCATCTTGGATCGAACTGTACTCGGCGATCACGCATTGTTGGGACATAGAAATTCCTTCTTAAAACCGTTGGTTGTAATGCTCCAAACAATCATGCACGCCTCGTGCCGAAGCCGGCAAAACCACGAATTCCGTCTCCGCTCGGCGGCATGCTGGTTGCTCGGGGTCGCAAAATAATGGACCTCTTGCGATTTTGGGCGATGAGATGCCAGGCTGAACGAAAAAGGACCAACGGCAGCGATCGCAATTAACGGGGCGGGTATCAACAAAGACAGACCGCGGCGGGCGACAACGACGTCCAACTCACCGGGTGTTCTTAAAAACGAGCAACACGCGATTACATGAAATCCGACAGAGATCCAATGCTTTTGGCCAATTCGTGCCCGTAGGTTGCAATTGACGTTCAGGTCACAACTGCGCCTAATTCAGTCGCAGAAGCCATGTGATACCCTTAGATGCACTTATACTTGTGCTTCAGCGAGAGTCGGCGCCTTGGGCGTTCGAGTTTCCAGCTACGTTTTTCCAATCTGCATTTCTTATCGTATCTCTATGGCCGCTGCGTCCGACGACCCGAATCAACGAGACTCCAGGATTGGTGCCGGGGCAACTGGTTCGCCGGAAACATCGCCCGACCCGGATACGTCCGCGAGCGGGTCGATGGGTGAGACGCATCACACAGGTGACCGACCGCTCGATTTGAGCAAAGTTCCTGATCAATTTGGGCGTTACAGGATCGAACAAGAGCTTGGTCGAGGCGGGATGGGTGCCGTCTTCCTCGCCCACGACGGCCAGCTTGATCGCAAGGTCGCTATCAAAATTCCGCTGTTCAGCGAGAAGAACACAGCCATCGCGATTGAGCGTTTTCGGCGAGAAGCGCGGGCAATGGCGACACTCCAGCACGCCAACCTCTGCCCGATCTACGACGTGGGCCAATTCGAGCGGTGGCACTTTCTGATCATGGCCTACATCGATGGCCAAACCCTGACCAGGAAACTGAAAGAGGACGGACTGACTGTTTTCCAATCGATGTCATTGATAACCAAGATCGCATTGGCACTCCAGAAAGCACACGACACCGGAATCGTCCATCGCGACTTGAAGCCCTCCAACATCATGTTGAGGGACGAACTTGAACCTGTGGTAATGGATTTCGGTCTGGCTCGTCGCGAAAGCGTGAGTGAAGTCGAGATAACGCACGCCAACACTCTATTGGGTAGCCCCGCGTTCATGGCCCCGGAACAAGTCGAAGCCCGGCACGACGATGTGGGCCCCCATACCGACGTTTACGCAATGGGTGTGATTTTGTACCGGATGCTGACGGGACGCCTGCCATTCACCGGTTCGTCCGCTGCGGTTTTTGGACAGATCGTCTCATCGGATCCCGTTCCGCCGTCGCAAGTGCGTGCCGGACTGCCTCCAGCGATCGATGCCCTTTGCATGAAAGCGATGGCGAAGTCGCCGGCCGATCGGTACGGATCGGCCTTGGAATTCTCGCTGGCGCTGACGCGCTACATGGAGGAATCACGTGATGTTTCTCCAACGTTGGACGGGACACAGCCGGAAACGTCCGGAACGTCAAATCCTCCGAACTTCGATGACAACGATGAGTCAGACAATTCCAGTCTGCGGCGATCCCGCGACGCCGAAAAACGGCAGCTCACCGTAATGATCTGCAACTGCGACGCAACGGATCCTGAGGAGTCACTGGCCTCGCTTGATCCTGAGGATCAGCGCGACATTCTCACCTCGTTCCAACAATTGTGTGAAGAGGTAACGAATCGTTTTGGCGGCACCGTTGTGCAATCAACGGGCCAGGAACTGCTGCTTTGTTTTGGTTATCCGACAGCTTATGAGGACGCCGCGCACCGCGCAGTCCGAGCCGGGCTCGTAATCCAAGAAGAAATTAAAAGACTCAACGAGATCTTCGAGGAGGAAAAAAAGCCACCACTTTCGGCTTGGACCGCGATTCACACCGGGATGGTGGTCGCAGGCGAACAAAGCGTCAGTGAAAGCCAGGTCGACACCCTGTCCATCATCGGTGAGGCACGCACCGTGACGGGGCGTCTCGAATCTTTCGCGGAGCCGGAACAAGTGATCGTGAGCGACACGACGCACCGGCTGGTGAGAGATTTCTTCGTCTGCGAGAGCCAGGGGACCCAGAAGATTCGCGGCATCCCCAAGCCAGTCGAAATTTTTCGGGTGATGAAAGAATCGACCACTCGAAATCGTGTCGAATTGATTGACTCGGCCGACCTCACGCCCCTCGTTGGTCGAGACATGGAGCTGGGCATCATCAAGGATCGCTGGGAACACGCTGTCGAGGGCGCTGGACAAGTCGTATTGCTGATCGGTGATGCCGGATTGGGCAAGTCACGGTTGATGCGAGAGATCAAGCAACACGTTACTGGGGAGGATTTCGATGAACCGGTGCATGTGATCGAATGGCGATGCAGTCCCTATCACGAAGGCAGCCGTCTGTTTCCCGCAATCGATTTTTTCGAGCGGCTGCTCGAATTCTCGCGTGAGGAATCGGACTTGGAGCGACTCGGGAAACTTGCCCGTCATTTGAACGAGGTCAAACTGGACGACCCCGAATCGATGGCCATTTTCGCATCACTGCTTTCGATTTCACCGGACGAGCGATGCGCGTCGTTGGATCTTTCGCCGGCACGCCAGAAAGAAAAAACACAAGAGTTGTTGCTGGAGTGGTTGCATGAGTATGCGTCACAGCGTGCCGTGCTTTTCATTGTGGAAGACTTGCATTGGGTCGACCCGACGACACTCGAACTGCTTACCGGACACGTGGATCAGGGACTTCATGAGAGTGTTCTGACACTTATGTCATTCCGCCCCGAGTTCCGCACACCCTGGCAAAGCTACAGCCACATGACACAGGTGGCGCTGACCAAATTGACGAAACGACAGATTGGTGAAATGATCCGGCACAAGACCGGCTTCGATGACATTCCGCAGCAGATCGTCGCCAGACTCGCGGAGCGGACCGACGGTGTGCCGTTGTTCGTCGAGGAGTTCACGCAAATGGTCATGGAGTCGGGTGCTTTGGATGCCGGTAGCGCAGACAACGATGTCGCCGCAGCAATCAACGCCATCCCAGTTACACTCCACGACCTGTTGGCGGCCAGACTCGACCGATTGGAAAGTGATCCCGGTGTCGCCCAGCTCGGGGCGGCCATCGGAAGGGAGTTCGAGTACGAACTCATTCGATCCGCATGCACGCTGGATGAAGATAAGCTGCAAGCAGAGCTTGGCAAGCTTGTCGAAGCAGAATTGTTGTTCCAGAAAGGACGCCCACCAAAGAGCACCTACATATTCAAACACGCATTGATCCAGGATGCCGCGTACAACTCGCTCTTGAAACAAAAGCGTCAACAGTTCCATCTCAAGATCGCGGAAACGCTTGAGCGCAATTTTGAACAAACATCGGTGGCCCAGCCGGAGTTGTTGGGACATCACTTCAGCGAGGCTGGCGAACTTGAAAAGGGCATTCAATATTGGTTGATGGCTGGACAGCGTGCTCAACAACGCTCGGCGAATCATGAAGCAATCAGTCACTTGACGCGGGGCCTGAGTCTTCTACAAACGCTCGCGGAAACTCCGGAGCGAGACCAATCGGAACTCGCATTTCAGTTGACGCTTGCGCCCGTCTTGATGGCCGCTCGCGGTTGGTCGGCTCCCGAGGTTGGAACCGCAATCGAACGCGCACAACAACTGGTTTCACAATACGGGACGGTCGAAGATCAGTTTTTCGTCATGTGGGGTCTATGGGGCTGGCGGATCATTCGCGCGGACATGGATATCTGTACCGGGATCGCCGCGCAGATCACACAGCTTGTGGACCAGGCACCCGAAAACATTTCGCTGTTACCCGAAGCCTGTTGGGTGGCCGGTTGCACCGCCTATTACAAAGGCGACTTCAGCACGAGTCTTCCACTGCTGGAGCAAGGATTCGAGCTGAGTGACGGAGACAAGGTTCTCGAATACGCGTTGAAAACAGGTCAATGCTGCAACGTCATGTGCCTGAGCCACTCTGCCTTGGCGTTATGGCAATTGGGATTTGTTGATCAGGCAACACGGCGAGCTGACGAGACGGTCCAATTGGGCAAGCAACTCAATCATCCATTTTCCTACGCGATGAGTTTGTTCTTCAGCCGACAAGTTCTCGAGTTCTGTGGCCGACATGACGAAGCGAGCAAGCGCATCGACGAGGAGTACGCGGTTTGTCACGACAACGGATTCGTTTTTTTCGAAGTACATGCGATCTTCGGTCGCGGTGTCAACCTGCTACGCCGCGGAAAGATTGACGATGCCCGCATACAGTTTGAACAAGGTTTGAAAATGCTGCACGCGACGGGCGGCAACCTTTCCATGGATCATCCGTACCGAAACATCGCTGAAGCTTTCCTGATGGCGGATCTGCACGACGACGCCGTCAAGTGGCTCCAGCTCGGCTTTGATTTGGTTAACAATCACAACGAGCGGGGAATGGAAAGCGAGTTCTTGCGACTGCAAGCAGATCTGGAGTTGAAAATCGGGAACGAACAGGGAGCAGAAAAGTTGTACGGGCAAGCCCTCGAAGTCGCACGGAAACAGAAGGCGAGGTCGTGGGAACTTCGAACGATGACACGCTTCGCGACACTGCGTCATCAACAGGGCAAGACCTCCGAGGCTCACCAGATGCTCGCTGCCACGTACGGCTCATTCACGGAAGGACTCGATACTTTCGATCTTTGCCTAGCGAAGTCGCTGCTGGCCAAGCTAAGCTGAAACCCACTGCGATCTAGTTTGCGCATCCCGCTTTAGCAGCGCTCGATCGCAACAACATAGCGGGGGGAGTACACTGGCCGAATCCTGTGTCGTTTACAAGGTCCCGGAAGGCAATGAACCCATCGAATTCAAAACTGGGTAAAAACGCTATTGTGATCGGTGCCAGCATGACTGGCTTGATCACGGCGCGAGTGCTTTGCGATCACTTCGAGCGGGTAACGATCCTCGAGCGCGACTCATTGCCTGAGGGTCACCTGCCGCGCAAGGGCGTTCCGCAAGGGCAACATGTTCATGTCCTTTTCAGCGGCGGCATGAAAGTCATCGATGGGCTTTTTCCCGGTTTCTCGGACGAACTCGCAGAGAACGGATCGGTCGTCTGCGATTTCGCCAGGGAGCTATGTTGGTATCACGCCGGTGTTTGGAAGGCACGCCCCGAATCCGGGCTGGTTTCTTATTGGCAGACGCGGCCTTTTCTCGAATCCAACCTGCGTCGCCGCTTAACGAGTGATACGACCGTTGAGATTCGCGGCGATTGCGCGGTCACGCAATTGAATACCAACGGCGACCGTTCGCGCGTCACAGGACTGGTCGCGCGTTGCGGTGATGACGGATCAACCGAAACACTGCAGGCAGACCTGATCGTGGATGCGAGCGGCCGGGGCAGCCAGACACCGAAATGGATCGAATCGCTTGGTTATCAAAAGCCGACCGAGACATCCGTCGAAGTGAATATCGGATACGCGAGCCGCATGTACGAGCCGCCCGACGACACGACACGCGATTGGCGGATCATGGCTCAATACGGTACTCCGCCGGAAAACAAACGGACTGGCTATATTTTTCCAATCGAAGGCGGCCGCTGGTTGGTAAGTGCGGTGGGCTTTTTGAGGGATCATGCGCCCACCGACGACCAGGGTTACCTGGAATTCGCACGTTCGATGGAACGCCCCGACTTTTACGACGCGATCAAGGATGCCAAGCCGTTGACGCCGATCGCAGCTTACACTTTTACCGCAAACCGGTGGCGTCACTACGATCGGCTGTCGAGATTCCCCGCCGGCTTGTTGGTGATCGGCGATGCCATCTCAAGTTTCAACCCTGTTTACGGACAGGGCATGAGTGCGGGTGCCTTGCAAGCGGAACAATTGCGATTGACTCTGCAAGATTGCCGGGGGCATGGGGTCCCCAAAGACCTGCACAAAGAATTCTTTCGCAAAGTAGCAAAGATCATCGAGGTGCCGTGGATGCTGGCTACGCAGTCAGATTTCCGGTACCCAGGTACCGTTGGAAAAAGACCGCTGCATTCAAAGCCGCTGAATTGGTATCTCACCGGAGTACTGAGACTCTGCTCGGGCAACGATCGCGTGACAAAACTTTTCTACGATGTGTTGCATTTCACGCGAAAACCGACCGCCTTCTTCCGCCCGTCGGTGCTGGGGGCGGTTCTTCTTCAGGCTTTCGGGCCACGCGACGCGAGTGCGGCGGCGAAACAACGCCCTGGCCGCGGGTCCTGATTTCCGACGTGGGACAGGTATTCTCAGGAACGCGCATTGGTCTACCGCGACGCTTTCAAAGCTGCGACGGCTTCCTTTAACTTCGTTTGTCCCTCGGGGTCCGCCTGCAACGGCCCATCGGTGAACGCTGGCAACAGTTTCTCCCACACCAAATTCAACTGGGCTTGCATGTCGCGCGAGTCGGCTGTGATGGCAACGACGGCATCCTGATTCGGCAGCACGATGCAAAACTGCCCATCCTTGCCATCGCCGCGATACGCACCGTGGCGACATCGCCAGAACTGAAAACCGTAACCCTGGTCCCAATCTCGTTGTGGATCGCTGCCGTTAGAAACTTGTTTTGAGGTTGCCTGGTCGACCCAGGACTCCGGTAACAGCTGTTTTCCATGCCACTTGCCGCGTTGCAGGTAGAGTTGGCCGAATTTTGCGATGTCTTCGGTGCGAAGGAACAGGCCGTAACCGCCGATCGTTATGCCCTGTGGGCTGGTGTCCCATCGGGGGTCCGCAATACCCAACGGATCGAACAACCGTGGCTTCAAGTACTCGAGCACAGTTTCACCGGTCACTTTCTGTACGATCGCCGAAAGCATGAATGTGGCGGGTGTGTTGTATAGAAAATGTGATCCAGGCTTGTGCGGGACGGGATGCGCCAAGAAAGCCTTCGCCCAGTCATCCTTGTCTCGCCAATTGAGTTGGTCCTGATGACCAGTCGTCATAGTTAACAAGTCACGAACTCGCATCGCTTTCAAGTTCACTGATGGCTCCGCGGGAGCATCGTCGGGAAAGAATTTCAACACTTGATCATCAATGCTTAGTTTTCCCTCGGCGAGGGCCAATCCAACAGCGGTGGATGTAAAACTCTTGCTGAGTGACCAAAGGATGTGCGGCTTTTCAGCCGACTCGGGTTCCCACCATGCCTCGGCGACAACGTGGCCGTGGCGCACCAACATGAAACTGTGCATTGAGTCGACTTGCTGATCGGCCGCTTCGATAAATTCGCGAATCCGGGCCGGCGAAACTCCTTGGGCCTCCGGCGTACTTCGAGGCAGCTTCACTGCCTCGGCCGCCAAGTTGATATTCCCGGAAAAAGCAAAAAGGCAAATGAATGTAAGGAGCAGAAACTTCATTTTGGATTCCAGCACAGAGTAAATGGCAGATCGACGTGCTTCGCGTCAAGCAACACGCGATAGCACGCGGCGCAGGTATTCTTCGATCGAACCGGTGTCATTCCCCTTCTCCAGTACTTCGGCAAATCCGAGAGCGACCGGAGCATTCAATGTCGTTGCCTTGATCTGTCCAGTGTAAAGGCATGACGGAGGCACGTCACCAGACTTCCGCAGCGCCAACAACAGCTCCATTCCATTCATGCCGGGAAGGTTATAGTCGACCAGAAGGCAACCGAGTTCCGAGAATCGTTGGCAGGTTAGTAATGGTTCGGCCGCGTCGAAAGTGACGTAACGATGCCCCATTGCAAGGACAACCGCGCAGAGGGAATCTCTGACATCCGGATCGTCTTCGACGATCGCAACTTGCGTTGGCGTGCCTTCGGACATGGGAAATCCGGTTATACTGCTTCGCCCCGTCGCTGGCCGTGAACGAGCCGCAAACGAGGCCAATAACCATTCGCCGTCTTGCCGCACCTTTTGCGATCGATCGGCTGGAAATATCTACTTTGCGGGCAGGGCCCATCCGGTCACAATACGCGTGTCCGTCGTTCACGCCGCATCACTTTAACTGCTGATGACTCACTCGGGAAACACGAAACGCCTGATCGGCCGGGCCGTTTTTGGTTGCTTGTGGTTTCTCTCCCACCTGGTCTTGCCCGGACCTATTTGCAAAACCTCGAGCGCGCAGCAGCCCCTGCCATTCCCACCGCGACAAATTGACCCGCTCCACGAATCGTGGCGTGTTCGGTCCTTTCCAGATTTGAAAGGAAAGGGGGTGACGTGCATGGGCGAAGATCCGTCTCGGAGGATCTGGTTCGGCATTGAAGGTGGTGCTATTCGGTACGACGGATTTCGCTGGCAAAAGTTTGGCATCGAATCGAGCGCAATGTCGTTTGCCCAGTCGGGGGACGTGTTTTTCGCTGCGACTCGGTCTGCGATCTATCGTTTTAAAAACGATGCTTTTCAACAGGTTTTCCCACTGGACGATCAACGCCACTGGGTCATCGAAGATCTTACCTCAAGTGCCGATGGAGGACTTTGGGCGGCCACGAACTGGGGCGCGGTCCACCTGCAGGGTCTTCGATACACCCCCAGCCATGCCGATTGGAAGCGAATCACACTGCTCTCGACCGCTGAAATCGTGAAGCAGTTTCAGGTGGAAGTTGATGCCGAAGCAATTGAAACGGTCATCGTCGCGGAAACCGAGTCGAGGCGATGGCAATCGGGAGCAGGAATATGTGTCCTGAGTTCCGACCCGGAGAGAAACGTGGTGATTGCGGTTGCCGAAGACGGACCTGCGGCACGAGCGGGAATCAAAATTGGCGATCGCATTACATCGATCAATGGAGAGCAGCGCAATAGTGTTTTCCAGCGTGAATTGCAGGGCGCGACCGGGAGAACGCTACAAATATCGGCGGAACGGGCAGGTGAAACGGAACTCATTCGTACCAACATTGTTTTCGATCAGTTGGACGGGTCGTACCGTGTCTTTCGACCGTTTCGCGTCGCCCAGCACGCCGCAGGGACGGTTTGGTTTGCGTCACGACTTGGTCACATTTACTCCGCGTCCGGAGACACTGGCGACCAGTTTCGCTGGACCTACCACACCCGGCAACACAATCTCGCACCGGTGGGGATGCCCAGCATTGCGGTAACCGACAAGGGCCTTGTTGCGGTCGGTCGCAACACGAGCAATCGAGCCATGCTGAAATACGACGGCGAAAGCTGGTCGGCATTCGAACTTCCCCGCGGGATTGGGTCCTCCATTTTGGCGCTGAACAATGGCAAGATTCTGGTTGGCACCAACGGAGCTGTGCTTTCGGTCGGGCCCGGTGGTCGCGTTGTCGATCACGCCATGCAGGACTATGGAATCTTCGGCAACGACGTGATTCTCAAGATGGCATCTGATAACGCACTCTGGATCCTCGGCGAAGGATCGTTCGCATTGCGCGTCGAGCCCCAAGACACATGGACGAGCTTCGAAGGGCTGGATTATCAGGACTCGGGTTCGGACTCGGTGGACTGGTTCATCTCCAATCAGCTTTCGGTCGTTGCCCGCGAGAACGATCAATGGCGGGCCTATAACGCGAGCCACGGATTGATGTCCGCGCCGCTTCGCGTGGCGGTCACGAAGACGGGCGACGTTTGGGCCGCCGGCAGCCACGAAGGTGTTGCGGCCACGGCCCGACTCGAAGGGGATCGATGGGTCCGGAAGCTTCACCCGGAACTTTCCTGGGGAATCGATCGCCGTGCCGTTTTCGAAGACCGCGACGGCCGGATGTGGTTCGGTGCTGCGGTCAACCAACAGGTGGAAGAGGGAAACCGCGGCGGCGTCATTCGTTTCGACGGACAGAACTGGAAGCATTTTCGCCCCACAAACCGTCTCGATTTCGTCTATGGAATCGCCCAGACGAAAGACGGGTCTCTTTGGTTCGCCGGACCTTCATTGGTGCAAATCTTGCCGAATGACACTTTCGGCGAGCAAGCCGATTTGCCAATCGCCGTTCAAGGGTTTTGTGATTCGGTCGCTCATGACGAACAAGGAAGACTGTGGGTCGGCACGCGGGCAAATGGATTGGTGTTGTTGACCATCCGCGACTCGAACGGTCTTCGCTACGCGGCGGAGGTCTACGACGAATCGACGCAGCTCTCAAACAACCGCATCAAGAGCATTTCGGTGTTAAGCGACAACTCGGTGTTAGTTGGAACACCTGCTGGCTTTGATCGATTCGACGGAGAGTCCTGGGCCCGCGCGCCGCTTCCTTCCATGCTTGCCTTCGGAGTCGACTATTCCGGTATGCGTGAGGGTCGCGATGGGGACATCTGGCTGAATTCCGTCGGCCTTGGTCATGTCAGCCGAGATTTGGCACAAGGTACAGGCGCTGATCTTAGCGGTGCCGTTTCGAAAATCCGTACATACCGCTTTGGGCGTGATAGCGTGGCACCGGAAACCCGCATCGACGCGCGCCCGACCGAATCCATGTACGGAAACGAAGTAGTCGTCGGATGGAGCGGGAGTGATCATTTCAACCGCACAGAGCCCAGTGACCTGGTTTTCTCGTGGCGGATTGGAGATCAGCCTTGGCGCCCTTTCTCGTCCAATGGGCAAGTCTCACTTCAGAACCTTGGCGTTGGCGAGCATCGAATACAGGTTCGCGCGCGCGACGCGGACTTCAACGTCGATGCGACGCCCGCCGAAACCACGGTCGTGATTCTGCCCGCATTGTGGCAACGTTCATGGTTCCGGGGCTTACTGTTGCTGACCGGCGTGTTGATGATCCTCGGCATCGTGCAAACGTTCCGCGTCTTCCGCAGCGAAGCGTCGCTTCAGGTCAGCAATCAAAAGTTAATTGCGGCTGAACATGAACTTCGGAATGCCAATTCGAGTCTCGAGAAGCGGGTTTCGCTTCGCACAAAGGAGTTGAACGACGCCAATCAACGTCTGTATGAAAGCGAGGTCAAATATCGTTCGATCGTCGAAGACCAATCGGAGTACATCGTTCGTTTTGACGCCGACAAAAAGCCGACGTTCATGAACGAGGCGTTCCGCCGCTCTCTCGGTGCAGCCAACGGGAAAACGACGTTAGAGAATCCGAACGATCTCCTCGATCGGCTCGAACAAGTCGCATCGAATCTTGCTCCGTCATCATCAACTCAGCACATTACCGTGCGACTCGAGTCGACGGAGGGCATGACTCGCTGGGAACAGTGGCACTGCAGGGCCCTTCGCGATGCCGACGGGAACCTGCTTGGTTACCAGGCGATCGGTACCGACATCACAGAGCTTCGCGAGGCGGAAGACCGGCTCAACGAGAAGGAAAAGCAGTTGGCCCACCTCGCGCGAGTCTCGGCACTCGGAGAAATGGTTGCGGGAATTTCACACGAGATCAATCAACCGCTAGCTTCGATTTCAAATTTTTCGGCTGCTTCCCTGATGACGTTGGATCGTGAATCGGAGGATATTGAGAAGTCTGAAAAGCGGGAGAACGTTCGCGAGTGGATCGGGCGCATCAACGAACAGGCAAACCGGATCAACGAAATCATCAAAGGCTTGCGCCGTTTCGGTCGCCCCAGCACCAATCGGGAATCTTTCGATATCGCGCAGGCAGTGGACGAAGCGATGGCGTTGTGTGAAGCCAAGATACGGGCTGTTGTCGACGACGTTGAGTTGCAACTTCCTCCTTCGCTTCCAAAGGTCTACGCGGATCGCATTCAAATCGAACAAGTATTGGTCAACCTGGTGCGCAATGCATGCGACGCTATGGATTCAACCGAAATCACGGACAGGAATTTACATATCGAGGGGACCACGGAGAACGAATTCGTCAAGATCGTCGTTACCGATTCCGGCCCGGGCATACCGCCAGAGCAAATCGAAGAGGTCTTTCGGGCCTTTACGACCACGAAGTCGGACGGCATGGGTATCGGACTTGCCATCAGCCGATCCATCGTAGAATCACATGGCGGGACGCTGCGCGCGATCGATTTTGAGGGTGGGTGCCGTTTCGAATTCACGCTGCCTACGACCGCCCCGCAGTGACAATTCGGGGCTTGGGCGCGGGGCCTACCCAAGCCAACCTCCGTTGACGTGCATGGTGTGGCCGGTGATGTAGCTGGCAAGGGGGCTGCACAAAAACAAAATCGCTGCAGCAACCTCGTCCGGCGTACCAAATCGTCCCATCGGGATCTGTTTCAACATCTCGTTGCGAGACTCTTCGGGAATCGACTTTCCCATTTCGGTCAAGACAACACCCGGGGCAACGGCGTTCACGGTGATCTCTCGTCGAGCGAACTCCTTGCTCAAGGCCTTCGTCAACCCGACCACGCCCGCCTTCGCGGCGGAGTAATTGGCTTGCCCGAAAATCCCAAGGAATCCGGAAATCGACGCCATGTTGACGATGCGTCCTCCATCGACCAATCGTGGACCGGCTTCTTTGCACACGTTGTAGACGCCTGTCAAATTGGTATCGATCACCGCTTGCCATTCGGCGTCGTCCATTTTTTTGAACGACCGATCGCGAAGAATCGCAGCATTGTTGATAACAATGTCGATCGATTCGAAACGCGATTCGATCGATTCAAACATTGCCGCAATCGAGGGACGACGTCGAACGTCGCCCTCAACGGCAATCGCGCGTTCACCCATCTCCTTTGCTGTCGCGTGCGCCCGTTGCTGGTTCAATCCTTCCGCGTCGGCGAAATAGCCGATCGCAACGTTGGCGCCGGCTCGATGCAGCATCCGCGCCGTCGATTGCCCCAATCCCTGGCCACCGCCGGTGACGACGGCTGTCTTTCCCGAAAGATCGATCGAAATCATGCGTCGATTCTAACGCCAACGTTGAACCGTTTTCAGGGGGCATGGGGCTCTACCGTCGCGGAAGCGCCGCGTCGTACCCGAAGGATTCATTCGCCCAGGAGTCGAGTCCATGATTGGCGAGCACGTTCACAGCGGATCGCGTGCTTCTCGATTCGAGTCCTCCAGGTGCGACTCGGCAGATGGCCCACGCTCTAGCGCACGCTCACGGTTGCTTCGTCGAATCCCGTCAAGTCGGACAAAACCATCACCACGCCGGGGTTCGACGTCACACCGGTGACATTCAATTCGTGCCGTTTACGTTTGCTGTTCCAATTCATCGGACCATAGCCGAGCAGTTCGAGCGTGACGTCGCCCTGGCTGGTCGCCGTCGCCCAGACCGTCAAACGTTTCTTTTTCTTTCGCCACTGTGCCTTCGTAATCACGACTTCGTCACCGAAATCGACGACGTAAAGTCCGTCGCTCTGGTGGCTGGCATAGACGCGCGTTCCCTCGACGACCACGTCGGCAATTCCCGACCACGTCGTCACAGGACCCCCGGTATCAGGGTCAAAACAGCCAATTGGCGCCAGACCAAGGCGATCACGAATGTCGAGCACCTGGATCCCATCTTCGAGGTGTCCGACGAACGCGAAGTCGTTCGTCGCGCGGATTGTCCACAGCAGTGCGCCGGAATTCAATTGCCATGAGTCGAGAAGCTGCACCAAACCCTGATTGACCTGTGGGTCCGTTCCGAGGCTGCTGATGTCCCATAAACGAACGTCACCCTGAAGGGTGTATTCGCCCGTCACCAGATGCATTCCATCGGGCGTTGGACAGAGCGTTCGAAGTCCGCCATTGATAACCGGGGTCCCAACGTAGGGTTGGTGCAAGATCAGCTCGGGTGCCAACGGAAGCAGCGACACATCGTGGATTGTGAATCCGCCGTCGCCCCAGGCGGAAAAAAGTCGGTTGTCCTGGACAACCACTTCTGACAACTGAAAAAAGTATCCGGGCGACAAAACCGAAGTGACATAGATTGGCAGGCTCGGATCAGTAACGTCGAAAATTTCGACATCACCCGTGATGTCAGAACAGAGAAAAGCATGTGGCACGCCGTTAACGTCCTCTACGGTTCCGGCGCTAACGCTGCCGGCGAGGTGGTGGTAGATACCGCCGCCCCAGAGCAACCAACCTTCTAGCGTCGGGCTGCTGGGAACCGAAATGTCGTAGATGTAAAGTCCGACCCAATTGCTCAGCAGCGGATCGACCGCCTCACCCCGATTCATCAGATAGAGATACCCGTTGTGGATATTGACATCCCAAATGTCGATCGACGGAGTCGAGTTGGCGACGCGGTCATCAGGATTAATGGTCGTGATGATCGCCGGATTTTCCGGATCCGATACGTCGACCAAAACACAGCCGTCGTGTCGGCGGGCGATGGCAACGATATCCCCCTCCTTGTCAAGCGTTTCCGTGTAGGAACCGGGACCTACGCCAAGCTGAGACACCATCGCAGTGTTTTGATCGGCGCGTGATTGCGCCGATGAAAATGCAAGCAATAACAACAAACAACAAGTCAGGCGAACCATGAACGTAGCTCCGGCGGCAAAATCCTTTTGTATCGACCCATAGCCCTGCACACGGCGATACGGGCTCTCTCACCCCTGTAATCCGTGAACCGCAGCGGAGCCCCTCAAAAGAAAATGTTTTTGCAGCCGTGTTCGCCCTGGTGCCTTGATGTCGCTCTGCAAATAGGAATAGCGACGGACGCACCCTTGAATCACCCAGTCTCACCTCGGAGCAGGCCATGGTCGGATTGACCGACTCAATTAGCGATTGGATCGGCCAGGTTCGCGACGGAAATGATTCTGCGGCATATCATCTTTGGGATCGATTCTTCAATCGGATTCTCGCAACAGCGCGTCGACGGTGCTTGATTGATGTGATCGTGGACGAGGAAGACATCGCGATCAGTGTATTCAGCAGCCTCTGCCTGGGGCTGCGAAACGGACGGTATTGCGAGCTTCGTGATCGCAATGAATTGTGGCGTTTGATTGTCGTGATGACCGTTCGCAAAGTGACCAGCAAAACTGAGTACTCGTCGCGAAAGAAGCGGGATCGGTCACGCTTGCTTTCGGCCGGTGCGAGCGACGATTCCGGCGTGATTGAAAATCTTGTTTGCTCGAAGCCGACTCCGTCGCTCGAAGCCGAAATGTCGGACCAGATTGACGGCTGGTTCGACCGGTTGGAGCAGGACGAGTTGAAACAGATCGCCGCCTCCAAATTGAAGGGATGCACGAATGAGGAAATTGCCGTTCAGATCGGACGCAGCCTTGCGACGGTCGAACGCAAACTCAAGTTGATTCGGAGAATCTGGTCGGATACATGAGCAGTTCCATTGACGACGAATTGTCCGTCGAGGACTGGCGAATCATCGACTTGTTCTGTGACCGCTTCGAGACCGAAATGCGGCACTCGAGGGACATCGACCTGGAAGCACTGGTTCAAACTGCACCGCAGAACGTTCACAGCCAGCTTCGTCACGAACTCGAGCGGATCACCCATGACGTGCCGCTCGACTTTCAACAAGCCGCTTCGCGAACAGAATTACGAGGAAACAGTTCGTCCGGCTTCACGATGCTGGGGGGTGGCGCGACACTTGGCCGCTTCGTGCTCAAGGAAAAGCTCGGCAGCGGATCTTCGAGCATTGTTTGGAAAGCGAAAGACACAGGGCTCGATCGCTGGGTCGCACTCAAGGTTCCTCAGCCCCTGTTCGTTGACTCTGGCCGGTTCTTGCGCGAAGCCCAACTCTCGGCAAAGCTGAATCATCCGAACATTGCCAGCATATTGGAGGTTCACCGCGAACAGGATCGGCTTTTTCTCGTCACCGAACTCGTAATTGGCGGTGACCTCGAGAGCCGGTTGAAAGCGTCTCGATTCGACTTCGAAGCAGCGGCGAAGCTTGTCTCGAGGTTGGCCGATGCCATCGACCACTGTCATAGCCGCGGCGTCATTCATCGCGATCTCAAACCCCAAAACATTTTGACGGATGAATCGGGCGATCCGCGAATCATCGACTTCGGATTGGCGACACAGTCAATGGACAAGTGCTCGTCGATTACCCGGCACGGTCAAATCATTGGCACTCCGGCATACATGTCGCCCGAGCAATTTGATCCGCATCACGCTGAGGTTGATCATCGCAGTGACATCTATTCCATCGGTGTGATTCTTTATCGTATGTTGACCGAATCGTTACCACATCAAGGCGAAATCGATTCTGTCAAGCACCAAGTGTTGAGCGCGGCGATCATCCGCCCGCGACAGCTGAATCCGCGGGTCCCGCGAGACCTCGAAACAATCTGCCTGAAGTGCCTGGAAAAGAATCCAGCGGACCGCTTTGATTCAGGTGCTGGATTAAGGGATGAACTTGACCGGTACGCGCGCGGGTTGCCGATTCGATCACGTCGGTTGTCGACCGTTGCGCTGGCGAGCCGATGGGCCAAACGGAACAAGCGATTCGCGGCGCTCGCTTTCTCGACTGCCGCAAGTCTGATTTGCCTCGTAGTCGGTTCGACGCTCGCAGCAATCTCCCTGGATCAATCACGGCAACGTGAGCGCGAGCTTAGAATTGCGGCCGTGATCGCCAGAGAACTCGCCCACGAGCAGGCCGAGGCCAGCCACGAATCGTTTGAATTCATTCGAAGAATGTTCGAATCAAGCGACGCGGTAACGAGGACGTTTACCGGTACTGATGGAGCGCCGCCCGCAAAAACCGTTGAAGACATTCTTGAGATCGCAACCGACCGAATCGACTCGGGGCACGTGACGCATCCGGCTGTGAGGTCTGCCTTAATGGACTTTCTCGGAAACGCGTGGCGTGGAATGGGCGATTTGGACACCGCGTCACGGATGCTCGAAGGAGCCACTTTTCATCGCAAAGCTGACATGCACTCGGAAGGCTCCGAGTGGGATGAACGTCAACGAGCCCGCAATCTGTTCTACCGCGCGTGGGTCCAACACGATCGAGGTCAGTACGACGAAGCCGAAACGCTCTACAAGGAGGCAGCAGTAACACTGTCTGAGTGCACGGGCGTTCAGAATCGACGTTCACTTGATCTACTTGCGGCCGACATCGATTTTCAACTTGCTCATCTTTTAGGAACTCTCGCGCGCAACGACGAAGCGGCCCGGCTCTTTCAATCTTCCCTGCTTCGGCGCCGACAACACCTGCCACCCGATTCACCATGCGTGGCATCGGCAAGGATCGGACTCGCAATCAGCCGCACTGACGGATCGTTTGAGTCAATCGTCTCGCTGATGCCCCTGATCACCGGCAATGATCGAGTTGCGAAGATTGCGATTGAGTATCTGCGCGTGTTGAGCGATCGCGCGGCCGGTAACCATGACTCCGCTTGTGAAACTTATTCCAACGTCATCGACGACATTGCACAACTGGTTGGAGACGAACATCCGCTCTACCTACTCGCTTTGGGAGACTACGCCGAAGTCGCCAAGGAGTGCGGTGATTACGAGGAGGCATTGCGAGCCGCGACCGAAGCGATTGAGAAGGGCCAGCGTCTTGCGCCCCGCCATCCACATCTGCGAAATGCGATGACCGATGTGGGCGAAGAAATGCTGTGCGCCCAGCGCTTTCAAGAATCGATCGACTACCTCAACCGTGCACTGGAAATCCCACCGAAGCGGAAACAGATCGTCGCGTGGGACATTCGATTCGCGTTGACGTGGTCATACATAGGCATCGGAGATTACGAGAACGCTTTGCACTCATCACAAATCCTCTACGATCATCGCAGCCAGCTGGCTCAACGGGGTGCGGCATGGGCGTGCTTTACGCACGCGACCGTTCTGCATGGCCTCACTCAGCACGAAAGTGCTGTGGAAATACAGCAACGTGCTTTGGAGCTTGCGGAAAGTGAACCCGGCGACCACGCGATCTGGTCGGCCCGTCAAGGCCGAATCTTGCTGCACCACGGCCGTGCCGAACAAGCTCGGCGTTGTTTCCAACGCAGCGTCCAATTGGGCGAGCAACGTTGGAACAAAAATCATCCCCGCGTTGCCTCAAGCCTGTGTGACCTTGCCGAGGCCCTCGAATCGCTCGACCGAAGGGACGAGGCGCTGTCTGAGCTCCAACGCGCGCTCGACATCTACATGAAAACGCTACCGGCCGATGACCACCGAATCGCAGTAACTAGCGCCCGGGTCGAGAACCTCGGCAAGGTCATCGCCCTGATAGCACACTGATCCCTCAATGGCTGTCGATTAACACATCAGCAAAAACAACATGGGTATCGACCACCCGCAACCCAGCGAATCCTGATTTATAGGTGTCATCAGACAGCAACAGTTTTTTCTCGCCATCGTGAAATACGGAAATCTCCGTTCCCGCAACCTCGACTCTCAGCCGTTGCGGCGCACTGGTGTCAATTTCGGTGGGTGCTCGGGCAAGCTCGAACCATCGATCACCATTCATTTTGCCAAGGATGACCAATCCGGTTCTGGGGATCAGACCGGCAAAGTAGCCCCGCTGGGCGTCGTAACCAACCGATGATCCAGTACAACGAAACAGGATTCCTGCGTCACGCGCCGTGTTGTTACGACGAAAATCGATTGACACATCAATTGAATGGTCATCGGGGAGCCGCCGGTCAAGAACTACCTTTTCCCCACACCGAAAGTCGTTGATCGGTTCGGCCGGAATCATGCCGAGATGGAGCCCATCCGGGGCAGCCGCGAAAAACTGGTGATGCCCATAATAGGACCATGCGGCGAGATCGGCATCGCGCAATGACGTTGAAAACGGAAGAGATACCGCAGGAAGTATTTCGCCCGCCGGCCGATCGATGACGCTCCCTCGGGCAAGCGGTGCACCAAATTGCGGCTGACCGTCGGCCCCGGTCCGCATCGGTTGTACGAATACAGCGCGGCGCCAGCCAGGATTTCGGTCAAGCTTGGCATGAAAAACGTGCCACCACTCTGCCGCGTCGAGCGACTGAATAAAACACGAATGCCCGATGCCGTACGTATCATCCGTACCCTGGAATACGGGCGTTGACCGCTTCTCCCACGAAGCTGGGTCGAGCGGATCGTCACCGACGAGCTTCAACAGGCCGAGTTTGTAAGTCGGCAGCCATGATGCCCCGCAGGAATACACAACGAAAGTATTATCGCCGGCTTGGAACACTTGCGGGGCCTCGTTGAGTCCGCGTTTGTCTTCACTCATCTGGGTACGTTCCCATAGGTAATCATCGTTCGCGCACAGACGGACTCGTGGTCCGGAAAGTTCCGTCGGCGATTTCATGGTGGCAATGTAAAGGAACTGTTGATCCGTACCGGGCGCGTCCCAGCCGGACCACAATGCATATCTCCGTCCCGCTAGATCGAGCACGGTCATGTCGATCGCCCACAGATTCGGCGACAAGCCATCGTCACCATCGCCGGTTGCGAGGGGCCCGTGGAGTTTGTATTCACCGAGCGGATCGCCCGTTACCGACTTCAGCACGTAAGCCCGGTGGTTCTTGTTTTCTCCATTGGATGCGGCAAAGTAGATATGCCAGTGTCCGTCAAGGAAATGGAGCTCCGGCGCCCACACTTCGCGCGAAACCATTCCCGTATCCGGAGCTTGCCAAACGACATGTTTTTCGCCGAGTGATGTAAGCCGCTGGGACGAGTGCACGGTGATCGCCCGATTGCCTTCGGACATGCACCACAGGAAACGTTCGCCCTTGGGATCCCGGACCACCCAGGGATCAGCCCCTTCAGCGATAGGGTTGACGAATTTCGAGAGTTCGACGCTGTTTGTTTCCGAATCGGTCTGCCAATTCGGGTCGCCCGCGTCGCGGGGCATCAAATCGTTCCAAGCAACGAGCGCCACGTGCAATCGTTGGACCACGTCGGCATTTTCCTCGCGAACATCATTCGATTCTGAAACATCGACGTCGAGGTCATAGAGTTGCTTTCTGCTTCCGTCGTAGTCGGCATATAACTTCCACTTGCCCTCTCGCACAGCCAGGTCCGGGTTCTTGTCCATTGCATTGCCGGGCCGATCGGGAGGACGCCGCCAAAAGATGGGATTCGTTCGGGTCGATTTGTCTTTGCCGAGCAGGGTCGCGTGCAAATCCTCGCCATCAAGAATGACATTCTTGGGAATTTCGATTCCAGCAAGCGTGTAGAGAGACCGATTGAGGTCCAACGCGCACAGATTCGACGTTTCGTTGGTCGTGCCCCAAAGGTCTCGGTCGATCCATCCCGGACCCCAGACGATCAGCGGCGAACGCACACCACCTTCGTACAACCATGTCTTGGAGCCGCGAAGTGGATCGGATGCCCCCGCACCCTCTTCGTGTCCGTTGTCGGACATCACGAAAATCAATGTATTATCGCGCAGCGATCGGTCGTGGCGAATTCGATCGAACAACTTTCCAAGTTGTGCATCCATTGCGTCCAGGACTGCGTAATAAAGTGCCCGCTTGCTCCCGTCGGTTTTTGCCCTCAGTCGTTCGGGTGGAAAGAATGGTGAGTGGACGTCGTCAGGCCACAGATTCACGTAAAACGGTTGGTTTCTTGCTGCTGATTTGTCGATGAATCTCACCGCCTCGTTGACGAAGGCGGCGGTCACCCCACTGCGATCCTCCCACCGAATTGGACCTCGTCCGAGCTTGGCCGATCCAAGATCGTGAGGCTTTGCGGGGCTGCCGTCGTAAGCATCCTTCAACGGCAGCACGCGCGGGCCAAGCCCCTCGAAATTTGTGAGGCTGGCGTCAAATCCGTATTCGGTGATCATCGGCGCATCGCCAACATCACGCTGTCCACCCATGTGCCATTTACCGAAATGTCCCGTGGCGTATCCCGCCTGCTGCAATTCCCGTGGAAGCGAGGGCGCGCGCGGATCGAGCCACTGCGCCATTCCCCGCCGGCGATTCGAATGGCGGTTGCTCAGGAACGAACTGATTCGCCATCGCTGAGGATACTGGCCGGTGGTCAATGCGACTCGAGACGGGGAACAGATCGGCGAGTTGACGTAGAAGTTTGTGAATCGCAGACCCTCATGCGCGAGCCGATCAATACTCTCGGTTTGTGTTACCTCGCCACCGAAACACGACAAGTCGCTCCAGCCCATGTCGTCGATGAAGACGACGACGATATTGGGCTGAGGGTTCGTGGCCTCGTCGCACGCCATACATGGCATCGCGATTCCAACCACCACTGAGAACAAGACTCGGTTTAGCCAGTAACGCATGATCTGTCCCGCAATGATTTCAGGTCATCTATGCACGACCGTCGTTACTCATTGATTTTGACGACGGCGATTTTGACGGCGGCATCCGGGGCAACTTCACTCGAAGCTGCCGTCTCGGTGGATTTGGCAATCCCCAGCAGCTCGTGCAGCTGACGGTCGATTTCCGCCATCACGGGATCCTCCTTGCCGCCTCTTTCGCGTTTCGGGCTGACCTTGATCGCCGTTCCGATCTGGACCGTTGCCGACATGGGGGAATGAATCGTTGCGTGATCCGTCAAATCCTCTTCGAACTTTTCCACTGTTTCCAAAAGTCGTTCGGGAGTCGGATTCGATTGCACGTAGTCGGGCGGGTAATGCGCGAGCTGCTGCGCGAGATACATGTCAGCCAATTGATCCCAGCGCCGCTTTCTTTCCACCTCGGTTATCTCGCCGGCGATCATGTCAGGCAGAATTGCGGTTCGCAGCTGCTTGACGCGGGCCACCGCGGTGGAATCCCGTTTGCCCTCGAGCCATTCGTTTTCCATCGGTACCAGGATCTGGTCGATCAGCCGCACAAGCCGATCGGGAATCGGACCCGATTGAGGTTGGCCGAAATACTCAATCTCTTTCAGCCACAACAGCGCCTCACCGACTCGGTAGATCCGTTTGACACGGTCCGAATCGCGTTTGGGACGCCACGACAAACGGTTCTCGATCGAGTCAAGAGTCTCGTGCAATGCCGCATCGATGTCGCCATGGTACCGATAGCGGATTGCAACCGGATGGACGACAACATCCCTGGGCGGATCGGCAACTGCGCGTTTCTTTGCCGCCGATCGGGCGATAAACGACACGCCATCCATCAGTGCCAGAATCCTGTCGTTCGTCCGCGTGATGACTCCCTCGGGAAAAATAACCAATGGTCGATCACCGCGGACGAGTATTTCAACTGCGGCTTGTAGCGATTGCCGGTCCAATCCCTCGCGGTAGACACTGAATGCGCCGATCCGACGCAGCACAAATCGCTGCAACCAGCCCTGTTTGAAAAGATGCCAGCTGGCCATCGTGTGGGGCGCAACCCCGGCGCGGCGGCACACCTCGATCATGACCGACGGATCGCACGGCCGACAATGATTTGGTGCTAACAACACCGAATCGCCCTGACGCAACGACTCTTTCAACCGTTGCATTCCCTCGCAATGAAGCTCGGTGATCCCGTAGTCGCGACGAACTTGTCGACGCACGACCTTTTGCAACAGCCATGGCCAAAGACGTCCTCGGTGCGGAGGAACAAACTCGTACGGTTGATCGATGACAACTGGATGCACCGGAGGTCTCCGATGGAAATGAGCAGAAACACGGGTTGGAATCCCATCATACCGGCTGCGGCGAGTCGGCGTATCACGTCGCCGATCGTCCCAAACCGGCTTTTTTTGTAAATATGCGAAGCCTCGGTTTCACGGCGGGCACTTGAAGATAGCGGCCGATTCTCGTCGCCGCGATTCAAAAACCACACTGGGAGCAACGCCATGTTTGCGCGCGCACTTCGGGTCAATCGACTCTTGCTAATCACGGGATTTGTCGTCGTCGCCACATGTTTGTGGCACCCTTCACGATCAGCATCAGCCGCCGGGCTGCTTGTTGCTGAAGGCGGGTTCGGCGGAGTCCTCGAAATCAAGCAGCAAGATGTTCGGGTGACGATCAACAATTCCATCGCCGTGACTCAGATCGATCAGGTTTTCGTGAACACGGAAAACCGACAGGTCGAAGCACTGTACACGTTCCCAGTACCACGCGAAGCGAGCGTGTCCAACTTCAGCATGTGGATCGCCGGCAAGGAAATGATCGGCGAAGTAGTCGAGAAGGAACGTGCGAAACAAATTTACGAAAGCTACAAGCGTCAACGGCGAGACCCGGGTCTGTTGGAGCAGGTCGACTTTAAACAATTCGAGATGCGAATCTTTCCGATTCCTGCCGGTGCCGAACAACGAATTCGCATCGAGTATTACCAGGAATTGAATGTCGACCACGACTGGGCCACCTACGTGTATCCGCTGGCGACCGATGTTCACGGCAAACAACTGGATTCCCGCGTGACGGGTCGGTTCTCGATGACGGTCGACGTCAAGAGTGAAGTACCCATCAAGGAATTCCACAGCGAATCGCATTCCGACGACTTCGTCGTGGTCAGTCACCAGCCGCACTACGCCCAGGCTGCGATGGAATTGGTCGAAGGCGACTTGTCGCGCGACATTGTGATGGCCGTACAAACAAAGCGGCCTCGCACCGGATTGGATGTCGTGACCAGTCATCCGCGCGGTGAAGAGGGATACTTCATGATGACGCTGACACCCGGGGATGACCTCAGCGCAACGATGGAACCGATGGACTACGTCTTTCTGCTCGATATTTCCGGCAGCATGGCGCACGATGACAAATTGGCGATCAGCCGCCAAAGCACCGCTGCGTTTATCGATTCGCTGGGCCCCGAAGACCGATTTGAATGTCTGGCATTCAACCTGGCACCGACGCCGTTGTTCAAAGAATTGCAGGGGGCGGATCAAACCAACCTTGATCGAGCAAAGGAATACCTGGTTGCCCAACGGGCGCGAGGAGGAACGGTTCTGCAGCCGGCCGTCACGGCGGCCTACTCGTACCGCGACAACGATCGACCGTTGAATGTGATCTTGCTGAGCGACGGGATGACCGAAGTCGGTGAACAGGACGAGTTGTTGAGATTGATCCAATCGCGACCGGCGGGCGTGCGAGTGTTCTGCATCGGGATCGGCAACGAAGTCAACCGCCCGTTGCTGCAACAGATGGCCAATGACGCCGGCGGACTCGCGGCGTTCGTCTCGACCGAGGACAGCTTCGGGCGCCAGGCACATTTGATGCGCCAGAAACTGATCCGGCCCGCAATCGAAGAACTGCAGGTCGACTTTGACGGTGCGACTATCCAAGACGTCGAACCAACCATGCTTGGCGACCTGTTCTATGGCACTCCGCTCCGGATGTATGGACGCTATGCAACCGATGGCAAAGTCAATATCACGCTTTCCGGCAAGGTACAGGGAGGGCCGTGGAAACAGACCATCGAAATGCAGCTTCCAACCGCAGACGAAGGGAACAGCGAAATCGAACGAATGTGGGCGCAAAAACGAGTCGCTCGACTGCTCGGCATGGAACGGTCCGGAAAGGGATCCAACCGCGATGAAATTGTCAGGCTCTGTGAGGGTTACTCGATCGTATCTCCCTACGCGTCGATGCTCGTTCTGGAGAACGATGCGGAATACAAACGATGGAAAATCGAACAGCGCAACGCGGTTCGCATCGAACGAGACCGCAAGTCACGCGCTGTGGTCCAGGAAAAACTGGCCGACATGAGGCGTCGATCGGGAGAGGGTTTCGAGGTCGACCGTGCCGAAAAACTCGTCTCCTCGCAAAGCCGGACGACCACCGCTCCAGCGGCGGCAAGACCCAACGCAGTGCCGTCATCACAACCTTCGCCCGCATCGCAGCCTTCGCCACGCCCGGCAAACCGGGGACGCGGTTTTGATTTGGACGTCAACCTTCCTGGTGGTGGCGGGGGTGGTGCAATCGATCCCGTGACCGGGCTGATCGCCCTTGGCACCGCCGGTGCGGCAGCCCTTGCCGGCCGTCGACGAAAACGCAATGCGTCTTAGTCGCCCGTGATTCCTGCGGGCGACGGTGAACCCGTCGCCCGCGCGTCCTTGCAAGTAGTAAACAGTCCAATGCGTACCTTCTGTCGAACCTGTCCCGTCACGATCCTGGTTTCGGCCATGGCGTTACTCGCCTGGGCCAGCCCCGCAATCACCTCTTGGTTGCAACTTGATTTCATGGCGGTAACAGACGGCCAATGGTGGCGAATCTGGACGGGACATCTGACGCACTACGATGGGAACCATTTGTTTTGGGACCTGTTGATGTTTGCGATCCTTGGAGCCTCTTGCGAGCGAATCGTCGGTAGTCGATTCCCGGCGATGCTTGCGATCATCACGGCGGGGATCAGTGCGTCCATCGCGTGGTGGTGCCCGGAAATCACAGTCTATCGCGGTCTCAGCGGAATCGACACCGCGCTGTTCGTATGGTTCGTCGCCGACCAAAGCGTTCGCGCCTGGAATCGCGAGGAACGAATCGTGGCGGCTCTTTGGATCGCGCCATCGGCCGGTCTAGTTGGCAAGCTGTTGTTCGAGGCCTCGACCGGAAACACATTGTTCGTCGACTCGTCGTCGTTCACGCCGCTGGTTCAATCCCATCTGGCCGGCGCCGCTTTTGGTTTGCTCGCGAGCGTGTCGTCGCGATGGGCGAGACTGGCATTCAAGTCATCTGCTCGAACAGTTTCCGTTGCTCGATGAGGGCGTCAACTTTGTCTTTCGGATCGGTGCGCGCCTCCAAAAGTATCCATCCCTGGTAATGCATCTTCGTAAAAAGTCCCATTAACTTTTCGTAAGGATATTCGCCAACATTCAATTCACGAATGTGAACTGTCGACCCGAAGCGATCCTTGACGAGGTTGAAATTGTGTTCGAGTCCTTCGCCTTCCAGATCAACATCATTGGAATTCCAGCAAACCGTTGCATTGGGGTGATCGGCGACTGCGAAAATATCTCGGATGACGGGCAACCCGCTCGTTCCGCGGCCGTGCACCTCGACCCGAATCTGTTGGCCGTAGCCTTCCCCATACTCCGCGACCTCATTCAATGACGTGCCGATCTGCTCGATTGTTTTTTCGCGCGGCACATCATTGGGGAAACCGTTCGGCTTGACCTTCACTCCCGTTCCGCCGCAGTCGTGCATCAATTCGATGTATTTTTTTGTCAGCTCAATGTTCGCTCTCACCTTCGCAGGGTCGCTTTCGTGGAACTGGGCATTGGAGCCGTAGCCAACGAGTTCAACAGGGCTGTCGGCGAACCGTTTGCGAACCTCCGTGCGCTCGTGTTCGGAAAGTTCAGGTTCGACTCCGTGCGCATGCTCCGTCCTCAGCTCAACTCCGAGTACCCCCGATTGCTCACAGGCATCAATCAGCGTCGGCAGGTCCATGTCCTTGCCCCACAGGTAGGTAACCAGACCAAACTGCATGGAGGCGGTGGCCTCATCAGCGGCCCCGCAGTAAGCCGAGGAAATGGTGGCTGCAGCGCCAATCGCGGCACACTTCAAGAAATCGCGTCGATCATTCACACTCATTTTTTGCATCCAGATTGATACCCAAGCGAAAACGGTGGCGGATTCCCATAGCATAGCCCGCGACAGCATGGCGTTGGGCGTGAAGGTGTAAACTCGCTGTGACCGCAGCGAGGCGTGCGCGGTATGTTCGACTCTCAGCATTGAAAGGGGTGCTAGCCGTGAAAGTTGATTCTGAATCTACCTTGATCCACAACGGGCAAGTCATCGACGGGACGGGAGCGGCTCCGATTCCCGATGGCGTGGTGTTGATCGAATCGGGCACGATCCGATACGTCGGTCCGATGTCGGGTTCGCCGCCTGTGGCCGACGACACGCCGCGCATCGACGCCCTCGGTGGCACCATCATGCCGGGCTTGGTCGAAGCCCATTTTCACCCGACGTATTTCAATGTGGCCGCGTTGGAAGATCTTGATATCAAGTATCCGGTGGAATACGTCACACTGTTGGCTTCGTGCAACGCCCGACTGGCCCTGGAATGCGGTTACACATCGGCTCGCAGCGGCGGCAGCCTGTTCAATATCGATGTCTGGCTGAAAAAGGCAATCGAGAATGACCTGGTTGTCGGACCTCGATTGGCCGCCAGCGGTCGTGAGATTTGTGGTGCCGGCGGCTTGATGGATTGGAATCCAGACTTTCGTAAGATTGGCATGGAAGGATTAATCCTGTTGGTCAACGGTCCCGATGAAGCGCGTGCGGCGGTCCGTAAATTGGTCAAGGACGGCGTCGAGTGGGTGAAAACCTATCCGACCGGCGATGCGGCTTCACCCGATGTCAACGATCATCACACGCTTTGCATGACATTCGATGAAATGCATGCCGTGGTACAGACCGCCCACAATCATGAAATGAAAGTAACCGGGCACTGCCGCGCGACCGAAGGAATCAAGAACGCACTGCTGGCCGGATATGACACCATCGAGCACGGAACATTCATGGACGACGAAACGCTCGAGTTATTGCTCGAGCGCGATGTGCCGGTTGTCCCCGCTCTCTATTTCGAGCAGATGAGCGTCGAGCGCGGGCCTGAATTCGGCATGCCGCAGAAAGTCATCGATGGGCACCAGGAAACCCTGGAAGGCGGCGCCGAAAGCGCACGACGAATTTTGGCCGCTGGTGGCCGGCTCGGGATGGGCGGCGACTACGGATTCGCCTGGAACCCGCACGGCGACTACGCCAAAGAACTGGCGTTCTTCGTGGACTACGTTGGCTTGAAACCCCTCGACGTGATCCGATGTGCCACAAAGACTGGCGCTGAGATCCTTGGCCGCATCGATGAGATCGGAACACTCTCTGCCGGCAAGCTCGCCGACGTGTTGGTCGTCGAGGGTGACGTGGCGAAGGACATTTCCCTTCTGCAAGACCGCAAAAGACTGATCGCGGTGATGCAAGGCGGCATC
Organism: Rhodopirellula sp.; assembly: GCA_024644085.1. Lineage (GTDB taxonomy): Bacteria > Planctomycetota > Planctomycetia > Pirellulales > Pirellulaceae > Rubripirellula. The sequence continues at coordinate 43,918 of JAHELS010000008.1, forward strand.
GTCAAGAGCACGCGAGGCGTCAGTCAGCTCGTGGCGCCCGGCGTGGCCAACTAGCCCACCATCGAGTCGATCGCAAGCTCGAAGCCGCGTAGCCGATCGCGGTGACAAAGAGGAATCCGCCGATCGAGGCGAACATGGCGGCAAAACCGTATCGTTCGCCGATTAACCCGAGCAGCGGCGCGCCGGCAATCATCCCGAGATCGAGCATCATCAGCGCCAGCGCCGAACCGGTGCCCCGCACCTTGCTTGGAAACGATTGCAACGTCAGCGAAGTCATCGTGTGGAACATTAATCCATGACCAGTCCCTGCAAACATCGCCGGAACAACGATCATCCACGAACGGGCCGCGTCGACCAATCCGAAAAAAAGCATACCCAGCGACATGAAGCACATTCCCACCAGCAACACCTTTCTTGCCCCGATACGGTCGGGTAGTCGCCGCGACGAGACGCGCACGATGATGCCTGAACCGGCATAGAAGAAAAAGAAGAGTCCGATCACCGAGACGCCTTCAATCCTCAACGATGCCTGATCAATGAAGCTGGCGACGAAAATGAACGGAGCCGACATGCAAATGCCGAACGCCAGGTCGACCATCAATATCATTCCTGGCCAATACCGCCAGGTCGTCCTCAGAAATTCGGCCAGCCGGACTGATGACTTGGGGCCGTCGCTGGCTACCGAACGTAAGAATGGCAACCCGAGCGCAGGCAAAAGATTTGCCATGGCCGCGATCGAAAACAGAAGGACAAAGTTGCTCCGTTCACGTTCGAGAAGAAACAGGTCTCCAAGCAAAGGCCCGATCAACATGCCAAGAAAACCACCAATTCCAAAAATTCCGATCGCCTCGGTCCGCCGATGTTCCGGAGTCGTTTGCGTGATGTACGTCAATCCACTTGCAAAGACGATCGCCACTCCGAGCACCAGGCTCGATCGAAGTACATAGATCAGAGGTCCGATCTCGTACAACCACAGGTTCGTGAGCGATGATGCTGCAAAAACGCCGTAGCCGATGCCCCACATCGCTCGCGCGCCGAGTCGATTGATCCACTGTGCCATCCATGGACGCAGGATCAGGCCAAGGAAGGCTCCAGCCCCCATGATCAAACCGACCTGGCCCAGGTCGCCGCCGAGGAATTCGATCCACCGCGCATAGTGGGCCATCAACGTATTCGCACACACGAAACACGTTTGACTGACGAAGGCGAGCAGGAAATTGCGGTCGTAAAGTCGATCCGCGGTGGGTTGATTCAAGGTGGCTCCACGAAGCGGCGTAGGCATCGCGAGCCATTATCGGCAACCAGTCGCGGACCGTAACCCGACGCGCAGCGAGCATTTCCGCACAGTTCAAGCGGAAATCGGGACGAGGGACGCGGGATACGACTCCGCCACGCACGTTCGGACCCACCCGGTTCAGGGGCGGAGTTCAACCGGCGCCGTCGATGACTAGAATAACGGCCCCTACCGCGGATCCCACCTGTCGACTCACACGAATTCACAAGGAATGCTCGTGCTCGTTCTCATTTTCAATCGTGTCGCTTTGACGACGATTCTCGTGCTGTTTCTCCATGCTGCACTGCCCGGCGGACGCGTGTTTTGCGACCACCCCGATTTTCGACTGCACGAGGGCGACCACATCGCCTACATCGGCAACACCACGGCTGACCGCATGCAGCATCACGGCTGGCTCGAAACGTACCTTCACGCGTTGCATCCCAATCACGACCTGACATTCCGGAATCTTGGCTTTGCCGGAGACGAGATCAAAACCCGACCACGCTCGAAAGATTTTGGCGATTCTGACCAGTGGTTGACCAAGTGCAAAGCAGACGTCGTCTTCTGTTTCTTTGGATACAACGAGGCTCTCCGCGGTGATGAAGGCATGCCATCGTTCGAACGTGATCTCGCGGAAATGGTCGACGCAATGCGATCGCAAACTTACAACGGCGAGTCCTCGCCAAGGCTCGTCGTCTTTTCTCCGATCGCGCACGAAAACCTCTACAGCCCGCACCTCCCCGACGGTGCTGAAAACAATGCGAAGCTGGAAAAGTACACCCGCGCCATGCGAAAGGTTTGTGATGAAAAACAAGTCGTCTTCGTGGACCTCTTCACATCGAGCCAGAGACTTTATGCGGCGGCGAACACACCGCTGACCATGAACGGCATTCATCTGCTCGACCACGGCAACAAGCAGATTGCCGAGGTCGTCGTTGATCAACTGCTACCGGGGATGGCGATCCCGGACGATGTAGACAAACTTCGCGAAGCCGTTCTGGACAAGAATTACCACTGGTTCAGCCGCTACCGGGTGGTCGACGGTTATAACGTTTTCGGCGGGCGTTCTACGTTGAATTGGCACGGCCAATCCAACGCCGATGTCATGCGACGCGAGATGGAAATCTTTGACGTGATGACGGCCAACCGCGACAGGCGGATCTGGGCCGTCGCCAGGGGCGATGACATCGAAGTCAAAGACGACAATCTGCCCGAAGAGTTGGTGGTCATGACGAACAAGGAAGGGCCGCTGCAAGGAGGTGCGTGGCCATACGAGGGAGGGGCAGAAGCCATCGATAAAATGACGATCGCCAAAGGCATGCAGGTCAACCTTTTCGCTTCCGAAGAAATGTTTCCGCGGCTGATCAATCCCGTTCAAATGGCCGTCGACACCGACAGCCGGCTGTGGTGCTCGGTTTGGCCCTCCTACCCACATTGGAATCCGACCCAGCCGCGTCGCGATGCGATTGTGATTCTTCCCGACGAGAACGTCGACGGCGTGGCCGACGAATTGATCGTTTTCGCTGACGAACTCAACAGTGTTACGGGGTTCGAGTTCTGGGGCGGCGGCGTGTTGGTTGCCGCGCCGCCGGAAATCTGGTTTCTCAAAGACACCGACGGCGATGATCGAGCCGACGTGAAAATTCGCATGCTGCAAGGTGTTTCCAGCGCCGACACGCATCATTCGGCCAACGCTGTGCTGATCGGACCCGACGGATGGATGTACTGGTCACGCGGGATCTTCAATGTCGCCAATTTCGAAACCCCGACGAAAACCTTTCGCAGCGGCGCCTCGGGCGTGCACCGTTTCAATCCGCGCACCTTTGAATTTGAATTTCACTTTCCGATTGGACCGAATCCACACGGTGACGTCTTCGATCGCTGGGGTTATCAATTTGCGAATGACGGCACCAGCGGGACAGGCAGCTACGTCAATATCGGGAAGGGAATCGGCAACAAGAAATGGTTCGAAAAACGGGTGCGTCCCGTTCCTGCCACCGGGATCCTTTCCAGCAGCCATTTTCCCGAAGACAACGAAGGGAATTTCCTGATTTGTAACGCCATCGGTGTGCTGGGCGTTTTGCAACATGAGGTGAATTACAACGGTGCCGACATCACGGCGACCGAAATCGAGCCGATTCTCGTTTCGAGTGATCCGAATTTCCGCCCGTCCGACGTGGAAGTAGGCGGTGATGGGGCACTGTATGTCGCTGATTGGCACAATTCGCTGATCGGTCACATGCAGCACAACATGCGAGACCCCAATCGTGACCACGAACATGGGCGGATCTATCGCGTCACCGCCAAGGGGCGGCCACTGGCCAAGCCGGCAAAGATGAAAGGCAAGCCGATCGCCGAAGTCTGTGAAAACTTTTTTGCCAAAGACAACGGCACCCGTTACCGCGCACGGTTGGAACTGAGCGGTCGTGATTCGGCCGACATTGTCACTGCCGTTCAAGCGTTCGCCGATCAGCTCGATGCGAAGTCCGTACACCCCGAACGCGACTGGGCCCAGGCACTGCTCGAATCACTTTGGGTCTTTGAGGAACATCGAATTCCCAACATCGAACTGTTGAAGAGAACGTTCCAGGCGGACGAACCCAGGGTTCGCGCCGCCGCGATTCGTACGCTTGGGCACTGGGCCGAGCGTGTGGATGATTGGCAATCGACGCTGATCGCCGCCGCCCGTGACGAGTCGGCGCTGGTGCGTGCCGAAGCCGCAAAAGCCGCCGTCGAATTCGGCGATCCCACCGCGATCGAAGCGTTTTTCGAGGTGGCCACGCGGAAAATTGATGCCGAACTCGAGACCGTGCTGGCCTATGCGAAAAAATCGATCGACGTTGAAGGAGCGATCCAGAAAACCCTGGCCTCCGGCCGGAAACTGAGTCCGGCGGCACAGGCCTACACGCTTCGCAACGCCAGTGTCAGCGACCTGTTGAAACTGGAACCGACCGAACCGGTTTACCGTGCGATCCTCAGTCGGCAGACCGCGGATGTGACGACACTCGCCAACGCTTTGGAAGGCCTCGCCGACATAACAGCGAAACCAAAACTCGATGTCTTGATGGGATTGATCGAGGAGGCACGCGAAGATTCCGATAGCAACGTCATCGGTCTGGGACAATTGCTCGTTCACCAATCTCGCGATGACTTGCAACGAGTCCAGCACAAAATCGAATCGATCGCGGTCGACGGCGAGACTCCGGAACTGAAGCGCCTCGGATATGCCGCATGGGTCGCAGCAACCGGTCCGGGAGACGCGTTTCTCGCAGCGTCGCGTGATAAAGACAGACTTCGCGATTTTCTCGACGCGGTGCCGACGGTCGACTCGAGCGTTCGCGGGGAACTGTTCGAAAAAGTCCGGCCGCTGATCTCGAATTTGCCATCAAATTTAGAAGCAGAGACGGGCGGCCGGGAATTGCAGGAACAGGGAATTCGAGTCGAGTATTTTTATCCAAGCGCCGACAACGTCGCGATGGAAACGCTCGACAAAATGGAACCAAAAGCTGAGGGAGTTGTGCCGCAAATCGTGATGAACGTTCCCCAGCGAAAACAGTCGGATCGTTTCGCGCTGAGATTCACCGGCAACGTCATCGTACCCAAATCGGGCAAGTACACATTCTCAGTTGCGTCGGACGATGGATCGCGGATTTACATCAACGACGAATTGCTGGTCAACAACGACGGGCTGCACGGCATGTCCGAAAAACGTGGCTCGGTGAACCTCGCCGCCGGCGCTCACAAGCTTGTCGTCACGTATTTTGATAATGGCGGCGGCGACGGCTTGAATGTTTCGTGGAAAGGCCCAGGATTCAAGAAGCAATTGATTCCGGCGGAGCGATTGTCGACCAGCGGCAGCGAGACATTGCACGACGTTGCGATTCGAGCGTTAGCTTCGATCCCCGGCCATGACACTGAAAAGTTTCGTGCGCTCGCGGATCTCGTTGCCAGGGGACGCAACCGCGCCTCGGCGATCACCGCGTTGGCCATACTGCCCCGGGAATCCTGGCCCAAAGCGCACGTCCGTCCGCTCGTTGACAACCTGATTGGATTCCTGAGCGAAATGCCGGCGCGACTCCGCACCTCCGCCACTGCAACCGAGACGATTTCATTGGTTCGATCGCTCTCGAAAGATTTGCCACCGGAACTGGCCGCCTCGATCGAAGATCGCCTCGGGAATCTCGATGTACGGGTCATCGCTATCGGGACCGTCTCTCACCGAATGATCTTTGACAAGGAAATGATCGTCGCCCAGGCTGGAAAACCAGTTGAGTTTCGCTTTAGCAATACCGATGCGATGCCGCATAACTTTGCGATCGTCAAACCGGGATCATTGCAAGAGGTTGGTGAACTGGCCGAAGCGACCGGACGCGATCCCGATGCAATGCAGCGGCACTTCATTCCTGAGTCCGACAAGGTTCTGCTGTCGAGCCGATTGTTGCAACCGGGCGAAACCCAGGCGCTGAGTTTCGAGGTACCCACTAAGCCCGGGGTTTACCCGTACGTTTGCACCTACCCCGGTCACTGGCGACGCATGTTCGGTGCGCTGTATGTGGTCGAGAGCCTGGAAGAATACCAGGCGGACCAGGCACAGTACCTGGCACGCAACGATCTGCCTATCCTGGACGAACTACTGAAGATGAGTTCCCGGTCCCACCAGTGGACTTACGACGAATTGGAATCGGATCTTGAAGGAATTCACAGTGGCCGATCGTGGGAGGTCGGCAAGGAACTCTTCAAAGTCGCCAGCTGCGTCGGATGTCACAAACTCGATGGCGAGGGAAACGTTTTCGGACCCGATCTTGCAAAACTGGAGGACAAGAAACAGACCGCCGAAGCAATTCTGCGCGCGATCGTGGAACCGTCGAAAGAAATTGACGAGAAGTTTCAATCGAATGTCTTTGTACTCGACGACGGACGGTTGATCACCGGAATGATCGTCGAGGAATCCGATGACGATGTGCGACTGGTGATCGATCCACTCGCCAAGGACAAGCCTACTGTGATCGCGCAGGATGCCATCGTGGGACGAAAAAAGGCGGACGTGTCATTGATGCCCAACGGATTGCTCGACCGGCTGACGCGCGAGGAAATCCTCGACTTGATCGCCTATGTCTTGGCCAAAGGCAACAAGCAGCACGAGATGTACGAGGCGCATCACCACCATTGAGTGGCGTTACCAGTCGTACCGACTTCGCGCGCGCATTGCAAACATGGTGCCCGCGCGTGAATGACACGGCGTGCGAATGAATAACAGGGTGCGCGCGGATGAATGACCTGATGCGCATTAAAGCTGCACCTTGCTCCCGTAGTCGGCAATCAGTTTCTCGCGATTTCTCAGACCGCGCGATCCGGTCAGAATCAGCTTCGAAAGTTTGGGCAACCGCGACGAATTCAAAACGACGTCAATCGATTTGCGCGACGTACGGATGTGGCAGAGCGAAATCTGGCGCAGCTCCGGAGTCCGCGCCTCGCGAGCGATCGCATTGAACGTGCTATTGGGTATGTAGAGGTAATCGAGCTTGAGTGCCTGGAGCTGCGGGAACAGCGGAGATGTAACAAGCTTGATCAGCGTCGATTCGTCGAGCGTGCCAAGGTCATCAAATCCACCTCCGAGTTCCAGACGAATCAGATTCGCAAACGACCTTGTTTGGCCAAGTCGGTTGACTGTTGACATGTCCATGCGGCACCCGGCGATCCGTAATTCTCGCAGCGACTGTCCGATAGGGCTTTGGGCAAGCATGGCGAGATCTTCGGGGCCAAGATGACAGGACTCAAGCTCAAGCAGTCGGAGATGAAAAAACGCTTCGGAGCGCACGAGGAATCGGACCGCACCGGGTTTCAGTCCGCACAGGTGCAATCGTCTGAGGCGCTTGAACGGTTTTTCAGCGATTTCTTCGATGTAGCTGCCCCCACTCGGTCCTTCTCCAAGGCTCGGGTTGCGCGTCAGGTCCAGCGATCGGCACTCCAACAGTTGATCGTTCTTGAGCAGTTCAGGGATGCTGCGCACACCCAGCCCCGAACCATACAGCGACAGTTCTTCCAGCTGGCCAAATGCGCCGCGCGCGGCGAAGGCTCGCAACCCACGCGCGGGGATCCGCGCCGTTTGCAGATCGAGTTTCTGCAGACGGTCGAGTGGCAGATTCGTCATCGCCTCGGCATCGGCGACTCGCAGTGCTCCTCGAACTCTCAGACTTTGCAACTTGGGAATCCGCAAAGTCCTCAGACCGCTGAGATCATTTCTGGTCGAACCGGTACCGATGGCAAAGTGTTTGAGGTGGGCAAAGCCCTCGCCGCCGGATAACGCGTTTACGAATTCTGTGTGGCCGCTAATCTCGAGATGCCGCAGCGAATCCGCGGACGGCATTTCACGAAGTGCAACGCCAATGGCTTGGTTGAAGGTGGCGTTGTAATGCGTGAGCTTCAAGGCCTCGAGATTCGAAAGGAACGGCGACGTCAGAAGCGCAAGCAGATCGCTTTCCGGGATGTTCAGCTCGCTCAGATCGAGCGATCGGATTTTGGACAACACCGGCGTCTTAGCCAAGGCTTGGCCGGCACCCTTGACGTAATTAAACCGCATCCAGTTGACCGGGGTAGTTCGGTAAAGGGCATCCGCCTCACCGACAAAAGCGCGTGCCCGCATTGTGATTTGGTGGATGAAGCCGCGCGCAAATTCGATTCGGCGAACATCCTGTTTCAGCTCACCGGCCCACATCTCGCGATGCTCGAACAATAACTCATCACAGCGGTGTGCCAGGTCGAGATAGGCAGGATCAAGCTCGTCAAGTTGCGCAAGCTGGCACTGCTTGCGAATGAATTCCCCTCGTGGGTCGCCGAGTTCTTCGAGGTAATCGGCGTAGATCAGCCGCGGCGCGTCGCTGTCGGGAGCAGCGAGCACTTCATCCAAAAATGCGCATCTTTGATCAAACTGGTCCACGATCGCATCCCTGGAGTGTCACCCACCGCCGCTCGCCTGTCAGATAGCGTAGCGTTGAATCAATCTGAATCGTACACCCGAAAAATCAAAAAGACAGCGGAGCGCGCAATGCTTGTTGAAAAGGATGAGCGGCCAGCCATTTCAACTCGGGGCACTGTCATCGGCGTTTTGCTCGCCCGAGGTATTCTTCGATGCCGAGGTAATCGCCGAATTGACTTCCTCCGGCAATGTACGCAAGTGGAGATCGCGTTGTGGAAACGAGATTTCGATCTCCGCCCCACGAAATGCGTCGTCGATCGCCGTGTGCAATTCGTGAATCACCTTCAGCCGGTTTTGGTAACTGTTGATATGCGCACGCAACATGAAATTCAGACTGCTGTCGCCGAAGCCTTCAAAAATAGCCGTGGGACGCGGATCCTGCAGCACATCGGGATGATTCGTCGCAGTCTGCATTAATAACTGCTGGGCCCGGTAGGTGTCTGAACCGTATGCGATGCCGACGCCGATGGTGACGCGCGAGACCTCGTCGCTGCGGGTCCAATTCAGAAGTTTTCCAGTGATGAACTCCTTGTTCGGAACGATGTAATCCTTGCGGTCCCAATTCGTGATCGTGGTAGCGCGAATGCGGATTTTGGTGACGACGCCCGTCACACCATCGATCTCTACAACATCGCCGACACGCACCGGCTGTTCGAACAGAATGATAATGCCGGCGACAAAGTTTGCGAACATTTCCTGAAGCCCGAACGCAAGACCAAACGTCAGCGCTGTCGCCATCCACTGTATCTGGTTCCAGTGCAAGCCGATTTTCCTGCACGCGATGATCAATCCGACGAGCACGATCGCGTAACTTGTCAGCGACGTGATTGCGTACCGGGTCGAATGGTCGAGCGGCAATCGCCTCAGCAACGAGAACTCCAGCAACCCGGGAATATTTCGTACCGCGGCGACGGTGACAACGATGATAAGTATCGCCAGCACCAATTCATCGATCGTTACCTTGTCCTGAACATCGCGTGTTTCAGTAGTCTTTTTCCCGTCTTCACCAGAGATGGTCTCGGTTATCGTCTCCGTTGAAGTCCAAATCGGCCATTTTTCGAGAAAGTCAAGAGCCGGCGTCACGTCCTGCCATATTAACCATAACCCGATCAATGCGAAGGCAAGCATCACCGTTTGCAGCAGTCGCCGGGTTTGCCGCATCTGGGCCTGCAACTCATCGGTCGTGGCAGTCGGCGCGATCGGAACTTCGGCCACCTTGTCCGGTACTTCTGCTTCGCGACGCAGCCGCATTTCATCAATGCGGAGTTTGCGACGATGCAACAGTACCCACCGCAACACGACCGAGATCGCCAAGCCAATCAAAAGCAACAAGCCGACCGATTGGAACAGCTGCCATCCCAATTGCTGAGCCGTGAAGAAGTACCCGATGACAGCCAGGACACCCAGGGCGATCGGGGTACCGACGGCCAATGGATACCAGACAATGGTCAGGTGTTTCGCCCAACCATTCGGGTTTCGTCGGAGGTAATTTCCGGGTAACCCGTTGTGTGGATGAAGAAGCCGGGCAACCATCCACACCAAGGAGGCCATTGCGGCAACAAAGAAATAACGCTCCAGTACATCGCGGCCGAATCCCCAACTGCTGACGCTGAGAAAACTTGACACAGCCAGAATTGGTATCGTGATCGCTTCGGCCCATCCCCCGGCGCGACGCAGCATCGCCACACCATCAGGTGGAAACTCGAAGTGGAAGACGGCGAGACCGGAAGGCCGACATACTTGTCGCACCAGCTCGGCGGGGAAGTAACCGATAGCGAACGTAGTCGCGAAGTGCGCCAGTGCCAAAGTCATTTGGTCGGTGCCGGCGACGTTGCCCAGACGCCAGCCGAAAAACCAGAGGAACAGCGGCAGCGGCGCGGCCGTTAACACAGCGAGCAATAGCGCCTTGAGGGTCGCAGTGAAGTCGGTGTAGTTTGCCTTGGTGACAACGTCGCCAATGCCTCGCACATGGCGTCGCAGCCGCGAGCGAGAGCGAATCACGGCGATAATGCCGATCAGCAACAATCCCCACAGCGCAAAGTTGCTTTTCAGTTCATCGCCGATTTTTGACGCCAGATTGTTCCAGGCGGACGGACTGAGAAACCACCATTCATCGCGAGATGGAGCAAATTGCGTCGTCAGCGGCTTGCTACTGCGGATCCACAAGATCCTCTTGTTAACGTAAAGCGTCGCCTCGTCAACAAGATCAATGATCTGCTGTTCCGTTGTCGAAAGCGAAACCAGCGTGTTGAAGTAAGTTGTTTGATTTCGTATGGCCGGGTCAAGGAATTCCGTCCGCTGTTGCTGGATTAATTCGCGAGCCTCCTCTTCGAGCGTCCTGCGCTCGGCGAAGGAAATCGGGGGATCGGCGGCGCTCAGCAGCGCGTCGACCGCGATCGACATTTTCAGGTTGCGGCGATCGGTCAAGTCGATCAGATCGAATTGCGCTTCGTTGATGGTTGGCTGGCGCTCCCTGCTGCGCAACCGCAGCACCCCGGCGCGTGGCAGGCTCTGTTTCAGGTTTCTCAGCAATGCACCAACGGCATCGGTCAACCCAACCGAATCGACGCGCGTAATCGCCTTCTCGTATGCATTTCGGATTCGTTCCAACTCTGCCGTGCGCGTCGCCAACGAAACCTCCGTCGTCTCGATGTTTGTCGCGATAACCTGGCTATCGTTCGCCAATTCCTGGTTCTGCTGGCCAATGGGACGAAGAGCACGATGGAGCGTTGTAAGTTGGGCTTGAGCAGCTTCGACGCGTTGGGCCGCGTCGAGTGCCCTTTCGGATTCCACGGCGGCCTTGACGGCTGCCAACTGCAGTTCGAGCGTTTCAGCCTGGCGGTCCAGAAGGTCGCTAGTCATCTGAGGAAGCCCACTCGCCGTTTCAGCATCCATCAGGGCGATCTGGCTGCGAAGTGAATCGATGCGCGCGCTGATGAACGCCTGTGATGCCATCAACTCGGCAAGCTTAACTTCATCCTCGAGACTCATTTCTGAATTTGCCGTGGTCGCCGCGACCTGAGTCTTCCGCTCGGCCAACTGCTTGTCCAGCTCGACCAGTTCTGCCTCGTACTGTAGTCGCGTCTGCGTGGAACGTGCCAAGCTGGTGGCCGCGTCGGTAACCGCCGTTTTGGTTGTCGCCAGCCGAGCTTCCAGATCGACGAGCATCGGGTCAAGTTCGGCAAGCGGTTTTCCCACCGGCTTTTCGACCTCGAAACTCTTCAGCTGCTCGAACTGTTCGGTTGTTTCCTTCGCGCGGTCGGCGACCGAGTCGGTGGCTGTGACTCGTTTTTGTGTGGCATCGGCGAGCGACGCCGCGTCTTTCAGATGCGTCTCGCTCTGGGTGATGGTACCGAGCAGACTGGCTTTCTGTTCATCAGAGAGCTGTGACTGCTCGACCCGCGATTTCAGACCGGCAAGCAGCGATGAATCGACGGCGGCCGTGCCTTGTGGAGGATCGGTCTGGGCAGCAAGCGGCGCGCTTAGTGATGCCGCGAGGAGAAAGATTGTCAGGAATCGATGGATCATTATCAGTCGCATGCCGAAATGCCGTCCGTTCGCAGTCAACACAGGTTTTGGTTCCCGCGATTGGATTTGAGTCTAATCGGATTCCGCCTGCTAGAGCGAGAGGGAGTCATGTTGACGAGGCGTGCGACGGGCAACCACGGCTCAAGGCCGCGCACGAATCGATTATTCCGGTTGTGAGCCCGATGCATCATGTATGTTTGCCCAGACGATCAAAGTCCTCGAATGTGAGAATAAACCCCAGCCCGGAAAGATACCGCGTGCTATGTTTCCAACGGCAGGCATTTCTGCCGCGCTGATTCGCCGGATTCGCTCGCGGAATCGACGATCCAGCGTGAAGCATTTGGGGGCACACATAGAATGTTTCAGCAATACGCCGGGGTCCTTTGGACGCTGAACGTACCCGGTTCACAACATCATTCGCGCCAGCGCGTCAACCGACACCATCGGTCGACTTCTCGCGTCGATGCGCCGCGGTCGGAGTGTTGTTCCGACACAGTATTCGACAATCCTTGTAGGGAAGTCAGCTCACCGCCCATCGGAAAGGGCGGGATATGAGTCTCTCGCTGGCACGACGCTCAATCAATTCGAGCAACGACACAGTTTGCTCGAGGGAGATATTCGAGCAACACCTGCGGACGCAGCGCGTCCAGGCCGATCACATGTTGGCGGTGTTGCTATTGGCTCAATGGGTTTTCGCGATTGGCTGTGCCTTGTTCGTCTCGCCGCGAACATGGTTCGGTGCGGAAAGCGACATTCATATCCACGTGTGGAGCGCCGCCCTGATTGGCGGTCTGCTGTCGATTTTCCCGTCGTACCTCGCGTGGCGGTTTCCCGGCGATCGGCTGACTCGAATGGTGATGTCGTCTGCACAGATCCTTTACTCGGCGCTGTTGATTCACTTGATGGGTGGTCGCATCGAGGCACATTTTCATGTTTTTGGATCACTTGCGTTCTTGGCCTTCTACAAGGATCGCTGGGTATTTGTGCCGGCGGTATTGATTGTCACCGCTGACCACTTGTTGCGCGGGACTTTCTGGCCACAGTCGGTTTTCGGAGTGCTCACACCGGCGCCGTTTCGGGCCTTCGAGCATGCCGGATGGGTATTGTTTGAAACGATGTTTCTGCTCTGGGGTGTGGAGCAGAATCTTATTTCTCTGCGAGAGCTGTCGCAGCTGCACGCCTCGCTGCGAACAGACCGCGACTTGCTCGAGCAGCGCGTCGAGGAGCGGACTCACGAGATTGACCGCCAGCGCCGGATTCAGGAAACGATACTTCAAAACATTCCCGTGGCCGTGTTCTGGAAAGATAACGAGGGGCAATTCATAGGATGCAACGAGATGTTTTCGAGCTTTGTAGGCTTGGAAACTCCCCAGGAAATAATCGGGATGAGGACCGAGAACCTGCCCGCCTATGAGCGTCTGTCGCAAAAGAAAGCGGGCGTACTTCATTGGTCCAAATCTGACTTGCCTCTTCCCCTGATGTACCACCAGGAACGATTGAGAGACTCGTCGGGGCGAGAACGGTTCGTGTTGTCGGGAATGACGGCCCTCCGCGACGATCAAGACGAGATATTCGGCACTTTAGGTACGTTCAACGATATCACACCGCTGAAGGATGCTCAGTCCCACGCGACGTCGTTGGCGGAGGTGATTCGTCAATCTCCTAACGAAGTTTACATTTTCGACTTCGATTCGCTGCGATTCATCGAGGCCAACAAGGGTGCGTGCGAAAACCTTGGCTACGATCGCAGCGAACTACTTCGGATGACACCTGTCGATATCAAACCGGAGATGACCGAAGCACAGCTCCGCAAAACTCTTGGCGAAGCCGTCGACAAAGATTCCAGGACGTGCACGTTCGAAACGGTGCACAAACGAAAAGATCAAACACTGTATCCGGTCCAAGTCGATGTTCATGAATCGGTGTTCGACGGACGACGAGTGTTTGTAGCGTTCGTGTCCGATTTGACTCATCGACAGGAGCTCGAGCAACAATTATCCCAGTCGCAGAAACTTGAGGCGATTGGACAACTTGCCGCGGGTGTCGCCCACGAAATCAATACACCGATGCAGTGCGTCAGCGGCAACGTCGAATTCATGAAAGCTGGCTATCGTCGAATTTTCGAGTACATCAAGGGCGTGAACGAGTTACTGGAAAAACGAGACCTTGATCCTGAATCTCGAATCGGCGAAGCGGCAAAACTTGAAAAGAAACTCCGTTTTGACGTCCTGCGCCGGCAGACGCCCGATGCGATCGAGGAGGCTGCGGTTGCGGTCCAGCGGGTGATCGAAATTGTGCGGGCGATGAAGTTCATGTCGCATCCGGGGAAGAAAGAGCGGTCCGAAGTCGACTTGAATGAACTCATCCAAAACGCAACCGTGATGACTCGGAATCGCTGGAAGATTGTCGCCGAATTGGAGTTGGATCTCGACGCCGAGTTGCCTCTCCTTGAGGCATTCCCGGCCGAGTTGAGCCAGGTGTTCGTCAACACAATTGTCAATGCGGCCGATGCGATCAGTGAAAAGATCGCTTCGGGTGCAAGTCAACTGGGTCGAATCGGCATTTCGACCCGCACCGTCAACGATGAAATCGAGATCACGATTACCGACACCGGGGCCGGCATGTCGGAAGAAGTCCGTGCGCGAGTCTTTGATCAATTCTTCACCACCAAAGACGTCGGCAAAGGAACCGGGCTCGGGCTCGCGATAACCTGGGACACCATCGCCCGCAAACATGGTGGCACGATCGCGGTCGAGTCGTCGCCTGGAGAAGGTTCGACCTTCATCATCTCGCTTCCGACTACATTCCCCGTTGACGACGGGGAAGATCTTGAGTCGAAATCGAGATCAAACATTCCCCCCCTGAGTGCCGGGGACGGATTCACTGAAACCGTTGTAAATTGCCCCTGATTTTTCCCACCTCGTTACACGAAGTACTGAAGTAATCCAAAGGCTGATGCAATGAACCAACGTGTTCTTTTTGTCGATGACGACCGGTCACTATTGAACATGCTCGAGCGGAATTTTTCGCTCGAGCTCGACGTATCCACTGCCGAGTCGGGCCCCGAAGCGCTGCAACTCATCCTGGACTCAGAGCCTTTTGCGGTGACGATGGTGGACATGCGAATGCCCGAGATGCACGGCGTCGAGCTTATCCAGCGGGCACGCGAATTCGCTCCCGATTCCACCTACATCATGCTTACCGGGAATCAGGACGTAAACACGGCGATGCAGGCGGTCAACGACGGCCAGGTTTTTCGCTTCCTCAACAAACCGTGCGAGATCGCCGAAATCCGCAGGGCGATCGAGGCTGGCATGCAACAGCATGATTTCATGACCGGCCAAATCGAGCTGCTCAATGACACGTTCACCGGGGCCGTCGGTGTGCTGAGCGAGATCGTCGAGTCGATGGAAAAGACGGTCATCAGCGCCGATGCGATCAAGTCGATCGCCGAGGACCTGACGCAGCAGCTGAATATCGAAACCAATTGGGCCACGCCCTGGACCGCACGTTTCCTGGTGGTTGGCTTGCCACTGTTGACCGACGCGCAGAGACAGGAATTGATCCAGCAACCGATCGCCTCGACACCACACATCAAATCGGTCCGACAACTGATTGAAATGTCGGCCAGCCTGATCCGGCGGATCCCCAGACTTGACGCAGTCACCGATGTCCTTGACGCCGCCTCGACCGTGGATGGAAGCTTTACCGTCGGCGATGACGGATCGAAACCGCTCGCGACGGCATTGATGCTCGCTTTCTACACCGATTTGCTGCGTCGACGGGGCACGGCGGACCCATCGATCTTGCCGGAACTTCGGATGCGGTTTTCGGCACTGTCCGAGCCAGCCCACGAAGTGCTCGCTGAGATGCTTGGTTGCACTGCCACGGAAGAAGGGGACGAAAGTGTTGAGCGAAAGGGGTTGCTGCCTTCGCAACTTGAAGAGGGAATGGTCGTGGCTGTCGACGTTACCAACGGCGAGAACGTTCTCCTGGTCGCCGAAGGACGCCGGTTGACAGCGGCGATGATCGAGCGACTCGAACAATTGTCCTCAGCCGCGGAGATCAAAATCGAAGTACTGGTTCCGAGAGGGACGGACCCCGAGGAGGAACCGGAAAATTCGGATGGCAGCCGCGGAGTCTCAGAAACATCCGACACGATTCCGGCCAACGATGCGGAACCACCCGATGAGGCTTCGTCAGTATCTGGCGCGCAGGCATCCGATGCTTGAACGCACCGGTCTCCAACGAGAGACGGGATGTTGTAAATCAAGCCGGGGATCGGATCATTGCTAGACACCTCGAGGAATCGCGAAAATGATAAACTGGCGTCACGCCTCCGATTCAGGCCTTCGCAACTTCCTTTCGCTGGATCTCGCTCATGCCCGCCTTCCAAGTTCAGCGCAGCCATGTGATCGCCGCGCCAATTGAAAGTGTCTTTGACACGGTCGCCGACTTCGGAACCTGGACAAAATGGTCGCCCTGGCTTCGCATTGACAAAGAAGCCGAAGTCAAGGTCAGCGACGACCCGCGGTCCTTGCATTCGACCTACCATTGGTCCGGCGAGTTGGTCGGGCGGGGCGAGATCGAGCACATGCGGCTCGAACGTCCGAATTCGATCGAAGATGAACTGCGATTCCTCGAACCATACGAGTCGACCTCGCAGGTTCGGTTCCTATTCGAACCCCAAGGCGACGCAACCAGGATCACCTGGGAAATGCATGGCAAGTTGCCCTGGTTCTTGTTTTGGATGCGGTCGAACATGGAGTCGTTCCTTGGCATGGATTATCAACGGGGACTGCGAATGCTCGGCGAATTCATCGAAACCGGGACGGTTATCTCTGAGACCGAAGTGATCGGAATCGAACCGATCGACTCGATGAACGTCTACGGCGTGCGTGACTCGAGCACTCTGGCCGAAATCGGCAATGCAATCGAGAAAGCAATCGAAATCGTGCAACAGGAAGTCGGCAGCGACGATACGAATTGCCAAGGAGAAATGGTCAGCGTTTACCATCCGTGTGATCTGCGCAAGGGCCGCATGGACTTTACCGCCGGCTTCGCCATCAGCGAAAAGATCGAGGTGCCCGGACGACTGTCCCATTGCCAGATCCCCGCGGGGGATGCACTGCACATTCGCCACACAGGAAAATATGACAATCTCGGAAATGCCTGGAGCGGAGCGCACCAGTACGCCCGGTACAAGAAGATAAAGCTCGCTCGTCGCGACGCGATCGAGATTTATCGGAACGACCCAGCAGAGACGTCGGAGAAGGATCTCGTGACCGATATCTATCTACTGATCAAGTAGTCGGCCAATGGACGTCGCTGCCTTGGTCAGATGAAAAACAGTCTTCAGGAATTGGCCTGCGTGAATTTGCCCCAAACTCACGGCAAGCCGCTGGGTAGGATCATCCCTTATTTCATTTCACCAGATGAATCGGTCCTGCCGCATTTCACTGCGGACATCCGCAATTACCCGCAAATATCCATTCGCTCTTCGATCCAGGGCAAATATGGAGCGATGCGGCGGCCGGCCTGGCTCACCCAACCTTGCTTTGTTTCCGGCACAAATAGCGGAATTCGCGGCCTTCGAGCTGCGCCCGCCCCTGGATGCGTCTCGATTGGCTGCACGCCGAAGCGGGCCTTGGCATAATGACTCGTCCACCCCCACCCGATCACAATCCTTCACTTGCGAGCCGTTTTCCGATGACCAGATTGAACCGTCGCCA
>JAHELS010000349.1 GCA_024644085.1 Rhodopirellula sp.
CGCGGGTCACCGCGGGGCGATAGCAGGCGACACGTCACCACCATCCCCTTGCCATCGGTCGCGCGATGCACGCCCGTCTCCAACAGTCGTGCGGCGGAAAAAAGATCCATCTCTTTCCCACTGACATTCTTCTCGTCGACCAGCCGGATCAGATCGGTGCGTTCCACAACAACGAACGGAGGCATCCGATGCAATTGAAATTCAATCAGTTTCGTCAGAGTGTTGCAGAACGGTTTGAGTTGTTCGCCCGGTTCTTCGCTCTTGATCGAGATCACGCCGATCAAACGCAATTGATTCGCAGGAATCGACAGCGTCTCGCGGGCACCGCGGAGCTCGGCCATCACCGACGCCAATTGCGACTCGAGATCGGTGGCGGGCAGCACGTTGTCGACCAATCGGACCGATGTTCGCGCGTCGACCAGCCGTATCCGGCCACTTTTCAATTCCGAATTCTCGGCGGCCACATCGGCGCGCACGTCGGGTTCGCCAGTCTCGGGTTCGCCAGTCTCGGGAGCGCCAGTCTTGGGAGCGCCAGTCTCGGGTGTGCGGGTCTCGGGAGCGCCGATCTCGGGTGTATCGATCAAAACCAGCGCATCGGCTCCGGTCAATTGAACGAATCGTATCCGGTGTTCGGCATCGACCAATCCGCTGGCATTCAAATTCAGTTCCCCGAGCACGCGGCGAATCTGATCACGTTCCACCAGTTGAACGCCGTCCCAATCCGAAAGCTCGGCGGTCAGCAGATCGGCTAGCGGACCGGCACTCTCGCTGGTCGCGATGATCGCCCAGTTCGTGGAGCTCGAATCGGCCGCATCTGGTCTCGGTTCCTGCGACTGGGCAGACGCGGTCAGCGCAATCAGGACTGCGAACGTGCTCATCCATCGAAGGCACGACGGAGCGAATACGAGCAGGCCGTTCCAATTCAATCTTGCACCGACGGTGTTAGAAAAGAGATCGCCAAACATCATCTCGGATCCGGCCGGCGCTGATTTGGGCTGGCCGGGACCAGTCTACACAGCAATCCAACCGCCGTTGCGACGTGTTCGATTCGTTCCCGAACGTCACATCGGTCACCTACGCGGCTAGACTCTGCCCGCGTTCAATGGCCAAGGCAGGCTAGGCACTGCACCGTAAATGAAGAAAAGCCGATGGTGAGCCGACGGCGCTAGCCGCGGGCCTCATGACTGAACCGTTCTCAACGCGACGCCCGACGCTAGCGCGTTCGGCTCACATTTACGGGACAGTGCCTAGTGCCTAGCCCAGAGGGCGCATCGACCAACGCCGTGCCTCCCGCCCGTATCGGCTCGGAATCATTTCCGACGTGCGATTGCGCGATGCCGCTTAAACCGTCGCCATCGTTTTCGCGGGGCGCCAATCGACGAGATGGATTTCGACTTTCCGGAATCCGCGAAACTCATTGATCACGGGTCGGTAGGCAATTTCGATCGGTCCATCGACTGAATTCAATTCGTCGCACCAATCCCCCGCGCTGAACGCGACGCCGCGAATCACCTTGCTGCCCTGGCGGAGCCGAACGCTCAAATGCCGATCGCCGCCCCCCATTCGCCGCGCCGGTTCGTCCAATTCGACACTTCCGCAATACAACACCGGACGCGGATTGCCAGCTCCGAACGGGGCCAACATTTCCATCTGCTTGAGCACTTCGAGATTCAGCTGGCCCAGCGTAGCTTCGGCGTCGATCACGATCTCGGGAACGATATCCTTGTCGGTCCATTGCCGTGCGACCGCTTCGCAGAAATCGCCGCGGAACGCTTCGATCTCACGTTCATTGAGAGTCAATCCAGCCGCTGCTTTGTGACCGCCGAAACGCACGAGCCGCTCGCTGCATTCGCAGAGCGCTTGGTGCAGATCGATGTCGGTTCCACCGACCCGGCCCGAGCCGACCGCTTCCGCTTTGCCCGCCGCATCAAGCGACAGCACCAAGACCGGCTTGGCGTACTTGTCGGCCAACCGTCCGGCGACCACGCCGATGACTCCCTGGTGCCAACCGACACCGGCGAGCACGAGTGCCGGGTCACCAATCGGATCAAAATCCGACTTGGCCTGTTTGTTTGCCGCCAGGTAAACACTTCGCTGCAAACTGTCACGCGTGCTGTTGAGCTCGTGGATGTACTCCGCCAATTGAATCGCCCGGTCACCCGCCGGCGCGGTTAACAATTCGACCGCCAGCTGCGCCTGGCCAAGTCGGCCGGCCGCATTGAGCCTCGGAGCGATGTTGAATGCGATGCTTTCAGTGTCCAGGCTCGACGCCTGGTCGAGCTTGGTGATCTTCATCAGTTCGACCAACCCCGGCAGCGGCTCGGCGCGCAACATCCTCAGCCCGTGTTCAACCAGGATCCGGTTCTCATCGAGCAGCGGCACGACGTCGGCAACCGTTCCGATCGCAGCCAACGAGAGTGATTGCATCAGGTAGCGCCGCAGCGGCTCGGTAACTTTCTTGCCTCCGCTGATCTCCTGGCAAATCGACCACGCCAACTTGAAGGCAACGCCCGCACCGCAAAGTTCGCCGAAGGGATACGCCGAACCGGGCAGCCGTGGATGCACGATCGCCGCCGCATCCGGCAATTGGTCAGCAAAGGCGTGGTGGTCGGTGATGATCAATTTCGTGCCGAGTTCTTTACACAACTCGGCGTGCTCGACGCTGGTGATTCCGCAATCGACCGAAACGATGATCTTCTTGCCGCGGTCGGCCAGACGCCGGATCGCGTCTTCGTTCAAACCGTACCCGTCTTCGAGCCGGTTGGGCACGTGGTAGCTAACATCCGCACCGAGCAATCGCAGCCCGTTGACCAGAATGGCGGTGCCGGTCATGCCGTCGCAATCGTAGTCCCCGTAAATGACGATCGGCGTCTTGTCACCAATCGCTTCGACCAGGATTTCGGTCGCTTTCGGTACGCCGGGCAACTCCTTGGGATCTCTCAGACCCATCAACTTGGTGTCGAGAAACCGCGAGGCATCCTCGGCACAGTAGACGCCGCGGCTGACCAACAACTGTGCGACGACGGCGGGCAACCTCGCCGCCTGCATCAAACTTTCGACACGCCCGGAATCATGCGGAACGATCCGCCATTGCCGCTGCATCCTTGACTCCGTTTGGCGAAGAAAAATCCCCTCTCAGGGGGCAACTCAGACAGAACCGATTCCGTCCGGAAACAAAAACAGGCGACCCACCGGCCGAGACCGCGGCTATTTTTTCTTTTCTGCGTGAACGGTGTGTTTGCGCAACCGTGGACAGAATTTCTTGACGCGCAGTTTTTCGCCGCCCGGTTTTCGCCTGTACGAGTAGTTGTAGTCGCCACATTCCTCGCAAACGAGGAAGATCGTTTCTGCCTTTTTTCTGCTCTTGGCCATCGGGGGCTCTTTCCTATCGTTCGACGCGGATTCAATGTGTTCAGCTGGATCGGGGATTATTGCAGCAAGGCACCCGATTGGGCAAGTCGAAGCGGCCACTGGGTCGAATTAGAGTCGAGAGAGCAAAGACCCCGTTGGGGGTGAACCGCCACTTGAAAACAGCCTAAAATCAGGGTTTCGCGCTACCGGCCCGCTCATGAGCTCATGAGCCAATCCGTTCACCGTGCTGGATAAAGGGATTCGGAGAGGATGTCATTCAGGGTTTACTTGAGCATTGCCGTCGTAGCCGGGATGACCTCGCTGGGTCCGTCATCGCTGCGAGCGCAAGAAGCGTCGCGACCAGGAATCGTCCAGCAGCGGCCGGAGAGCGAACCCTTTGTCCGGATCGAGAGCGGGTTCATGGTTCCCTACCAGCAGCGCATCCCGGGAACCGACATTACTTTCGAAATGGTTCCCATCGCGGGCGGGCGATTCCGGATGGGAAGTCCCAGATCAGAGTCCGCAAGGCACGCCGACGAAGGCCCCCAGGTTTCCATCGTGGTCGAGCCGTTCTGGATGGGCAGGCACGAAGTCACCTGGAAGGAGTTTCGGATCTTCATGGGTCTGAAAGAAGCCTCGAGAGAACTTTTCCGCAACAGCCGAAGGAGCGTGACCAACGACCATGGCGTCGATGCCGTGACGGCGCCCTCTGTGATCTATGACACCTGCTTCGCCTATGAGGGCGGAGAAGGTCCCGATACGCCCGCGGTGACAATGACTCATTACGCGGCCAAGCAATACACCAAATGGTTGTCACTACTCTTAGAAGATTTTTATCGTTTGCCTTCGGAAGCTGAATGGGAATACGCGTGCCGAGCCGGAACGACCACCGCTTATTCCTTCGGCGACGACAAAGCCAGGCTCGCAGACCACGCATGGTTCAATGAGAACTCGCGCGAGCAACGACACGTGGTCGGCAGCAAGCTGCCCAACCCATGGGGGCTTCATGACATGCACGGCAACGTGGCCGAGTGGGTACTCGATGCCTACAGCGCCGACGGATACGCATCGATCGGCGAGGGCACGGTGACATCCGGCGAAGCCATCCGGTGGCCCACCGAGGTGTATCCGCGCGTTGCGAGGGGAGGAAGCTGGGAGCTGAGCGCCGGCGAGTGTCGCAGTGCGGCCCGGCTGGCTTCCAGCGAAGTCTGGAGCGAGGAGGATCCTGAATTGCCAAACAGTCCATGGTGGCACACATCATTTGCGTCCACCGGTGTAGGCTTCCGACTCATTCGGCCGCTATCGGCGCCGGAGAGCGCAACCCAAAAGGAGCGTTTCTGGGGCGCCGAAAACAATGAATTCCAGACAATCGTTGATCAGCGGATTGAGGAAGGGAAAGGAGTGCGCGGATTGCTCCATCCCGATCAACCCAGCGTGATTCTGCCCCGTGTCGATCAAGGTCGATGACCGCCAGTCATCCAGAACGCTCGTTTGTGTTCATGCGGCGGTTCAATGGTCGCGCCGCAGTTCCATATTCGCGCCGATGACTAG
>JAHELS010000350.1 GCA_024644085.1 Rhodopirellula sp.
TCATTCTTTACGCCAAATGGCCGGTTTTCCATTTGGTGCTAGTCGCGGTCATCTCGGTGCAGCGTTGCACCGACCGTGCCCCGGTCGCTGATTACCTGCCGGAGCCCACCGAGGCGGCGAAATTGATTGGTCGAAAGAACGATTGTCGACCTCACCGAAGCTGCTTGGAGTCTCGCGAAAACGGCACCAGGCTCGAAGGCAGATGTTGGCAACGGCCCGCCGCCGATCGGCCGAAAAACCTTGGGAAGCCCAAGCGAGTGGCCGAGCATGTTGGAATTGCCTGGATAATCGCTGTCGTCGTCATCGTGCTCACCTTGATGAAAGCCGACAAGACCGGCGACTATGCTCCAGGTTGGCGTGTACGCTGCCCGAAGTGTGGCTGTGCGAAACCCGCGAGCGAGCTCGGATTCATCTGCCTCGGCCGGATTGGCAGCAAGCCTGTCTTGGTCAAGTGCCGCTGGCGATCTTGGAGAAGGATCCAGATCATCAACCGAGCAAGCAAGTGGCGTGAGCCGTGACGATTCTTCTGTCAACAACAACGGTAGGCTGGGTCGCGACGTCGCGACCCAGCCTACTTTTTTGAGGCTCCTCGGACGTGATCGCTGCGCCAGCGAGTCGTCCGCTGGTCATGGCCCAAGCGATGTGCAAGCCGTGGCTCCAGAGGATCATTCCCGATAAGCCGTTCAGTCCGAGGGCGTAAAGACCGGGAATGACCTCGCCGTCGTCATCGATCACCTCCATCTGCTCCGTCACGCACGCTCCGCCTTCGGTCGTTGTGACACAGGACCGAGCAGCACCCAAGGACCGCTTTCGAGTTCTGATCCGTCGACGGCCTCGGTGACGGTTTTTGTATCGAGCCTCACGACACGGCAAACGCTTTCTAAACTGTCCGCCTCGTGAGTGACATCGGGCCGCAACCGCCGGTAATCAGCCACGTACGCATATGCGATGTCGGGGGCAGTGGAAACGAAGTGTGGCCACTTTGAATAGCGTTCGACCAGGCACTGCCTGTCGCTGCCGCGCCTGGAAGACGCCTTGTCTAGAGAACTTCGTTTCGTGTATTATCCTTCAGGTGATGCGTGTTGTGTACGTCATCTTCTTTGCATCGCACGAGGAATTGTCGATGAGCGTGGATGTTTCGGAATTCGGGAGGTGGACGTTCCTGTCCAATCACGCACACGTGTTGTTGTGTCTGGCCCGTGATTCGACGATGCGAATTCGCGACATGGCGTTGGAGGTTGGGATTACAGAACGGGCTGTGCAGAGAATCATTTCCGACCTTGCAGCGGCTGGTTATGTCAAGCGGGTTCGGACAGGTCGACGTAACTCGTATCGAATCGACAAAGGACTGCACTTGCGACATCCAATCGAACAACACAAGACAATCGCCGATCTCATCAGAACGATTCACGGCCAAGAAGACATCACCGCACCGAACCAGTAATTGCCAAGGGTCTCTAAGTAGATTTGACTCTTGCCGAAGGAATCAGGGAAGCACACCATCCTCACATGGAGTATTCGAAACATGAATAGCCAGGAAGTCCTTGCTCGTCTTAAGGCAGGTAACGAACGATTTGTTTCGGACAAGTTGGACGGTAAACTGCAGGACAGTTCACGCAGAGACTCGCTAACGGGCGGACAGGAGCCATACGCAATCATCCTCAGCTGTGCTGACAGCCGCGTTGTCCCGGAATTCTGTTTCGACGCGGGGCTGGGCGAACTCTTTGTCGTTCGCGTTGCAGGCAATGTTGCGAACACATCTTCGATCGGCAGTATCGAATATGCTGTCGCGAACATTGGTTGTCCCCTACTCGTTGTGATGGGGCACCAAAATTGTGGTGCCGTAATGGCAGCGATCGGCGGTGGCGACAATGGCTACAACATCAACCATCTACTCGCGCATGTAACTCCAGCGCTCGCCGCATGCGGTGGCGATGACGTCAACGCAGTCGTCAAGAAAAACGCCGAGCTGACGGTGGCTGCACTGTCATCGCGTTCGACCATCATCGGCGATGCAGTTGCCGCCGGAAAACTACAAGTGGTTCCCGCCTACTATGAGTTGGGATCAGGTCGCGTCGAATTCCTAACTGACCTGAGGGAGACTTGAGCGCCCGCGGGAGTCTGCCGTCGGCACTGATATCTGTTTGGCGGTGCGTTTGGTCATCGGGCATCAATTGATGTCGCAACTTGCCCACAGCTATCGACCGAAGGTGGCGTTCTCACCTGGATCAAGCTTGATTCGTTTCTGGAACAGACAACACTTTGGTTCGCGGAACAAGAGGCGACCATTTTTTTGACAGGATGACACATAGACTATGAGCGAAACAAGATTTAACGCGACGACAATTGCCAAGGACTTTTTGTCTGGCACTATCGTCTTCCTGGTAGCACTTCCGCTTTGCCTGGGCATTGCCATCGCGTCTGACGCGGACCCCATCGCGGGTTTGATTTCAGGTATTGTCGGCGGACTTGTCATCGGGATTTTCAGCGGATCGCACACCAGCGTTTCCGGACCCGCGGCTGGCTTGACCGCCATCGTCGCGGCACAGATCGCTAATCTGCCTTCCTTCGAAGCTTTCCTGCTGGCGGTCGTCGTGGGCGGTGTCATCCAAATCGGGCTTGGCGTAATCAAAGCGGGCGCGCTCTCAGCCTTTTTTCCTTCCAGCGTGATTAAGGGATTACTTGCCGCGATCGGCGTGATCTTGATCTTCAAGCAGTTGCCACTGCTGTTCGGCTACTCCAAAGACATGGGCTTGCCCTTTGGTCACGCCGAGGCCCTGGAGGACTTCGAGCAACATCCCGATGCAGTGGTCGATCATTCGCATGCAATTGGCGATATCATTTTCAGCTTCTTCGATGCCATGAAGGATGTCTTTACCTTTGACGGCGGGTGGCAGCTGGGAGCGATGTCAGTCGGAGTGTTTTCTTTGGTCTTTCTGATCGTTTGGGATAGGATTCCCAGGTTGAAGAATTCACTCGTGCCAGCACCTTTGTTAGTCGTGATTTTTGGAGCATTGCTGGGTTGGGCGCTGTCCAAACTGGGAGGTAATTGGCTGATTACTGATCAACAGCTGGTTGATGTCCCCGGTGATGGCACAATTGGCGGATTCATTGGCCTGCTGCGTACACCGGACTTCACTCAATTGGCCAACGTTGGGGTATACATTGGTGGGATTACGATTGCTGTGGTGGCTTCGCTGGAAACGCTGTTGAATCTCGACGCAGTGGATAATCTGGACAGAAAACGGCGGATCTCGCCGCCCAGTCGCGAGCTATTAGCGCAAGGTGTGGGTAACGTGACGGCAGGGATGCTCGGTGGTATTCCGGTAACGAGCGTTGTCATTCGCGGTTCAGTGAACGTCATGGCGGGTAGCGAATCGAAGCTCTCGGCCATCTTCCATGGCGGGCTCTTGTTGGCTTGCGTCGTTTTGCTACCGCACTTGTTGGCGATGATTCCGTTATCTTGCCTGGCTGCGATTCTGCTGGTGATTGGATTCAAGCTTGCCAGTCCCGCGCTCTTCAAAAAGATGGCCAGTGAGGGACGTTACCAACTCCTGCCGTTTGTCATCACGGTGGTCGCCATTGTCTTAACGGACCTGTTGATCGGCATCGGTATTGGAATGGTCCTGAGCGTGTTGTTCATTCTCAATAGCAACCTACGACGTCCGGTGCGAAAGATTCATGAAAAGCACATTGACGGTGACTTGTTGCACATTGAGCTGAGCGATCAAGTTAGCTTTCTCAACAAAGCAGCGTTGGAATCGGCGTTGCGGGAAGCGCCACGAGGTAGCCGTTTGCTGCTCGATGCGCGGCGGACCCACTACATCGATCCGGACGTGCTCAGCCTGATTCGCGAATTCCATGATAAAACGGCCCCCGCTTTCGACATCAATATGGAGTTGGTTGGTTTCCGCGAAAGATACAGGTTTTCCGACAAGGAAGACACGGTCGATTTTTCGCTTCAAGAGGCACGCGAGAAGCTGACTGCCGACCAGGTCCTGGAGATTCTCAAGGCTGGCAACAAGCGTTTTGTTGAGGGGCATCCTTTAGATCGTTCGTTGCTGAAGACTCTGGCAACCAACGGCCAGGACCAAACGGCGATCACCGCCATTGTGAGCGGCATCGATTCTCGCACCCCCGTGGAGATGATTTTTGACTTGGGAATGGGCGAGACCTTTGTGATCCGTGTGGCCGGTGCCGTCGTCGGACCGCGGGCAATTGGTGGAGTGGAGCACGCTGTGTCGGTAGGGGGGGCCAAATTGGTCGTCTTAATGGGCCATACCGACAGCTCGTTGCTCTCTCTGGCGATGGGCATTGCCGGGTCTTCCAGTAATGAGTCGGTGCTTAGTGAGTGCGTCAACTTGCATGACGTCCTCGAACAGACTGCTGCTTCAATTGATGCACAACAGGCACGCGACTTCCCAAATATGACGGCTGAAGAACAACAGGCAACGTTGGACCAGGTTGCGCGACGTCACATTGCCAGGATGGCGCAGCAGTTGGTCGAAGAAAGCCCGCTGTTAAAGCGTCTGGTTACCTCCGGGCAGATTCGAGTCGTCACAGCGATTTTCGATGCATCCAACGGTTCGGTCGCGTTTCTGGATGAGTAAAGCATCGCATCATAGAACCATCGCATACGTGAAACGTGCTGAAACAAAAACGTTATTTTTACCAGGCAGGAGCAGGGTTACCATGCCAATTACGAATAATGAAATTGCCAGCCCTTCCAGCAGGTCTACGACGAGCGCTATCAGGCCAAGTACGGTTTCTGGCGGCCGATCTCTATCTGTTCGCGCGCAACTTCAGCCATTTGCTGCGGACGCACGGCCTCCGCTCGGGCCTTTTCTGCCGGAAGCTTAGCGCGAATTCCTGTAAGCCCAGGTACCCCGATCGCGACCG
>JAHELS010000106.1 GCA_024644085.1 Rhodopirellula sp.
ATCGTGCTCTTCTTGTATCCGCTTTCGAGATCCGTCGGTGTGAACTCGGGGAACAGGATGTGAGTTTTCTTCAGCTCGTTGGTGGGCGTGAAGGCGATGTTCCAGCCTTCGGCCTCGATCGAGGCGACCGTGAATGGCTTTCGCCCAATCAAGATCAGCTTCTGTGTTACCGTTTCACCCGGCTTCAAACTGCCAAGCGCGATCGCTCTTGGAGACACAGTGAGCGCACTCTCGACTTGTCCGCTGACTCTCAACGGAACTCGAGGCATCGAGTGATCGTTGGTCACGATCACGACTTCGTCCTGGAAGAATCCTACCGGCGCGTCGGCTGCGACGTCGACTTTGACGTCATAGCTGACCTGGCCGCCACCACGACTGACTTCGCTGATGGTGGGAATCAACCAAGGCTTGTTGCACTTGGCGCTTTCGATTCGCCAGTCGCTGCGGCCGGCGTAGTAGACCTTGGTCGATTGCGCGACCGGTTCGCCCTGATCAACGGTTCCAAATTCGACGGCTCCTGGATGAAACACCATGTCACTGCGAATGTAGCCATCGACACGCAGCCGCACTTCGCTGTAGAAGGGCTGGTCGATGACGACAGTTAACGTTGCGCCGCGTTGCCCTCGGAAAGTATCCGTGTTGAACCGCGCAAGAATCGTACCGGTTCCTTGAGGATTGATCGTTGGCGTCTCGACGATGGGAGTTGTGCATCCGCAACTTGCTCGCACCGTGCGAATGTGCATGGGCGTCGAGAAATGATTGTGTACTGTGAAGCGAAATTCCGTCTTGGCCGCGACCGCGACCGTACCAAAGTTGTGAGTCTTGATGGGGAATGCCGCGGCGCTCCAATCGGCCGCGCTGCTTGATCCGAGCGAAAGTGGGAGCGTAAGAACACAGAGCGCAAGTGCACGAGTGATCATTTGTTTGCCGTTAATGGACTGGGATGACATATGGGTGATCTGGCTCGAGAGAGTCGCCGCAGATCGGTAGGCGGGCAGACAGTCCCTGTCCGTGATCGAAGGAGGGGGTCCCTCCGTCCACCATTCAAATTAGCGACCGCGATGCCCGAGGCAACCGCAAATGATCGAAAATTTGGGTGATTTGGGGCGTGGGTATGGCAAGCTGCCCCGATTTGGCCAACTTTTTCGTTTGCCAACTTTCATCACCCAATTGTGGGGTATCAGGGGCCGCCTCTGGCGCAGGGTGGAATTCGCCTGGCTGTTCAAACGTTTAACGGCGTTGCGGGCCGTGCGGCGGGATGAATGAGAACGCAGTGCGCATGAAAAACGGGGCGGGTCCCAATGGACCCGCCCCGCTTCGTTTTCGCGTGCGTCCTGCGAAGTTCAAATCAGTCGCGCTTCTGTGGTGGCGACTTTTGGATGCCTCCTAGGCACCACAAGTCGGCTCGCAACCGCAGCTCGGCTCGCAACCGCAAGACGGTGCTGCTTCGCAGCCACAGGAAGGACCTGCGCTGCAACCGCAATCGCTTCCGCGGCCATGGCTGAAGATGCGTCGCAGCAGGCCCTGGACGGGGCCTTCGCAAGCCGAATCACAGCAGGCGGCCTCGGCTCCACAGCTCGGTGCGGGTGCACAAACCTGGACCGGTACCTGCTTGCAGACCACGCGGGGAACGCATTTGGTAACGGTATAGGGTTCGCAAACCTTGCGACACTTGGCGACCTTGATGGTCTTGGTGTAGCACTCTTTGCGGCACTTGGTTTCGCAAACCGTTTTGGTGCGGCACTCGGGAACCATTTTGCAAACGCGGTAGGTGCACACGCGGGTCTTGCACTCGGGGACCATTTTGCAGGTCGTGTAGTTGCAGACCTTTGTGCGGTTTTCGCACTTGTAACCCGTGCACACGGTGTAGGTGCAGGTTCGTGTCTTGCACTCAGGAACCATTTTACAGGTCGTGTAGTTGCAGACTTTCGAGCGGGTTTCGCACTTGTAACCGGTGCAGACGGTGTAGGTGCAAGTTCGTGTCTTGCACTCGGGGACCATCTTGCAAACGGTGTAGTTACAAACCTTCGTGCGGCACTCGGGCACCATGCGACAGGTCGTGTAGTTACAGACCTTGGTACGGCATTCGGGAACGCGTCGGCAAACCGTATACGGCACGTCACGGGTGCGGCATTCGCGGCGGTACCGCGTGCAGCAAACTTCTTTCTGCTCGCAGGTGGGAACCCAGACCTTCTTGCAGATCGTTTTCGGCGGGCATTGCACGCATTCGACGCGGCACTTTCCGGGACAGTAAACGCACTTACAAGTCGCGGCGTCGTAAACCCACTTGCCCGGTTCACGAACGACTTTGCGCATCGTGGGGCCGGGAACGGTTTCGGTCTTGGTTTCCCAGTGACCGCCACGGACCGTGACCATCTTCGTGTAGGTTTCCGGAACGACAACGCTGTAGCGTTCGGTGCGTACTTTCTGTTCGCGAACCGTGTTGTAGACGGTGTAATTGATCGTACGCTGTTTCGTCTCGTAAACCGGCTTCATGACGGTGTAGTTGATCGTACGGCTGCGGGTCTCGTAGACCGGCTTGTTCACCGTGTAGTTGATCGTCTTGGTGCGAGTTTCGTAAACCGGCTTCTTGACGGTGTAGTTGATCGTCTTGCTGCAGGTTTCGTAAACGGGTTTCATCACCTTGTAGTTGATCGTCTTGGTACGAGTCTCGTAGCACGGTGTCTTGACCGTGTAGTTGATTGTACGCTGGTGAGTCTCGTAAACCGGCTTGTTGACGGTGTAGTTGATCGTACGCGACTTGGTCTCGTACGTCGGCACCATCACGGTGTACTGGACTTGGCGAGTCGTCGTTTCCGGAACCATGCGAGTGGCCTGGACTTGACGATCTTCGTAATAAACTTCGTTACGCGTACGGTACCGGGTCTCTTGAACCTGGTCGTACACGACTTCTTTGACCGTACGCATGACGGTGTAGGTGCCACCGGCAACCGGCGATCCGCCGACGCTGCCGTCGACCACTCCATCGCCACTGACAGCGGTTCCGCAGCCACCACAGCCTTGATAGCTGATGGCGCCACAATAGGCACCGCTCGCGGTATCGGCCCCCGCGACGATCCAACAGATCGCCACAGCCGGCAATATCCACAGCTTCTTCATTTGAGATACTCCACAAGAAAACAACACGTGTGTTGTAAGGACGCAGCTTGCAACAGGTGCCGGCGCTATCTGCGCCGGTATTGCACCACCCCGTTCGCTTCCCACAACAGCGTGTCCCTCCCCCGTGTTCTCCCAGCAAGTTAAGCGTCGGGCAGAATGGCGGGATCGCGCAGCAGTTGCGATCTACCGAATCGGTTTTCGA
Organism: Rhodopirellula sp.; assembly: GCA_024644085.1. Classification (GTDB taxonomy): domain Bacteria; phylum Planctomycetota; class Planctomycetia; order Pirellulales; family Pirellulaceae; genus Rubripirellula. The sequence continues at coordinate 3,323 of JAHELS010000106.1, forward strand.
TGCACTGAGTACATCGACTACGTATAAAACTTGAATCACGCAAAGAGGAACGCCAAGGCAAAAGAAGACGATTACGGTGACCTAATGGAGCGACCGTTCCGCGATTGCAGGTTATGCCAATCGTTTCACTCGCGTTGAATCAAGATCCAAACATGATGCGGAAAGCGGGAATCGATGCCCGCGAAATCCTCGTGATCGTTTCAATCGGATCCTGGTTTTTCAAAGTGCAGCTGCCGCGCCGAGTTCGAATTCGCCGGCCGCATCTTTGGCCAACGAAAAAGGGCCGGAAAGTTGATGCTTTCCGGCCCCGCGTTGAATAGTCGTATCGCCGATGTCAATCTTCGGAGATGCAGTACAGGTAACGGTCACTTCGCATGATGATTTGTCCGTCGCTGATCGCCGGCGTCCCGCCAAAGGATTCGTTCTCCTCGGTCACCTTGTTGGTCGCGAGCAATTCAAATTCGTCGCCGGCTTTGATCGCGTAAGTCGTTCCGTCGCTCTTGACGTAGTAGATCGTGTTGCCCGAGGCGACAGGCGATGCGTAGTCCTGCGAACCCATGCCGCCGCCGCGTCCACCGCCGAATCCGCCGCCGAAACCACCGCCGAATCCACCGCGTCCGCCTTCACCACCGCGTCCGCCTTCACCGCCGCGTCCGCCTTCACCTCCGCGTCCGGAACCTTCGGCTGATCGGCCGCTCGAGCCACCTGGAAGTCTGCCTTTGAAAACGGAGGACCCGTCCTCGGCGCGAATGCAACTGGCGACCCCGCTCGAAAAGTAATAGACGCGCCCGTCCAGAACGAGCGGCGAACCGAATCGAGCCGAATCGTTTCCAATCCACACTTTATGCGTATCGGTGACATCCCCTTTCCCGCCAATCTTCACAGCTGCGGATCCTCCGCCGCGACCCTCGATTCCGTACAACACGCCGTCGGACTCAACCACGCTGGAACTGTATTGGTCGGTATCCATGACTTCGCTGTACCAACGAAGTTTTCCGGTTTCAGGATTCAGTCCCCAGAATTCATAAGGAACGCCCAGGACCAAATCGGTGCGGTCCTGATCGACTTTGACAAGCAAGGGTGTGCCCCACACGTTGGAGAGCCCGTCGGTTTCCTGACGCCACACTTCTTCGCCTGATTTCTTGTTCAAACCGACAAGTGACCGGCTTTCGGCGCTTGCCGTCACGATCAACAAGTCGTCATGCAGCACGGGGCTCGAAGACGAGCCCCACCTTCGTTCGTCGCTGCCGGTTCCGACACTTTGTTGCCACAGCTCGTTGCCGCTGAGGTCGTATGCGAAGACACCCGATTTTCCGAAGAATACGTAGACATTTTCGCCGTCCGAGACCGGTGTGTGTGACGCGTACCCGTGGGCCGTGACACCGATACCGGTATAGGGATCTTCGGGTTGCGCCGCGTCGACCGTTTTTTCCCAGAGTAGTTCGCCGTCTTTTCGGTTAATGCAAAGCAGGTGCCTTTTCAGCTGGTCAATGTCGCCGGGATTTTCGCGGCTGAGCCCATACCCGGAGTAGCAGGTCACAAAGACGCGGTCTCCCACAATGATCGGGCTGGAGACACCGGCACCTGGCAATTCGACCTTCCACTGGATGTTCTCCTTCGGACTCCATGCGACGGGCGTGGGATCAGAATCAGGACTGATTCCCGACCCGTCTGGACCTCGAAAACGAAGCCAATCAGCGTGGCATGCCGCTGTCATGGACAGTGTGACGACGGTGAAAACGCAAAACGAACAGATTCTGAACATCGAAGGTTACCGTGACTTGAAAGGGTGACAAGGAACGGCCGAACAGAGCGGCCCGCAATCTTAACACCGCTTGAATCCGAGAGTTCTGGAAAAAAGCGACTGGTGCTTTCCAAGGGACCTGAGCCCTCTTCGTGTCGCCGGGGACTTTTGGTTCTTCTTCGATCCCCGACGTCGAATATCGTCGACGCCCGTGCAGAATCGACGTTAGAATGGTGGCCTCACAGTTGGATGTGCGTCGTTCACAGTCTTTCCTCTTCTCTGTTCTTCGATTCCAGTGGAGCCGTGGATGATCGGCGTGGATTTCCGGACGACTCCCTGGCCATTCTGGCTGGCGGCGCTGGGAATCACACTTGTCACACTCGCCGGTGAGCTGGCTTTCGAGAACCTGAGCCCGGTCGTTGCACCCTATCTCTGTGCCGCTGTGGTCGGGTTCAGGCTACCCTCGCGACAGTTCCTTGCCTTGCTGGGCCTGATCGCCGCCGCGATCTCCGCGCCGTTGATTCTCGATTCGAGTGCCCAACAGTTGGCTCATCGCGTGATCGGATGGTGTGGCCTGCTGGTGATCATGGGGGTGCGTTTTTCGCCCCTTGATTGGCTCAAGGTCTTAGCGACGTGGGAGAAGGCCGAGTCAGGGTTCACCGCTGTTTCGTCCGGCGATTCACCTTCGACTCAAATCCATGTAACCGAGCATCGCGCGTCGCGGCAACCTTCCGAGGATTTCTCGTTGGACGTCTCGATGGCGGATGACTTCATCCCGTCGGCCCTGGATCGGCTTCGCACGGGAGGCAAATTCAGCGATGACCAGATCAAGTTGGTTGAAACTGAGATGCATCTCCTCGAAGGACATAGCATCGCAATCAACTATGCGTCTTCGCTGCAAAACGGAATTCGCATCGGGCGGTTCGTGATCGATGGGCCGCTGGGTCGCGGCGGCGAAGGGAATGTGTACCGAGCCCATGATGACAACGGTGAACCGGCTGCCATCAAGATCTTGCACAACATGCGGGTCAGCGACCGGTTTCGTCGTGAGATGCACATGGTCCGACAACTTGCCCACCCAAACATCGTGACGGCGTATGAAGTTGGGGAGTTCCGCGGCCTGCCGTTCATCACCATGGAATTGCTCAAAGGTCCCGATCTTCATGCGTTGGTGCGCGAGTCAGGACCAATGAACTGGTTGCAATCAGCCCAATATATCCTGCAAGCGGCGCGGGCGCTTGCTCACGCGCACCGACGTGATCTCATCCATCGCGATATGAAACCGGGCAATCTGATCCTGCACGGCGAGGGAATGGTCAAGCTGGTCGACCTCGGTTTGGCTGCAATGTGCGGTAACGATACGGCGATGGACAGCGTCTTTCAATTCGAGACCAAAGAGGGTCACCTGGCTGGAACGCTTCCCTACATGGCACCCGAGCAGGCGCGCTCGCTTGCCAATGCGACCGTTCGTTCCGATATTTACGCCCTCGGTGCAACCTGGTTTTACCTGCTGACGGGCCGTGAACGACTTCGCGGAAAAACATTCGCAAAGCAATTCGAGAATCTGATCGTACACGGACGTTTTAATGCGTTACCAGATGATTGTATGCCCTCGGATCTTCGGCAAATCTACAAGCGGATGGTCGCGTACAACGTCGAAAACCGTTACGAGAGCTGTGCTGAGGTGGCATCGAAAATCGAAGCCGCACTTGAAACCGCAGGTGAATCATTCACGGTCGAGGAATTGCATGTTCTGGTCGTCGAGGACAGTCGCACAGACATGGTGCTGACGATCGAATTGCTGCGTCGTTCAAATCCAACACTTTCCATTCATCAAGCCCGATCATTGAAAGAAGGCATCGACGTTTGTCGCCGGATGGCGATTGAACTTGTGATTCTCGATTTGTCGCTCCCCGACAGCTCCGGTGTCGATACCGTCAAATCCTTCCGCGAGGCGGTCGGAGACGTGCCCCTTGTCGTGCTCTCGAGCATGGCGCAGGACCAGGTCGCATCGAAGTGCCTGGCGGCCGGCGCCGACACGTTTCTTTCAAAGAACGCTTTGACGGCACACCGCATCGAAAGGACGATCTTTGTGACCCTCAGCCGATGCGGGATGGCACGAAGCGCCAGCACCTGAGCCGGCGTCGTCTGGCGTCAATGACAACGATGCCAATGCAACTTCACCAAACCCCTACACCGCTCATCAGTACCAGTTAACGTCCCGTCAACGTAGCCAGACCGACCGACAATCCCCGAGTTGCCATTCCCACAGTTGCCGACTCGCCACGCCTGTATCCTACGGAATATCTCATTGTCCTGCGATGTCGTCCGAGTCCGGGTGAAAATCCTGCCACGCGGTGCGGAATGACATGATGCCGACCTTTTGCTGCATCCGAGTTCCCTTCAACGGCCCTTCGGTCGCCTCGCCCGAATCGATTCTCCAGCGGCTACGCGTTTGCTTGTCCATGATTGTGATTTCGTCGATCGCGACAAAATCGAGCGTCTCGCCATCGACGTTTCGGCTGAACAGACGAACGACCGCTCCATTGCGGTCAAACGCAGCGAGAAGCGATTGATTTTTGATATCGAAGGATTGCACGTGTTTGGTCAAAAGCGCTTCAAAGGGCAATGCCCAGGTTTTGCCGCCGGCTTCGAATCCAAACACGAACGCGGCCGGATTCCGATAGAACTCGCGCGTGTAATTCTTCGTAGTCGGTGGCATGTCCAGCACTGTCGTCCGCGGATGCTTTTCGCGCCACGACGCCCACGTCGACATGTCCGACACGATCGGCTCGAGCTTGGCTCCCTTTAGTTTTCCCGCCATTGCCCGGCCGAGCAGGTGCGACCACTCCGTGTCCGTTTCAACATCGCTCATGACCAGGCTTCTCATCCACAACTTGCCCGAAACACGGAACGTCAGCACCTGGTCATCGAACTTGCGGACGTACACGACGCCGTTGTGGCAAAGATGTCACCACGTCGCTGCGATCGCGGAACCGCCAAGATGGTCGTTGATGATCTCACGACTCGGACCGGTCAATTGATTGATCGGGTAGGCTCGTGCGTCGCCGTTGAATTCGACACCAATCACGAGGTCGTTGGGCTGCACGCGACTCGCCGAGGCCTCAACAATCGGCGGATGAGTGATCGGTCGAACCGGATTCGCTAAGACCACCCGCGGGGTGTATTCGATCGATTGAGCCGTGGCCCGCGCTGGCAACAGGGCGAACGTTGTCAGCGTCAAGAGTGGTAACCATCCGATGCCGATTCGATGGAACATGATTCGAGAGCCTTGGCAAATGGGGGCGTCTATTAATCGAATCGCCATTGGCGGATTGAATCCGCCGTTGATTCATGGCAAGTGATCATTCGCCCCACCGAGACATCAAAGAGTTATCGATTTGTAGTTGGTCGAGAATTCGGCTGACGACGAAATCAACGAGAGAATCGAGCGTATCGACTCCGTGATACCAGCCCGGCATCGCAGGAAGCAGTACGGCGCCGGCGCTCGCCAGGCGGTGCATGTTCTCCAATTGCAGCACACTGAGTGGCGTTTCACGCGGCACCAGGATCAGCTTTCGGTGCTCTTTCAAGTGAACTTCGGCTGCACGTTGAATCAGGTTCGAAGAGGCGGCCCGGGCAATTCCGCTCAACGTGCTGCCGCTGCAGGGGCAGACGACCATTGCCCGTGTCCGAAACGATCCGCTCGCGATCGGTGTCATGTAATCGTCGTAGCGATGAGCATGAATCCGTTGAGCGGCCCGTGAGCCGGCATCGCGGGCCATCGCCCTCGCCGACTCGGACTGGGTCCACGGGGGCACGAAACCTATCAACTGGCCAAGGTCCGGATCGCCAGCATCGATTTGAATCTGTAATTCCTGGGCAATCACGGCTGCCCCGCTCGGGGAGATCGTCAGGTGCAGATCGATCTCAGTTTGAAGCAATACCTGCAACAACCGGACCGCGTAGATCGCGCCGCTGGCCCCGGTGATCGCGACAACAATGGGGCCTTGCGAATCCAAGTCAACGCGACTCATACCGCACCTTCCGAATCGGGCTCGTCCAACGAGCCGGATCCGCGCGGCTTCGTCCCCTCGTAGATCGTCGCAACGCCGCAAGTCATCGGCGCGAAGCGGACATCACATAATCCGCATTTGGTCATCCGATCGACGAGCGCCTTCCCGTCGGGAAACTGTCCGACCGATTCCGGTAAATACTTGTACGCAGACTTGTCGTTTCGAGCGAACCATTGGCCGACTCTTGGCAACACATTACGGAAGTAGAAACCGTAGACCTGGCGAAGTCCCCAGATCCGAGGGTGCGAGAACTCCAACACCATGACCTGTCCGCCCGGCTTGCAGACTCGAACCATCTCGCGAATTCCACGATCGGTATCGGCAACATTTCGCAACCCGAATGCGACCGTCACGCATTGGAAGGTGTCATTGTCAAAAGGCAACGCCTGGGAATCGGCTTCAACGAAATCGATCCGCGCCGAAGGTCCTTCGGACCGGTCGCACTTTTGTCGGGCGATATCGAGCATGGCCTCGCAAAAATCGGTTCCCACCACCTTCACCGATTCTGGAACTCGATTTGCGATTGCGATGGCCAGGTCTCCGGTGCCGGTACAGGTATCGAGAACCGGGGCATCCGCTTCGATTCGCAGCCGACGCACGGCTCGCCATCGCCAGTAGCGGTCGGTGTTCATCGACAACAGATGATTCATCGCGTCGTAGCGCGGCGCGATCTGGCGAAACATCTCGCGCACGCGAGCGTTGCTTTTGTCGAGAGCCGGCTGATCCGTCGCCGGATCTATGGTATCGGTCGGTTCAGGTTCGACCGCGGGCGTGGTCATTGTCGTTTTCCCATCAATTTCATGCGGCCCTGATTCGGATGACGCATCTGCTCTGCTTTGCGACACGCCTGCTCTGCTGTGCGACACGCCTGCAATGCTGTGCGACACGCCTGCAATGCTGGTCGGGGTCCGGCACCCCAGTTTAGCAGGCGTTGATCGATTGGCATCGGGGTGTGAGGGCGTTGGTTTGGCAAGGGTCGAAATTGAGGTAAGATCGCGGCATGAGAATTCTTCTTTTCGACATCGACGGTACGCTGTTGCTGACAAACGGGGGTGGAAATGGCGCCCTCCAATTGGCCATCGAAAATGAATTCGGACTTGCTTCGGCATGCACGAACATTGACTTTTCGGGTCGCACCGATCGGTCCCTGCTGGTCGAGATCCTGCAGCGAAATGGATTGGAATCCAGCCATGAGAACCAGACACGGTTAAGAGGTTGCTACGCCGACGTCTTTCCCGAAGTGTTGCGTCAGCGTGGTGGACGTGTGCTGCCGGGAGCCACCGATTTGTTGCATCGATTGTCTCATCGACCTGAGTTGCTGTGCTACGTAATGACCGGCAACTTACAAGAGACGGCAACACAAAAACTTCGCCATTTTGGTCTCGACCAGTTTTTCCGCGGTGTTTTTGGGGGCGACCACGATCATGAACGCGACCACTTGGCGAGGCGCACCGCAGACGCTCTGGTCGATCGCTACGGAGATTCGGCGACCGACGACATGATCGTCGTTGGTGACACGCCGGCCGACATACGTTGCGGTCATGCGATCGGTGCGAAAGTGGTTGCCGTCTGCACGGGGAACTTTGACCGCGATTCTCTCGAGGCGGAACATCCGATGTCTGTGCATGATGACATGTCGGATGTGACGGCCATCTATGAGATACTGACCGCGAAACGCTGCGCTGCCGAGTGCGAATCGGAGTCGTCCGAGACGCAATGATTCTGCACATCGATATGGACGCGTTCTACGCGGCGATCGAACAACGCGACAATCAACAGCTCCGTGGAAAACCAGTTGTGGTTGGCGGATCAAAGGGCCGCGGTGTTGTCACGGCGGCGAGTTACGAAGCACGAAGGTTCGGAATCCACAGCGCGATGCCGGGTCGCCAGGCCGCCCAATTGTGCCCGGACGCTATTTTCTTGCCCGGGCGAATCAGCTACTACGCGGAGGTCGGTCGCAAGGTCCGTGATATCTTTCACCGCTACACACCCCTCGTGCAACCATTGTCGCTAGATGAGGCATTCCTGGACGTCTCGGGGAGCGAGCGGTTGTTTGGTGATGCGGTTGCGATCGGCAAAACGATCAAGCAGGCAATCAAGACGGAACTCGATCTGACGGCGAGTGTGGGGGTTGCCCCTTTGAAGTTCGTTGCCAAGATCGCCAGTGACTTGAACAAGCCGGATGGGTTTGTGGAAGTCGGCCCGGCCGATGTGATCGCCTTTCTCGACCCCCTGCCGGTATCGAGATTGTGGGGCGTGGGACGTGTTGGTTGCGAGAGACTCGCAAAGTTGAACCTTCATCGTATCGGTGATGTGCGTGTGTTCGATCGATCCATATTGAAGGACAAGCTCGGGAAATGGGGCGAACATCTTTGGAGGCTCGCCAACGGGATCGATTCGCGCAAGGTGGTTCCGGATCACCGGGCGAAACAAATCAGCCATGAACGAACCTTTTCTGAAGACATCGCCGACCCGGAGATGCTGAGAGCCGTCGTCAGCCACCTGAGCGAGCAGGTCGCGAGGCGGTTGCGCCGCCACCATCGCGCGGCACGCAGCGTCGGCATCAAGTATCGTCGAGAGGACTTTCGGACCTTCAGTCGGTCCAAGTCGTTTGCGCAGGGGGTCAAATCGACCGATTCAATTTTTCGTGGTGCCGCGTCGCTGCTCGACGACATGCGCAAGCGCCAGCCGCGCCCTGTTCGGCTGATCGGCGTCTCGGTCGGGTCACTGACCGAGCCCGACGCGCCACGGCAAATGGCGCTGTTCGATCTGCATCAAGGCGACTCATCGCAAAGAGAAGTCGACAAGGTTGTCGATTCATTAAGCGATCAACTCGGGAGTGACACCGTCTATCGCGCGGCGAGCCACAATTGGGTTCGCCGCGAAAAATCACCGTAGCGACTACGCCATCGGGCTCGGTTCGTAGGGGATATCCTCAATTAATTCCATCGGCAACGGTGCGACCGGCAATCCCGCTTCCTTTGAGATCCCATCAACGGCTTCTTGCGCTCGTTGGACGATGCTCTCTCGCGTCTGGCCTTTGTAGCTCTGGTTTGACGCGCTCGGGCTGATCGGGCCCTCAAAACTGATCGAGGCAAGATGTTTGACCAGGTTCACGTGATTGAGCGTGCCTTCCTGCTCGGGCAGCACTCGATCGGACGAGGTGGCCTTGCTGGGGTCGACGTCCGAGGGCAGCGATCCCAATCGGACCGCCACGATCTTGTCGGCGGCAATTTCACTCAACTGGTCCATCGCTCCATCGCCAACGACCCAGTCCCACGTGTCAATCAGGAATCCAACATTGTCACCCGTGATCGCGTTGACCATGGCAACGAGGCCTTCGGCGGTGCGGATGAATGGAAACTCCTTTCCATCGGCCGTCTCCTTGCCGGCCGAGAATCCGACACCGAGTTTGATTCCGCGTGTACCAAGGACTTCGGCGATCTGGGTGAGCCGCTTTGTTTGCACGTCGAAATACTCGTGGTACGGAAGTCGGTCCGTCGCCGCCGGGACTCGCACGTAGGCACGATTCGCTCCTAACTCCTTCGCCAGGTCTGCCAGCGGATGCAATCCGCCGATTTGGCTGACGAAAGACTCTTCGTCGTCGTCAAGCCGGACCCCGAGATCAAATCCGCCAATCGTGATTTTCGCTGCCTCGAGGTACTTCGCTGCGTCCTGAGTGGTTGTACGCTGGGCCCGTCGCAGCATTTCGTGCATGTCGATGTCGATGCCCGTGAATGCGTACGTCAGGGCTAGTTCGATCAACTCGCTTTGGCGGCCGTTGATGCCAAGAGCGATGGGTGAAAAGTTTTTAAGCATGATGATCCTGTTTGATGGTTTGCGTCGATCGCCAGGCCGCATTTCGTCAAAACACCGAATTGCAGCCCACCGACGGGGTGGTTTCAAGCGTGTAACACGATCGCCATCAGGCACCGTTCAACCGGCCGATCGTGTCTTCAATCCACGGTGGGAAGAGGGGGGAATTGTTCGCGGGTCAGAGTATCGCAGATCCACCATGTTTCAGCCAAGGGGCGTTTATTGAACTGTCCCGGCCGCACCTGGGCCGTGGATGAGCGCAAGTGTCTGACCTATAACGGACCACGTGCCCGCGGGGGAGACATTTCCTGTTCTGAGTGAGAAACCAAAGGTTTTCGCGTGAGTGGTTCCGATAGGAGCGGCAACGATTCGATCAAAGCGACGGTGGTGTTCCTGGGGACGGGAACTTCCGTTGGGATTCCAGCACTGGGATGCGAGTGCGCCGTTTGCACCAGCGATCACCCGCGTAACAACCGGACCCGATGCGCGATCACGATCCATCTGCCCGACGGGACGATCCTCGTCGATACGCCGCCAGATTTGCGAACACAATTGCTGCGTGAAAAGATTCCGCTGGTCCACTCGGTCCTTTTCACGCACGAGCACGCGGACCACATCTTTGGTTTGGACGACCTGCGTTTGTTTCCATTTCGGCTCGGAGCCCCCGTTCCGTTGTTCTGCGAGGAGGTCGTCGAGGCGCGAATACGCAAATCGTACGACTACGCATTCAGCGAACGGGAACATACCCATCCCGGAGCGACGCCACGGCTTGAATTCAGGAAGATTGACGCGGCAAACTCCTTCGAGGTTCTCGGTGTCACCGTCACGCCGATACCGATGAGGCATGGTCCCCACTTCAACGTGCTGGGGTTTCGTGTTGGCAATTTTGCGTACTGTACCGACACCAACCACATACCTGATACGTCGTTCGAATTGTTGGCGGGCGTTGACACTTTTGTTGTCGGCGCGCTGCGTAGAAAACCGCATCCTACGCATTTCTGTGTCGACGAAGCGATGGAAGCTGCGCGAAAAGTCAACGCAAAGCAAACGTACCTGACACACATCTCCCATGACCTCGACCATGAGCAAGCGAATGCATTGCTGCCCGACGGCATCGATCTGGCTTATGACGGGTTACGCGTCAGCATTGTCATCGATTGAATCTTTCACACGTCCCAATCATTTGAGAGTTTGTCAATGAGCAAGCATACGATTGTCATTGTCGGTGGTGTTGCAGGCGGTGCCTCCGCGGCGACGCGGGCACGACGCATGAACGAAGATGCCGAAATCATATTGATTGAAAAGGACGAACATGTCTCGTTCGCGAACTGTGGGCTGCCCTACTACATCGGCGAAGAGATCAAGCAGCGAGATGACTTGCTGGTCGCGACACCCGAATTCCTTCGACGACGTTTTCGATTGGATGTACGGACTCGTGAGGAAGTGGTTGCGATTGACCGATCGAGCAAGTCGGTTTCGATCCGGCGGCATCAATCAAACGATGACTACACGCAGCCCTATGACAAGTTAATCCTGGCGCCGGGCGCAACGCCGTTCGTACCTCCCATCGAGGGCGTGAATTCACGCAATGTGCTGACCTTGCGGAATCTGTCGGATACCGATCGCATCAAGGCTTTTGTGGACCGAGAGAACACACAGAGAGCCGTTGTTGTTGGCGCGGGCTTTATCGGTCTGGAAATGATCGAGCAGCTGGTCCGACGTGACCTTGAAACGACCCTCGTGGAACTGCAGCCGCAGGTGCTGCCGTTGATGGACCCGGAAATGGTTCAACCGTTGGAAGGCGAATTGAGGCGTCATGGCGTTGCTGTACACCTGGGAACAAGCGTCGCGCGAATCGTTACGGGCGAAGATTCGCTCGCCACCGCTGTCGAGCTAAGTGACGGAACGTCCATCGAAACGGATCTCGTCATTCTCGGGATCGGCGTGCGCCCCAGCACGGGACTTGCCGAGAATTCGGGACTGCAGATCGGGGCAAGCGGCGGAATCGCCACCAACGACTTCATGCAAACCAGCGACGCGGATATCTATGCCGTCGGTGATGCTGCCGAGTATCCGTACACTCCAGGTGAATCACGCATGCGCGTGGCACTTGCGGGTCCAGCCAACCGCGCCGGACGCCTGGCGGGCCAGCACGCGGCGACAGGATCGAGTCCGCAGATGCAGGGCGTCCTGGGGACCGCGATCGTCCGCGCTTTCGCATTGACCGCCGCGGTAACCGGGATCACCGAGCATGCCGCCCGACGCAGTGGACGGGAGATTCGCAGCGTCACGATCTCGTCAAAGCATCATGCTGGATACTATCCCGGTGCCCAGCCGATGACGCTCAAGCTCTTGTATCAACCCGGCACCGGCAAGGTCCTGGGCGCACAGGTCATCGGCGGTGCCGGTGTTGACAAGCGGATCGATGTAATCGCAACGTCGATGCATTTCGCTGGGACGGTGCGCGACCTGGCCGGCTTGGACCTCGCCTACGCGCCTCCGTTTGGATCGGCGAAGGACCCGGTCCATCTTGCTGCATTCGCGGCAAGCAACGAACTTGATGACATCGAGGTGTTTTGCCCGTCCGATTCACAGCTCGATGGATTGCAAGTGGTGGATGTGCGAACCGCATCGGAGGTCGCCAGCATGCCGTTGGCAGGTGCTCGTGAGGCGATCAACATTCCGGTGGATGAATTGCGCGACCGGATCGGGGAACTCGACCCTCGCCGAGACACGGTGGTGAGTTGTGCGGTTGGGATTCGCGGCCACGTTGCCGCGCGAATCCTGAAACAGCACGGTTTCCGGGTTCGCAATCTTTCAGGCGGGGTGACGGTGCGAAACCGGGCGTGGGGCTCGTCGCACTCTGCCCAAACCGAGAAAGCGGCAGACTGATAAACGCCTGCCGCTTTTGACGGTTTCATCACTCGATGTCCGATTTGATCATTCGGACGATTTGACTTCGATCTTCCTTGGTTTGACCGCTTCACTTTTGGGAAGGGTCACGGTCAACAGCCCGTGCTTCAGTTCGGCGGAAACTTTGTCGACGTCAAAGTCGCCGGACAATTTGAACGCGCGGCTGAATTCGCCGCGGCTGCGTTCCTGACGACGCCACTTTCCTTCACCAATTTCCGTTTCACGGCGGACACCCTTGATCGAAAGTTCGTCGCCGTCGTGCACGAATATTTCGAGATCGTCCATGACCAATCCGGGTACTTCAACCTCGAGATAAAGGTTGTTGTCGTCTTCCCAGATGTTGACCGGAGGATGGCCCACCGGGCGCGTCCAGGCGGAGGTATCGACACCAAATACTCGGTCCAGTTCGTCTCGCAACCGGTTCATTTGTGCCACTGCGCTGTTCGTATTCATCATCTCTGTCTCCCAGTACGTAACGAGAAAGTCGGAACGTCTCAGTTCATTCGCCCCAACATTTTTGGCAGTCTCTTGTCTGCGACACGACAACATGCAACAGCCGTGCCAAATCGCCGAATCGCCATACGGGGCTCCCGGGATTCCCGGCCAACGGCTAACATTTGCAAATGGAAAAAACAAATGTTGCGATTGTTGGATTGGGAACGGTTGGCACAGGCGTCGCCCGATTGTTGCTCGACCACGGGGATCGTACGGCGCGTCATGCGGGTCGAACGATGTGGCTCAAGAAGGCGGTCGTCAAAGACCCCACGAAACCGCGAGACGTGGACCTGCCCAAGGGCGTGTTGACCGACTCGCTTGACGATGTGATCGACGATCCGGAGATCACTGTGGTCGCGCAGTTGATCGGCGGTCTCGAACCGGCACGGACCGTGATGCTGCGGTTGCTCGAATCGGGCAAGGACATCGTGACGGCCAACAAGGCGCTGCTTGCGGAACATGGCCCCGAATTGTTCACGCGAGCGCGGGAACTCGGCCGCAGCATCGCCTTCGAAGCAGCAGTCGCCGGCGGCATTCCTATCATTGCAAACATCAGCCAGTGCCTTTCGGCCAACCAACTGCGATCGCTGGAGGGAATTCTCAACGGCACCAGCAACTTCATCGTGACCCAGATGGACGAGAACGGATCCTCCTACGAAGACGTGGTGCGCGAGGCACAGCGGCTGGGTTACGCGGAAGCCGACCCGACAATGGATGTCGACGGGACGGATGCCGCGCAAAAGCTTGCGATACTTGCGCACCTCGCATTTGGAGCCACCGTCGACTGGTCCGAGATTCCGCGTGTTGGGATCGACCAACTCGATCCCAACGACTTGAAGTATGCAAAGGAGCTGGATTACCGCATCAAACTGCTGGCGGTTGCAAATCTGGCCGAGGACGGATTGGAATTGTCAGTCGGTCCGACCCTCGTCCGCGTAGGCACGCCGTTGGCGGAAGTACGCGATGCATTCAACGCGATTCGGGTGATCGGAGACGCGGTGGGTCCGGTTTTCTACCACGGACTCGGCGCCGGCCAGATGCCGACCGCCTCGGCGGTCGTTGCTGACATGATTGACACGGCGGTTGGTCGGACACGCTTGACGTTTCAAACCCTCGAATATTTCTCGATCGACCAACCGCCACGTGCGAAGCTGCGCGACGCTGACACTCTCGTCGGGCGCTACTACTATCGGTTGCCCGTCGCCAATCACCCGGGTACGCTCGCGGCGATCGCCACGGTGCTCGCCAAACATGGGATTTCGATCGCATCGGTCATCCAGCATGAAAAGGGTGACGGGTCGCAACATCTCGATCCGGTGCCTTTGGTGATCATGACTCACGAGGCGACCGAGGGCGCCGCTCGCGCCGCAACATCTGAAATCGAGTCTCTTTCCGCGGTCACGGGTCCGGTCGTAAGGCTTCGGGTCAAGGATTGACGGTTAATCCGGGGGTTGGTCATCGATTCCCGATTCTTTGGCCGGTGCACGCCTCCACATATTCCTGATGCAGGCTAGTCTCCCGTAGTGGTTGGTCTGTGGGATGCCGCGCGCCGTCACAACCGGAATGTTGCGAACAATGCGCACTGTCGCATCAGACCGCGTCTAGCGTCGCCTTGACGATCCGTCCACATTGCATCGACTTCATGATTAACGTTCAAACACTGACGAAGACCTATGAAGACCTGAGCCGAGGTCCCTTCGTAGCGGTCGACAAGGTTTCGTTTCGAGTCGGCGAAGGGGAAATCTTCGGTTTGCTCGGTCCGAATGGTGCCGGCAAAACGACGGTGTTGCGGATCCTCAGCACCGTGCTGAGTCCGACCGGCGGCACCGCCACGGTCGCTGGGTATGACGTGTCGGATGATCCTGCAGAGGTGCGTCGGAGAATCGGATTCGTCAGCAACAACACTGCGATCTATGACCGTATGACGGCTTGGGAGATGGTCGAATATTTCGGACGGTTGCACGGGATGCCGCGAGCCGAACTGAAGGAACGTCTGGAAACCCTTTTTGACCAGTTGCGGATGAACGAATTCCGGGATGTTCCCGGATCCAAAATGTCGACCGGAATGCAACAGAAGGTGTCGATTGCCCGCGCGATGGTGCACGACCCGCCCGTCTTGATTTTCGATGAGGCAACTCTCGGTCTCGATGTTCTCGTCGCGAGAAACCTGCTCGGAGTGATTCGCTCACTGCGCGAGACCGGCAAGTGCTTGATTTTTTCTACGCACATCATGCGTGAAGTCGAACGCTTGTGTGATCGGATTGCCATCATGCACCGAGGACGGATTCTCGACACCGGAACCCTCGAGGAACTGCGCAATCGACACGACCAACGCGACTTCGAGGATCTCTTTTTCGGATTGCTCAACCGGCACGAACAGGAAGAAGCCGAGTTGTGGAATTCGGAAACTGATCTAACCGTTGCGCCCGCCGGTGAAGGAGGCTCACGATGAGTATCCCCTTGATCCGCAGGCGCTCCGAGCCGCAATCGGACAAACCGCGGTTGTCCGCAATTTGGTTGATCTATCTGCGTGAGATGCGTGACCAGCTTCGCGATCGGCGAACGTTGTTCACGATTGCCGTGTTGCCGATTCTGCTCTATCCGCTCGTCGGAACACTGTTGCTGCAGATTGCGCAATTCACCCGCGCACATCCGACGTCCGTATGCATTGTGGGGACGGACCACCTGGTCGACACGCCGAGGTTGATGGAAGGCGAATCGTTCGCGCCGGAACTGGGCGACACGAGCGAACGACTTGAAATTCTGACGTATAGGTGGGACGAAGTGGTTTCCGACCGCGGGGTCGAAAAAGAAACGGCGCGGTGGGTCAGTGACGGCGTTTTTGATGTGGTGGTCGTCGTGCCGCCTGAGTTCGCCGACCCGGACTCGCGATTTGTGCATCAATCCGCTTCGATACAATTGCTTTACAACGTCGCCTCCGACCAATCGATGATTGCGCGCGATCGCGTCGCCGGCGTTCTCAATGAATGGCGAGTCGACTGGGTCCGAAATCGATTGTCCGATGCAGGCATCGATATCGATTTGCTGACGCCATTCGAGCTGGACGAGATCGATTTGGCACCGGACCAAACGCGTGAGACTGCGTTCTGGAGCAAGCTGCTTCCGTTCATCATGCTGGTTTGGGCAATGACGGGTGCGTTCTACCCGGCGATTGACCTCGTGGCGGGTGAAAAAGAACGAGGAACACTGGAGACACTGCTGTGCAGCCCAGCCCTGCGAAGCGAAATCGTCTGGGGCAAGCTGGGTGCCGTGACGACATTCAGCATGCTGACGGCCATTCTCAATGCTGGAAGTATGCTCGTAACGAGCTCGTTCGTCTTTCGCCAAATGGGAGTCGGCGAGGGAAGCATTGGAGCACCTCCGATCGCACCGATGTTCTGGCTGGTGGTCGCACTGGTCCCGCTATCGGC
>JAHELS010000107.1 GCA_024644085.1 Rhodopirellula sp.
GCGGCGCACCAAGCAAGCTGGCACGGTCGATCCACGTGATCGCGTCGTTGATTTCGGAATCGAGTTTCGGACCTTTGCCAACGGTAAAGTTGTTTCCGATGGCAGTTCCCGAAATTGTCACACCACGCAAGTAGGCCTGGTGTCGCAGATCCAGGAAATAAGATTCGTCGGCATCGGGTTTGAAGAAGTAGCTGGTCAGCTCGGCTGCGTCGAAGTTCTGTGCAACGCAGTAATCGAGGAACCCGACCATGTCGATCCCCGGCCCATCGGTGGCCGCGGGCCGCGGTTCCCCTTTCATGAACGAGAAATAATTGCGAAGCGAGTAGGCGGCCAGGCCGATCTTGAATCGTGGCGGCCCTGATCGCTCGATAGGCTCTCGGCCGGGTGCCGCCGTGGTCGCCAATGTGGATGCTGCGATCACCGCGGAACCCACAGCCGCCCGTTGAATGAATTCTCGTCGTTGCATATCTGCCTCGAAGGATGTGCCGGAAGTCCGCCGCCACCGACATTGGTCATTCCCAACTGTGCGGGACTCTTGCCCGTTTGCAGGCTTGCCCCGGTCTGTGACCACATTGCTCCCGGCGCGTACGCGTGGCTAAACCGTAATCCATCGGCTGCAAGTTCTCCAGATGAGGCGTTTGGTAAAAGTCGCTCTTGGGCGCGCCCCACTGGGTTCTCGCGTCACTCACTCGAAATCTTCGATTTCGCTCAGTGCGGTTTGTGCTTGGGCAATTTGGTCGGCGGAATCTGGCCAGCCGAATTTCTTTCCTGCTTGGCCGCGGGCCAGTAACGTCTTAGCTTGATCGTAGCGCGCCTGGTAGGCCTCCGCCGATTGCAGACTCTGGTCAAAGAACCGACGTGCTTGGTCCTCGTTGCCAGCCAATTCCGCGATCAATGCTCGCTCGCGAAGTGCATGGCTTCGGCAGGCTCGGTATTTCTTCGTGATCTTCAGCGCCGCTCGAACCGCTTGCAACGCTTCGCCGATTGCCCGCTGTCTGACGGGTCCATCCGGTTCACGCTCGGCCGTCATCCGTAGCGCCGTCGCTTTCCAGGTTGCAGCGCTAAACAGGCATACGTTGCGGGCACCGAGCCGCCTGGCTTGTGCAAGGCTGTCCTCCAACACCTTGGCAGCTTCCCGGGGCTGGTCGTCGCACAACAACAGTTCCAGTCCTTTCGCGTAGACCATGGCGACGATCGTAAGCGGGTCTTCACGCGGTCGTCCGAGTTCGGCTTCGATCGCGCCCGGGGGAATCGTCTTTGGGTTCGCGGGAAGCCAGAACAGCAGCGAAATGCAGACCGCCGAATAGTCGCCCGTTTGGATTCCGATTTCGTAGGCCTTTTTCGATTGGCGATACGCTGTCTCCAAGTCACCCAGGTGATACATCGGCACGGTGGCAATCATCCGCGCCATGTTCGCTTCCCAAACGTCGCCTGCTTGTTCAAGCAACTGAACTGCTTCCAAGCCTGTCTCAACGCCCTCCTTGAACCTTCCCAGCACGAGCAATGCAAACGTTTGGAAACTGCGGGCTCTCCCCTGTCCCCAAAAATCTCCCTTGTCCACGGAAATCGCGTATGCCTTCTCGGCATACGCAACACCTCGCTCGGCCATCGGAATCCCGCTCATGGTGATGGCATGGAACGCGTATGTCTTTCCCAATTCCGAGGATGGCGGATAACACTCCGCCAGGTTCATCTGACGAAGGTGAGACCAGAGGACATAATTCATCCCGCGTGTGAACCAATAGCTGAATGTCAGCTGGTCATAAATGCGAACTCGTAGCAGATCCAATTGACCCGTGGGGGTCGTGAGATCGCGTCTGGCAACGAATCGGTGCGGAAACCTGGAGTGCAATAACTGGACGGCGGCCTCCTTGATCGCGCGGGGAACCACGGTCATCTTCGACGGAATTCGTTCGCCGATCGCTGTGATTGCAGTTTCGAGGTAATCTCGCGCCTCGCCCATATCTCCTTTTTTCAAAAAGGCGACGCCCCGCTTGAAATCCATTCGCGCCAGCCTTTGGTTTCCGGACACCAGAGCTCGCGCCGCTTCGAACTGTTCATTTGCTTCGTCGTACCGACCGCGTAGCACGAGTACGTCACCCAACCCGTCAAGAACTCGGAATCGCAGCCCAGGTCGAACAGAACTGGCCCCGCGAAGGGCAATCCGAAACTGCTGCTCCGCAACTTCCAACGCATGTTGCGTTCTTGACTGCTCGGCTGCCAGCAGTGCGTACGGAAACGCACGTTGGTACTGGCCGGCGGCATCATGGAAATACGCCACGTCAAATACCCGCTGCCACTGCTGTTTCTCGAGCTCGTAGGGCTGATCAGGCTCCTCGAAATCCGGCGTCTGATCGAAGTAGGCATGCACATCGTCGACGATGATTCCGCTCGCCTGTTCGATGGTGACCGCCAGCTTTTGATGCAGCTCTTTGACGATCTGCGGATCCAGATGATTCAAAACGGATTCGCGAATGCGATCGTGATAGGCTTCGACGACCGTTCCTTCATCTTGCGATTCGGTCGTCCGCGCAAAGTGCTTCGCGCGTAACATGCCGAGAACGCTAGGGCCCTTTGCTAATGCGTCGGCTGCCTGATAGACCTCGGTCGTCGGTGTTGGCCGACCAACGACGGCGATCAGCTGCAACATGCGAATCGATTCTTCCGGCAGTCGACTGATCCGCGACCAGATGACGTCGTCCAACACAAGTTTCTGATCGGCAACTTCGGGATCTTCTTGAACATATTGGGCAAGTTCCCAAACAAAGAACGGTAATCCTCCCGATTCCTCCGCGATCCGCGTCGCATACGCCTGGTCTACCTGGGGATCACCATCGAGCAGCGATAAGGCCAACTGTCTCGATTCCTCTTGGGTCAATGCTTCGACAGACAGCTGCGTGAAATTCGGGCGGTTCGGTCCGCTGTTAAAAGCATCGCTGACCGCCTGCAGGCAGGGGCTTTTCCCGATGTCCTCGCTCCGATAGGAAGCCAGCAACAACATGCGCGGGGCGTCGGGCGGGCGTACCAAATCGGCCAGCAAACCGGCGCTGTCAACGTCACCCCACTGCAAATCGTCCACGTACAAAACCAGCGGTGCACGGATGGCAAGTCGTTGCAAAAGCTCGCGCAGCGCGTTCATCGCACGTTGCCGCAGTTCTTGATCATCAGCATTGTCGATCGAAGGATACGTAGCGCCCGCAACCTCCGGTGCCCCTCCCAGCACAGGGAACACGCGTATCAATGCCAGTCGGTCGCGAGGCATCACGGAGTGGACAAGTTCGTCGTTAAGTGTCTTCAAGAACGTGGCCAGCGAGTCAATCAGACTGTCGAGCGCTTTGAAAGGCACCGATTCCTGTTCGTAGCAACGACCTTCCAAGATCACGACTTCTTCGTGCTTACCGATGTCGTTCAAAAAGCTGCGGACCAGAACACTCTTACCCATTCCAGATGTGCCGTGTACAAACGCGCAGAGCGTATCACCGACCGTGACTTCAGCAAACGTGCGTCGAAGCGTTTCACGGTGTCGGTCGCGGCCGACCAGCTGAACCGATAGCGACTTTGCGGCGGATTGATTGAACGCATCCAGTTCCGCAGCCTCGCCGGTTGCGCCCAGGCATCGTAGCACCTCCGAAGCGGATGGCCGTGCGCTCGGATCGTGATCCAACAACGCCCGACAAAGCTGGTTGAGATTTTCGGGATTGTCCGGACGTAGATCTGCCGGATCGATCGGATTCTCGGCTTGCTTCTTCGCCAGGACCTCGCGAGCTTTGCCTCGAAACGGCAATTGACCGGTCAACAATTCGTAAAGCATCACGCCCACCGAGTACCAATCGCTGGACGTCGTCAACGAATCTGCCCGACCTTGCTCGGGCGACATATACAAAGGCGTCCCCTGAATGACTTTGGATTCCCCCTTGATGTCATCAAGCGGTGCCGCCAAACCGAAATCCAGCAACAACAACCGGCCTTCGGTCGTCATCAATACATTGGATGGCTTAATGTCGCTATGCAGAATGCCGGCCTGATGCAAAGCGTCGAGACCAAGAGTCAGTTGTTTGGTCGCTTCTTGCAGCCGTTCGATTCGTTGATCGGTTAACCGAGGACTTTCCGAATCAGATGTTGACGGCGATGGATCGTCGCCGGCGTCAAGCAAATCAAAGCCGGACCAGATGTACTGCAGAAAATCGACCCCATTCAAAACTTCCATGCTGAAACACCAAGTCTGCCCGTCGGACAGCAATTCATACAGTGATGCGAGATTGGGGTGGGCAATATCGGCAAGTGTCCGAAACTCAGCCTTAAATCGCTGCAAGCTGCTGGGATTCATTCGCTGCAGCGTTTTCAACGCAACCTCGCGCCCCCGTTGAATGTCCTGGGCTCGATAGACGACACCCATGCCGCCGCGACCGAGTTCTTCGAGAATCTTGAATCCGGCTAGCCTGGGTGGCTCGAAACGGGTGCGTGAACCGTTGCCAGACGGGCCTTCGGACGGTCGCGACGCATTGAGCCCCGATGCGGGTAGGTTCGATCTTACGGACGCCTTCCGACCTTGACCGTCGCGAACTGATTCCTCGTCCTGGGTAAGAAACATCGAAGACATCGGATCCTCAAGATTGGATCCGTCGAAGTCCGCTTCCAGGTCGTCGCTACCCTGGTTAGCGCAGTCGCTGGTGACATGGTTGGGTCGATCCTTCCGTGTGTCCTCGTCGATTCGCATCGAAACCGAACCGCAACGATTGCACGTGAGATCATCGATGGACGACGCATCCTTGGTTTCCAACCGATGGCCGTGGTGACAGAGCAACCGCAGAGTCATGCGTTTCTTCGAGGATCTTGGTGTCGCGGGGGAGATGCGCGCCGGCGGGACCCCGTTTCATTCACTGCCGATTCTAGCAGCGATCAATCACGGTCGCTTCGTGGTACAGCGTAATCGCCCCAAGTTTCCAATGCAGGGATGCACACCAATCGCGACGTGCACAAAGTTGTCAGGCGCGTGTCAGAAGCACGATGTTTGTTTCGCGGTTCCCAGAACGGTCGTTCGGACCCCCCGACGATGCATCGCTGGATGCCCGTGCCTTGTCAAGCTTGACCGATTATGACGGTTTCTCGTGATAGGTCCGATTGCATTCGTAGGGATTAGCACAATTTTTGGCCCCGAACATTCTCAGCAGTCGATCCGATAAGCGCCACCACTACATGACGAATCTCCGTTAAGAGTGCTCCGGTCAAACGAACCCTCAATGCAGAGGAATCAAAGTCTCGTGTTGTCAATCAGGAATGTCGGAAGCTTACTGTTCCCGATCGCGTTCTATTGTTGCATGGCGTCAACATCGCTTGCACAGGGAATCGCCGTGACCGGGGTCGGCCCCGTAAACCGATCGATGGGTGGTGCGGGCACGGCGGCCGCACTTGACGCGATCGGTGCTGTGCATTGGAACCCGGGCTCGATCACGACGCTTCAGCAATCAGAACTTTCGTTCGGCCTTGAGTTGATCAACGTCGATATCGAACTGTCGTCGACGATCGGCGGCGCCACCAACGCGACAAGCGGGGACGGCGGGTTTTCGCCGATTCCAACCGTCGGTTGGGTGCACCACATCGACGACTCGCCACTGACGATCGGCTTGGGCGTCAACGCAATCGCAGGTTTCAAGAACAACCAGCCCGCCGATGCGTCCAACCCCTTGCTAGCCGCCGGACCGGCATTTGCGAGCGCCGAGTTTCTTCAGATTGTTCCAACGCTTGCTTGTCGATTGACCGATCGTCTGTCCGTTGGAATTGCGCCAACGGTTACGCTTGCGAATTTGACGCTCGACCCACTGGGACCCTCGGTGGTCACACCAGCGAACGTACCTGGTAGCGGCAACCGCATGCATTGGGGAGGTGGTTTTCAGGTCGGAGTCCATTACATTGCCAATTGTTGTTGGCAATATGGGTTCACGTACAAGAGTCGTCAGTGGTTCGAAGAGTTCAACTTCTTTGTCCCCGGTGGAACGGTTCAATTTGACTTGGATTATCCGATGATTCTGTCGCTGGGAACGGCTTTCACGGGCTGGCACGATTGGACAATCGCCGCAGACGCCCGGTATTTCGATTACGAGAATTCGGACGGCTTTCGAGACCTTGGTTTCAGTAGCGTATTTGCGTTTGCGATCGGCGCTCAGTACCGTGCCAGCAATCGCTTGACATTAAGAACCGGGTATAACGCCAACGCGAACCCGATCAGCGATGGCGACGTGTTTACGAACATTGTAACGCCGTTGATCCAGCAACAGAATGTTGCGGTCGGAGCCTCCTTGCGTATCGCCTGCAATGTCCAATTGAACGCAGCCTACGTCCATTTGGTAAAGAACGATGTCACCGGACCGTTGCCTTCGCCACCGTTCGGAGCGAACGATACGATGTCGAACGAGATAGTTGGACATTCGGCGCTGCTTGGTATCACCGTGCAGTACTGATCGTTGATAGGCGAGCACCGCGAACGCGGTGCATTGATACCTGCGTCGGCAGGGCAATGATGGATCCGTCGGAGGTGACGATCGCCGAGTTCCTGCGTGACGCAGGGTATCGAACGGGCATTTGCTGTCATGCGTTCTGCGATTCAACAACGGACAGTATCGTTGATTCGAGCCGTGAGATTCCGGCCGACGGTGAATAGTCGCGCAGAATATGCTGGTACGCCGGTTCAACGCGAGCTTTCCATTCAATTGGGTTGCCGATTGCATGTTCGATGGCATCGGCCAGTGCCTTTGCATCCCCTGGCGGCACCAGCTTTCCAAACTTGCCGTCGCGCAGAATCTCGCGAGGTCCACTCGGGCAATCCGTTGACAGTACTGGAACCTGACAGGCAATCGCTTCGAGCAACGCGTTCGGCATTCCCTCGTACAACGATGAGAGGCAAAAAAGATCCGCTGCGGCCATCACTGCGTGCGGATTTGCGACGAACCCGTAAAGACGGACATCATTCTCCAGCTCGCGGGCTTGGATGAATGATTCCAGTTCATGGTGCTGGGGCCCGGCGCCGAGAAGATGCAATTGGATTGGCATGGGCAGGCTACGGCGGCGTGCAATCTCAATCGCCTCGAGCAGGTAAAGGAATCCTTTTTGCGGTGTGAGACGGCCGGCTGCGACAATGTGGAATCGATCGGAGTCGAAGCTGGGGCGCGCCTCGGCGCACAATCTCTTGATCCTCTCGATGTCGATCGAGTTGCGAAGCGTGATGACTTTCTCACGCGGTAACCCGTAGTAATCGATGGTCGCTTGCCGAACCCCTTCGGAGACTGTCGCGACGCGGTCTGCATCGAGGTATGCCTTTTTCAATCGATTGCGTTTGATGCGGACAAACCGGCCCGCATTCTGAGCAACGTCCTGCGACGGATCAGCGACGACCACCGAGATCCGTGGCACACCGCAGCGCCGAGTCGCCGGCCCGGCGACCAGGGTCATCATGAAAGTACGGTCGTAGACAGCGTCGATTTGTTGTTCCCTAAGCACACGCTCGAAATCTCGGACCTGTGCCCGATGGATTCGCCCCGGAACGTAGATTCTTGGTTGGCGATGTGATTCCCAGAACGAAAGAACAGGCACATCATCGGGGACTTCTTCGAGCAGCTCACCCTGAGGATAGGTCAGGTAAAGAACGGGACGAAAGCGATTGCGGTCGAGGTTGCGAAGGATACCGATAATCTGACGCTCGCTGCCGCCCCCTCCCATCGACCCGGTGGCTATCAGAAGGCGAATGCGTTGTGTCATTTCGCTGGTCGATCCTGAGGCGTCGTGACGGCTTTGCCCGGCCAAGTGTGACCCAGTGGGCGATGTGGTTGATACTTTCGCTTCGGACGGTTCAGCGATGATCTTACCACTTGCGGACAACTTATTCGCAGTCATCCTGATACCGGCATTGCCGTGAATCAAGTCTGACGCCTCTGGCGGGTTGCTCCGCAACATTCTTCTCACCGAGAAAACCATCGTAATGACTTCGCTTCGACACAGGGCGCGCACGACACTTGACGCCCTGCGCCAAGAATTGCTCGCCGAGCGAACCGACGACGGGCACTGGATCGGTGAATTGTCCCCCTCGGCGCTGAGCACCGCGACGGCGATCAGTGCGTTCTCCGCGTTTCTGAAGCACCAAGGCGATGATTTGCCGGTGGAGGGCAACGTTCGCGACTTTGTTGGCCGCGGTGTCGAGTATCTCTGCACCCAGCAGAACGCCGATGGAGGATTCGGCGATACCGATCGTAGTCATTCCAATATCGCCACAAGCTATCTCGTGATGGCGGCCAGCGCATTGGCCGACGATGCGATTGGAACGTCGCTCCGGCCGGAGCAACAGCAGCGATTGCAGGTGTACATCAACGAGGCGGGGGGATTGGAGGCGCTGCGGGAACGTTACGGCAAAGACAAGACGTTCGTCGTTCCGATCATGACGAATCTTGCGATTGCCGGATTGGTTTCTTGGGACTCGGTAACAGCATTGCCGTTTGAAGCGGCAGTCTTTCCACAGTCGATGTACCGTCTGTTGCAAATGCCGGTGGTCAGTTACGCGATTCCCGCGCTCGTCGCGATCGGCCAGGCGAGGCATTTCCATGGTCGAAAAGCCGTGTTGCCTCTGCGGTGGATTCGGTCCGCGTCGATTGGGCGGACCCTGAAGGTGTTGCATCGAATGCAGCCTGAAAGTGGAGGCTACCTCGAGGCGACACCCCTGACGTCATTCGTGGTGATGAGTCTGGCCGCGACTGGTCGTGGAAATCACGAAGTGGCTCGCTCGGGTTTGCGTTTCTTGGGCGAATCGATGACGAGCGAAGGCAGTTGGCCGATCGACACCAACCTCGCGACCTGGGTGAGCTCCCTTGCGATTCATTCGCTTGCGTGCGACCCATGCGACGATGGATCCTGGTACAGCGATTCGTTGCTACGTTGGCACCTGGCGTGCCAGCACAAAACTCGACACCCCTTCACCGGCGCTGAGCCCGGTGGTTGGGGATGGAGCGACCTCAGCGGCGCCGTTCCCGACAGCGACGATACTCCCGCCGCGATCCTCGCAATCAGTCAAATGTCGCGGCGAGTTCAAAACAATGACGACCTGAGCAATGAGTGCCATCTCGCTGTTGAGTCTGGACGCAACTGGCTTTTCAAACTTCAGAATCGCGACGGTGGATGGCCGACCTTTTGTCGCGGATGGGGAAAGCTGCCTTTTGATCGCAGCAGCAACGACTTGACTGCCCACGCGCTGCGGGCCTTGCTGGCACAATCCGACGAGGTACCGATGGACTCTCGGTCTTCGATGCGAATTCGCAAGGCGATCCGTTTTCTGGAAGCAAACCAGCAGTCCAATGGATCGTGGTTGCCCCTCTGGTTTGGAAACCAGGATCGGGACGACGAGTCGAACCCGGTCTACGGAACGTCACGCGTGCTGATCGCGAGCGCTCTGGGGGGCTTGTCGCCGGATTCCCGATCGCAAGGCTGTCGTTTTCTAATCGATTGCCAGAACCCCGATGGCGGATGGGGGGGCGGACCCTCGGTACGTCAATGGTTTCACGCCTCAACGAATCCGCCGACCAGCAGCATCGAGGAGACCGCTTTAGCCGTGGAGGCCCTGGCGACGCTCTGGCTTGAAGAGCGAAACCTTGCGGCCGGTCGCGGGGTTGAATTGGACATCCGTCGGGGCGATGCGGAAGAGGGCCGAGGAAACGTCGATTCTGTCTCGTTTTTCCCAGTTGGCTCGTTTTTCCCAATTGGATCGGGCGGTGGGAAGAACGCTGCCGGGGAGGCTATAATCCGAGGCGTCGAATTTCTGCTTCAGAGTGCGGAAGATCGACATCACCGCGTGCCTTGGCCGATCGGATTTTACTTTGCCAAGCTTTGGTACCACGAAAAGCTGTATCCGTTGATTTTCATCACTGCGGCGCTCGGCAAGTACTTGCGAGCGACCGAGGATGAAATGAATTCGGATTGGCCTCGATGAACAATCGAAACCGTCACGAGCCACCACTGAGGTATACGGTTTGTCAACCGGACTGAGCACTGATGCAACCACCGCGGCGGAGGCTTCTGCCGGCGAGCGGTCGACTCGTCGTAAGACGAGTCATTTGAAGGTGGTACCCGAAACACTGGAATTGCGCACGAGTCTGCGAGACCGCTGCGGTGAAATCGCGTCCCGGATCGATCGCTCGGTCCCGATGACCAAAGACGAGATGGAGCGGATTGCGCGGCACGCGCTGGCCGAGGCGGATCTTCCCGAGGGCTACCTTGGTTGGATGATGGTCATGATCAGCAGCGAGTTCTGGAAAGAGTCGTTGTCGAGCGTGCCTCCCGAGCGGCGTTTGTTCTTGTTGCCGCATTGTCTCAAGCATGCCGAAGGTTGTCCCGCCGACTACGATCAATTCGGTATGAATTGCAAGGAATGCGGAGCGTGCAGCATTGCCGATTTCCGCGGACTCGCCGAAGAGATGGGTTACCGCGTGTTGGTCGCCGAGGGTTCGCCAGTCGTAATGAAGATCATCGTCGGCGGATATGTCGACGCGGTTGTCGGTGTTGCCTGTCTCAATGTTCTCGAAAAGGCGATTGACAAAGTTTTGCTCGCGGGGATCCCCTGCATGGCCGTACCGCTGCTCAGCAGTGATTGTCGAAACACAAAGGTGGACGAGCGGTGGGTCGACGAAATGATCAGGACGCCGTACGTTCCTGCTGTCCGGGCCACACGCAGTTACGTCCATCTGATGCGTGCCGCGGCGAATCTGTTCGAGTCCGACGCGCTTGACGAGCTAGCGCCTCGGATCCGCGCCAACGAGGCTCTCGGCGATGTCGCAGCCACCATGGACACGATTCAATCGATCGATACGGTCGCGGCAACCGAGCATATCGCGTACGACTTCCTCAGTCGTGGCGGCAAACATTCGCGGCCGTTCATTACATTGGCGGCTTATGATGCGATGACGGGCGGGAGTTGTACCGAGCATGATGGCCAGTCGCGAGCAGCGGAAATCCCCGTGTCGGTTCGCCGCGCGGCGATGAGCATCGAGACGTTCCACAAGGCAAGCCTCGTCCACGATGACATCGAAGATGATGACGCGTTTCGGTACGGGCAACTCGCGGTACATCGGCGTTTCGGACTTCCAACCGCCATCAACGTTGGTGACTACTTGATTGGATTGGGATACCGGTTGCTGAGCCGAAGCGACGATCGTGACAAAGTTGATCCCGCCGCGCGGGTCGATGTGCTCGACGCACTCGCCGCCGCCCACACGCGGTTGGCTGAGGGACAAGGCGCCGAATTGTTGTGGCGCGACGCAAAAGATCGCCGCTTGTCCCCCTTGGACGCATTGAAGGTCTATGCATTGAAGACATCGCCCGCATTCGAGGCGGCGCTGCTGAGCGGCGTCCGGTTGGCCGCCGATGCGGAACCCTACCGCGATGCGATTCGAACGTTCAGTCGAAATCTCGGTGTCGCATTCCAGATCCTTAATGACCTGGGAGACTGGACGGGCGACGAAACCAATAAGTTGTCAGCCGGTGGCGATGTGTTTGGCGGCAGACCGACTCTGTTGTGGGCTCTGGCACTCGAAACATTGTCCGACGGGGACGCGGATGAACTGCTGCGATTGGCTGAACCCGATTGCGGATTGGCCGACGAAGAACGCTTGCGACGGGTTCGCCAGTTGTACGAAAAAGCCGACGTTTTCGAGACGGCACTGAAATTGGTTGACAAGCACCAGGCGCGGGCCGAGCAGGTTGCCGATGAGGTCGATATCGATCCCCTGCGTCGACTCTTCTACTTTTTGGTCGATACCGTTTTGGAGAGGCCCGAGATGCCGTCGCCCGCAGTGGTCTCGATTGGCGTCGAGGCGTCAGTGCGGTAGGCAGTAATTGAATTCGTTACGAGTGACTGTGAAATGAGCGACGTCATGTCGTCGAACGATCCCCGGATTGAAATCGAAGAACTCCTTGACGAGTTCTATGCAGCGCCGGTGGGCCATGAGCAATTGGGGCACTTCGAAAGCGTGACATCGGTTCCTGGGCCGTACGATGCGCTGCTGAACCATCACAAACACATGACCGTCACGGTTGAGTCTCATTACGACGAGAAGGTCGATGTGAAGGTCCACCGCTGCAATACTCGCGGTAACTGGTACGCTCGCGAAATCACGTTGGTAACGGTCGATACCAAGCGTATCGTTCAATACGGAATTGTGCGACTGAACATCGAAGCACTCGACGCGGACGTGTGGGCCCAAATCGAGAGCCAGAATATTCCTCTCGGGCGTGTCTTGATCGAGCACAACGTGCTGCGCGAAGTCCAGTTGTTTGGGCTCTGGCGTGTCCAGGCTGGTCCGAGCCTGGCGGGTTTCCTTCGCTTGCAAATCGGCGAGCAGTTATTCGGACGGACCGCTTTGATCTACTGTGACAACACGCCGGCCATCGAGTTGCTGGAAATCGTTGCTCCCGTCGACAATGCCGATTGATGCAATCCGCTGCTGTCCCGATCTGAGCTATCGAACAAAAAAACGCAAAGGAATGGTCGTGAATCGTGTTCAGTTTCTCGCTGTTGTCGTTGGATTGGGGTGTGTTGCTCAAGGTCTCGCTCGGGCCCAGGATACAACTCGGCAGGATAGCGAGCACTCACAGGTCCACACTCCCGCCGAATCATCGGACACGATGTCGATTTCCGCGCTGCGTGCCCAATCGCTCAGGGCGCTGCAAACCGGCGACACGGCGACGGCAGTCCTTGCCGCCGACGCCATGATGCGGCAGTATCCCAATGACACCCGATCGATGCGCCTTGCCGGCGACATCTTTTTGCGGACCGGGAAAATCGAGGACGCGGTAAAACTGTTCGACCGTTACATCGCCGCAGAACCCCAGCAGATGCCCGGACTCTGGCAGCGCGGAATCGCCCTTTATTTTGTCGGCGAATACGAGAAGGGCGCGGAACAATTCGAAGAACATCGCAAGGTGAATCCGCATGATGTTGAAAACGCAGCGTGGCATTTTCTTTGTGTGGCAAAGTCCGACACAATCGAAACGGCGCGTAAGATGGTTTTGCCGGCCCCGAACGACCCCCGCATCCCAATGAAGGAGGTTTTGGAGATGTTGAATACGGGTGATTCCAATGCAATTGTCAAGAAGATGAACAGTGTGCCGGATGAGTCGCGAGCAAAAGCGGACGCAATGTTCTACGGGAATTTCTATCTTGGTGTGGATGCCGACGCGCGTGGCGAACTGAAGCAAGCCCACCAGTTTCTCGCGCGGGCTGCCGAGGATGCCCCCCACCACTACATGGGCGACATTGCCCGCGTCTATGCGGAAAGATTGGCGAAATCATTGGAAAAACGGTGATCCTTTCGTTAATCCGGCGGTTTCGACAGGGTCAAAAACGGGCCTCGCAGGTCACTTTTTTTGGCATGCCTGTTAAACTGGTGTGACGTGCCGACGGGATCACAGAATGTCCGCCACGCCCACCTTTGCGACGGCCAGCCACAATCCCGTTGGTCGCCACTTTCAATTGACCGTTCAATGTCCCGTTCGTTCAATGTCCCGTTCGTTCAATCAACGGCTTTCGCGACGCGACGCCGCACGGCCGGTAATGATGCCTCGTACTCGCGCTCATCTATTCGCTGCTGATTCGATATGAGAAATCCACGCACCCATCACTGCGGCCGATTCGAATCGCGCCCTCAAAACCGCCGTGAAATGCTTCGTTGGTGCGCCAATGGTTTCGGCGCCGTAGCGTTGAGTGCACTGGCTCGCGAGCCCGCGTATGGGGCAACGGCCAACCCGCTGGCCCCGAAACAACCACATTTCGCGCCGCGTGCCAGGAACGTCATCTTTCTGTACATGGACGGTGGTCCATCGCAAGTCGACACCTTCGATTTTAAACCGATGCTGGAAAAGCACGATGGAAAAGATCCGCGGCAGGTGATCGGCAAGCTCGCACCAACCCAATTCGATAACGTTGGCAAAGTGCTCAAGAGCCAATGGTCGTTCAAGCAGCACGGCCAGTGTGGTCATTGGATCAGTTCACTATTCCCGTATTTGTCGGAAGTCGCCGACGATCTTGCCGTCATCAAGTCGATGACCTCGAAGTTTTCCGAACACACGTCCGCGAACTATTTCCTTCACACCGGAAGCGGGTTCCAGGGTAGGCCCAGCATGGGTGCCTGGCTTGGATATGGTCTGGGCAGCGAAAACCGCGAATTGCCTGGCTTCGTTGTTCTCAACGGAGGGTTGATCCCACCGGGCGGACTGGACTGTTTTGGTTCGGGCTTTCTGCCCTCGGCGTACCAGGGTTCCGTCTTCCTGCCCAAGGAACAACCGCTTGCCAACATCCGACCTACCGAAGCGACGCCCGCGCTGCAGCGCAACAAGCTGGATTTAATTCGTCAATTCGATCAGCAGTTCAATGGTCAACTCGGTGGTGAATCGGAGGTGGAAGCAGCGATACAGAACTATGAAACCGCTTACCGCATGCAAGCGGCTGTGCCTGATCTCATGGATTTGAGCAGTGAGACCGAAGAGACCAGGAAACTTTATGGGCTCGAGGCGGAATTCAAAAACACTCAAACATTCGGGATGCAGTGTCTGCTCGCGCGGCGATTGGTCCAGCGGGGCGTGCGGTTTATCGAGCTGACGTGTCCCGGAGGTAACGGCGACCGTTGGGACCAGCACTCTGGACTGGTCGACGGTCACAACAAGAATTGTCGCACGGTTGATCAGCCGATAGCGGCATTGCTGAAAGATCTCAAGAGATGCGGACTGTTCGATTCGACACTGGTCGTTTGGGGAGGCGAGTTCGGTCGCACCCCGTTCGCACAGGGTGCCAATGGACGGGACCACAACCCATTCGGATTCACGATCTGGATGGCCGGCGCGGGAATCAAGGGCGGCGTGTCGATTGGACAGACCGATGAGTGGGGGTATCGGGCGGTAGAAAATCGGTTCGAGATTCATGACTTGCACGCGACAATGCTGCACTTGTTGGGAATTGACCACACCAAAAGCACTTTCCGCTTCAGCGGTCGCGACATGCGATTGACCGATGTTCACGGACATGTCATGCACGAGGTCATTGCATGAACCCTCATTCACGAGGTCAAGGCATGAACCCGGCGGGAATGGAAACAGGATTCATGCAGCGATTGGGCAGGCATACTTTGGCAGGCGTTTGTCTGCTCGTGTTGCTCGGAACGCGTGGCATCGCCGAGACACCGAGCCGCGAAGAAGTCGAATTCTTTGAGTCGAAGGTGCGGCCGATCCTGGTCGAGAATTGTTATGAATGTCATTCGGTTGAGGCCGAAGACATCGAAGCTGGGTTGGTGCTCGATTCAAAGTGGGGCTGGGAAACCGGCGGCGATTCGGGTCCCGCGGTTATCCCCGGCGATCCCGATAAAAGCTTGCTGATCGAAGCGGTCCGGTACGGCGAAGACATTGTCAGCGGTATGCCGCCACGATCAAAGTTGCCGCCGAAGCAGATCGCCATCCTCGAGCAGTGGGTCAAAATGGGCGCGCCCGATCCGCGACCCAAGGCGTCTCGGGGCGACGGGGCGACGGTCGAAGAGTTCGATCTATGGAAGCGATACGATCAACATTGGAGTTGGCGGCCGATCGCAGATCCCTCGCCACCGCAGGTAGCTGATGAGTCGTGGCCGAATTCTCCGATCGATCGATTCGTTCTTGCGAAGATTGAGGAGGCGGAGTTGCGCCCGGCACTCGACGCGGACCGACGAATATGGATTCGACGTGTCTACTTTGATTTGATCGGATTGCCGCCGACGCCGGGGCAAGTCGCGAAGTTTCTCGCCGACGAATCGGACCAGGCGTACGAGCGGGTCGTCACCGAATTGCTCGATTCACATCACTTTGGTGAAAAGTGGGCACGGCACTGGATGGACCTGGTCCGTTACGCCGAAACCTATGGGCACGAATTCGATTACCCCCTGAATCACGCGCACGAGTACCGCGACTATCTAATCCGTGCCATCAATGCGGATGTGCCCTACGACCAATTCATTCGCGAACACCTTGCCGGCGACTTGATGCCGCAGCCGCGGCGGCATCCCACCGAAGACTTCAATGAATCGATTATCGGTACTGGGTTCTGGTATTTCCATGAGGCGACGCATGCGCCGACCGATGTCCTTGGTAATGAAGCTGATATTGTCGACAACCAAATTGACGTATTCGGAAAGGCCTTTCTCGGATTGACCGTCGCGTGCGCCCGGTGCCACGATCACAAGTTCGATGCTATTTCGACGGCTGATTACTATGCGCTAAGCGCCTACATTCAAAGCAGTTGTCGTCAGGAGGCTTTGCTTGATCCAAAACAACAGGGGCGCAACACGACCGACGCGGTGAATGAATTGCGGGGCGCCGCGGCAAAGCGTCTGCAGTCAATCGACCGCGGAATCGAAAGCCGGTTTCGGCCGGGAAGTTATTTTGACGCGGCTAAGTCAATCCTCCGGCGGCGCAGCACTGATAAGAAGGGGGCGGACATTCCACCCCAGTGGATTGACGAGGTAGCCCAGTCGAGAGGACTTGAGCCGAAAAGATTGAAGCGTTGGATCGACCGTTTTGATCACATTCCCGGAGCCTCGAATCCGTCATGGAAAGATTCTGAAGATGTCGTGTTGGAGGACTTCGATTCGGGAAATCTGCCGCCGGGGTGGTCGACATCCGGGATCGCATTTGCGCCGGTCGGCGACAAGTTGACCCTTGCGGTCGATGGCACCATGGCGAATCCGGGGACGGTCGACAGCAGCCTGTCCGGCGTGAAGCAATCCGGCATCTTGCGTTCTCCGACGTTCGAGATCACTTCGCCCCAGATCCACGTCCGGATGAAAGCCTCCGCCAATGCAACGGTTCGCGTGATCATTGACAACTACCAGATGGCTCATTTCAACGCGCTCTTGTTCCGGGGGACCTTTCTCAACGCCAAGGGCACCGACACAGGTGGGAAATGGGAGTGGAAAAGTTTGAGCGGCGATCTTCGCAAGTATGTCGGACACAAGGCGTACCTCGAATTCGTCGACAACGGTGATGCGACGATTGCGATCGACGAGATCAGGTTTTCCAGTGGCCCTCCCCCATCCGCAGCCGTCGAGAGGAAACCCCATGCATCACTCGTCAATCATCGCTGGCGAGAAGGACTGCGAAACCTGCGACAAGGTCGATCAAACCGGTTGATCGCATGGATGCTGCGGGAGGGTTTGATCACGCTGGGCGAACTCAGCCCTGAATCTGCCGAACTTCTCGAGCAGGCGAGAACAGTTTCAAAGCAGATTCCGGCGCCCCGGTTTGCTGTCGCGATGGCCGAGGGAACCACTGAAGACGCCCATGTTTACATTCGCGGCAGCCACCAAAACTTGGGTCAAGTGGTGCCCCCGCGTTTCCTCGAAGCGCTTGGCGGCGAAAGGGAATCCCGGCTCGAATTAGCGGACCGCGTGGCGAGTGTTGACAATCCATTGACGGCACGTGTGATCGTCAACCGTCTTTGGCATCACGTTTTCGGAAGGGGCATCGTTCCAACGGTTGATGATTTTGGGCCGCAGGGTCAGCCACCGAGCCATCCGGAATTACTTGATTGGCTCGCACAGGATTTGATGCGCAACGGTTGGTCGATGAAACATTCGATTCGTCAAATTGTGCTCTCGCGAACGTATCGCCAGGACAGCCGAGCCCACCAAGAGTTGGACGAGGAAAAAATTGCGGTAACCGATCCGATGAATGTTCTTGTGCACCGCATGAGCGTCCGAAGATTGCCGTCAGAATCAATTCGTGACGCAATTTTGATGGTGTCGGGGCGATTGGATCCCCAGCTGTATGGCCCCAGCGTCCCGACGCATCGCACACCTTTCATGACGGGGCGCGGTGCGCGTCCCAGTGGTCCGCTTGATGGCAACGGCCGCCGGAGTATCTACCTTTCCATCTATCGGAATTTCCTGAATCCGTTTTTGATGAACTTCGACATGCCGAGTCCATTTGGCCCCAAAGGACGCCGAAGCCAATCGAACGTACCGGCCCAGGCATTGACGTTGATGAATGATCCGTTGGTGGTCCAGCAATCGAAAGTTTGGGCAGACCGGATTCTTTCCGAATCGAATTGGAGCGATGCGGATCGAATCGCCGCGATGGTCGAACAATCCCACGGAGTCCTTCCGGGTCCGGAACAAACGGAGTTGTTGCAGCAGTTTCTCGCACAGCAGGCGGAGTTGCACGGAACGATGGATCGGCGCGCATGGGCGGATCTTGGCCACGCGCTGTTGAACATGAAAGCGTTTTACTTCCTTCGATGACACCGATCTGATCGCTGAATAGATGGTTCCCACGCTCCAATGGATGCTTCAACGGATTGCCTCGGTTGCGGTCTCCGCAATCCTGGTGGGGTTCTGTTCGACCGTCATCGCGGATGAGGCCGACACGCTCGAGTTCTTCGAAAAACAGATTCGGCCCACGTTGATCGCTGAGTGCGTGCGCTGCCACGGTTCGGAAAAACAACAGGGCGGGTTGAATCTCGAGTCCCGCAATGGATGGTCAAGTGGTGGAGACAGCGGGCCCGCCATTGTGCCTGGCGACGATGCGAGTCTGCTGTTGCGGGCGATCAGCTACGAGGATCCCGAATTGGAGATGCCGCCGCGCGGCAAGTTGCCTGAGCATACGATCGAGGCATTTCGGGCCTGGATCGCGGCTGGGGCGACGGATCCGCGTGCCGACGATCGGATTTCAGACGCCGATCCGGTGACACCAACGGTGGATCAAGGCAGGTCGTTCTGGTCTTTTCGGCCCGTAGCGACACCCGACGTACCGGAGGTTGAGAATGTCGGCTGGCCGCGAACCGACATCGATCGATTTGTGCTCTCCCGTCTTGAACACTCTGGCTTGTCGCCAGTCGAGGATGCTGACGCGGCGACACTCTTGCGACGGCTTCACTACGACCTGATCGGCATCCCGCCGACTCCGGAACAAATCAAAACGTTCCTGTCCGACCGCTCGCCAACCGCTTACGACGACCTGGTCGATCGATTGTTGGACTCTCACTACTTCGGCCAGCGATGGGGCCGGCATTGGTTGGACGTGGTTCGTTTCGCGGAATCCAGTGGCGGTGGTCGTACGCTGCTGTTCCCGGATGCCTGGCGGTACCGCGATTACGTCGTCGACTCGCTGAATGAAGATCTGCCGTACGACCAGTTCTTGACTGAGCAAATTGCCGGCGACCTTCTCGATGCGGACGACTGGCAGCAAAAACAACGTCAGATCGTTGCGACCGCCTTCCTGCTGCTTGGACCCATCAATTACGAAATGCAGGATAAGGACATCCTCGAGATGGACGTGGTCGATGAACAACTCGACACGATCGGAAAGGCGTTGATGGGAATGACGATTGGGTGCGCACGCTGTCACGATCACAAGTTCGATCCGATTCCCACGCATGACTACTACGCGATGGCGGGAATCTTGAAAGGAACGAAATCGCTGGTCCATTCGAATGTCTCGAAGTGGCATACAGTTGATTTGCCGTTGTCACCGGCCGACGAGTCGGCGCTGAAATTGCAACAGCAACGCCGACGCGAGATCAAGCAACGTCTTGGCGAGGCCACCCGGCAATGGCGAGATGCAGGAGGTAAACCGGAAAACAAAGGGGGCGATGCATCGATCGACCCCGATGCGCTTTTAGGAATGGTACTGGACGACATCGTCGCCGAGCGGGTCGGCCTCTGGACCGAGTCGACGTCGATACCTGGTTTTGTTGGCGCACATTACATCCACGACGGCACCGACTCGAAGGG
>JAHELS010000351.1 GCA_024644085.1 Rhodopirellula sp.
ATAAAAATCGGCGAAACCAACCATGAACAAACTCGACCACGCAAACAGCATGTGTTTGCGATTCAAGATCGAGACGCCCTTCCAAGCTTTGTGACGCGCGTTGCCGAGGGCAACGCACGAATAACAATCGACGCTGCCTCCGACGAGGTGCCGCAGCGAATGACACCCCAGCGTGTACAGCGACAACAGCACGACGTTTGCCGTCAGGACCAGCGTTCCGATGCTGACCCCGAATGTCTTGCCGCCGCCGGCCGTGGGCCAAAGGCACGACAACACGACATCAATCGAAAGCAACACCAGGAACAACAGTGCAAAGTAAAGAAAATACCGGTGCAGATTCTGGAACAGAAACAGTCTCCGCTCGCCCGCGTACTCGTTACGCGGCTCGCCGACGGCGCAGGCAACCGGGTCAAGAAGGAATGCTCGGTAGTAGGCTTTGCGATAGTAGTAACAGGTCAGCCGAAAACCGCCCGGCGCCCAGAGAATCAAGAACGCCGGCGAGATCCAACTCGGCAGAAACGGCAACACAATCAGAGGCGAATAAAAAGGAGACAGCAGGTACGAGTGACTTTCCATCTCACCCGTTCCGGCGCCGAGATGGTACTCGGCGTTGTAGACCGCTCGAAATGTTGCGTAGACGCCAAACGCGCCCAAACCCAAGGCGGTCGCCAACGGCCCAACCCACCAGTTATCTCGGCGCTGGGTGACACCAAACCCGGATGCCCGATCACTTGTCGTCACGGTCGTTGCCATCGCTGTTCCTCATCGAAGTGCGGGCACTATAACGGTGTACAAATAACCCGTCAATTTGCCGTCTTCCGGCACCCAGCGGCATCCGCTCGTGTTCCACCGAAGCAGGACACCTTGACGGCACCGACACTCCCGCGGGGACGCGGTTGAGGGAAGAAAGAGACTCGAGCTTCGGGCCAGGACGGACGGCACGGAACGAGGAGCCGCTTAGGAGGCCGCAACCTGGTAACGACGACCGAGGCGAAACGGTCTCTTGCCCGCCCGCCGTCGCAACCAATTCAGTGATCGCAGCACCAGCCGCCGTGAAACGATATAGCGTTCCAGGCGGTACTTACCGGGAAAGTCAATCAACGACAGCCCGATCAGGATTGTCAACAAGCCCTGGCCCGGCAACACAAGCATCGCGATGCCCATCACGACGAAGACAACGCCGATCACGTTCTTGAGCGCAAGCGCACCGTAATAGAGCACAATCCTCTTTCCCATCGGTGCCGGATGCCTGCGGCGATGATTGAAA
Source organism: Rhodopirellula sp. (assembly GCA_024644085.1). GTDB lineage: Bacteria > Planctomycetota > Planctomycetia > Pirellulales > Pirellulaceae > Rubripirellula. The sequence continues at coordinate 1,268 of JAHELS010000351.1, forward strand.
TAATCGGCGGGAAGTCGCACGATGATCCAGGGGATCGCGATCAACGAACCAATGAAAACAATGATCGATCCGGCAACCGACCACCATATCACCGATTCGTTCAACGTGGCGGCAAGCGTCCACATTTCCTGGTTGTGCTCCAAATTGCTGCACCCGACCACGCGTCGATCGGTTCACTCGTCAAACAACATCCGTCCTTCGTCTCGCCGTCGATCCCGTCACCCGTCGCTTGGATCGGATGTCTCAGGTGTCTCGGAATCGCGATCGATTGAATCAACGGCATGTTTCGCGTTCCGCACCGCGTTGTCAAGGTTCGATCGAATCTCCGCGGTGTCGCTGCGGATCTCGGTGTTGTCGATTCGTATCGTTGTGTCATTTTCGCCCGAGCTGATCGACCACCAACCAGCCCACGCGGTGCCGGCGATAAGGGCCAGCAGCAGAATCACAGTCGAAAACGAGATTCTCATCTTATGACCTCCGGGGTCCGATATGAATTACCGGGCGTGCCGAGGTGCAATCAATGTGCCTTTGCCGGGGGAAAACATAGGACCCGTTTTTGTTTTCGTGTTTTCAACGGAAATATTCTTTCTTCGCGATAACTTTGGCACGACAGTCGCCTTGATGGGACATCACGATCACCAGCATTCACGTGGTCGACCCATTCAAAGCAGTCCTGATGAGCAACTCGCAAGCCCGCACCAACGATTCGTTCTTTTCACTTTCTGCACTGCGCAGGATTCATGACACCATCCGCGATGCACGTCGCAACATGTGGCGGCTGGCCTGGTCGCCGTTTCGCGCCGTCTACATGCGCAGCACTCATTTGCGTCGCACCGCTGCCTGGGCCCGACTTCACCGTCGGGGATTGACTGCCGCTTTTGTCCTGATCGCCCACGTGCTCGGAGTACTCAGCTCACTCAATGTGCTTGTCGAAAACCGAACTCCCCAGGGCTCGATCGCATGGATTGTCTCACTCAATACGTTTCCCTACATCGCTGTTCCGGTCTACTGGATGATTGGCGAAACCGACTATGACGAATACGCAATCGCGTTTCGGGACCGTCGCGCCCGGGGCGGAGAGATCCTCGAACAGCTCAACGAAGACCTTGCCGCGGCCGGATTGTCGCACGATGCAGAGAATGATTCGCAACGACTACTTCAACGGCTTGTGAATCTTCCGCTGACCCGCGGCAATTCCGCCGAGCTGTTGGTCGACGGTGTCGAAACCTTCGACGCGATGTTCGAATCAATCGAGCGCGCTCGCTCGTATGTTCTTGTCGAGTTCTATATTCTTCGCGACGACAATCTTGGCAACCGATTGAAAGACGTCTTGATTCGCAAGTCACGCGAGGGCGTGCGCGTGATGGTGCTGTATGACGAATACGGCAGCGGAAATCTCTCCCGCGGATACGTCGAGGAAATGCTCGAAGCCGGTGTCGAAGTCCACGGGTTCAATCCTCCGCTGGAGGATGTCTCGCCAACCCGGCTGAACTTTCGCAACCATCGAAAACTGGTCATCGTGGACGGACGCGAAGCGCTCGTGGGCGGACACAACGTCGGAGATGAATACCTCAGCGGCGACGGCAAAGCGGCGCCCTATCGAGACACGCACGTCCTGGTCCGGGGACCGCTGGTGCAATGTTGCCAAATCGTGTTCGCCGAAGATTGGCACGCGGTCTGTGACAAACTGCTCGATGACCTGAACTGGGATCCTCAACCGGCTGAAGCCGCATTGGCGTCGACGCCCGAGATGAAACATGACCTGGTCGGACTCTGTCTCCCCAGCGGGCCAGCCGACGACTTTGAAACAGCGTCGATGTTTTTTCTCCAGGCAATCCATGGAGCGAAAGATCGAGTCTGGATCGCCAGCCCCTACTTCGTTCCGGACCAGCAAATGGTCACCGCTCTGCAATTGGCCGCCCTGCGGGGCGTCGACGTGCGGGTCCTGATTCCGCAGGAGTCCGACTCAACGCTGGTCTGGCTTTCGTCTTATTCCTACCTGCCGCAAATGGAAGCCGCGGGCGTGAAAATGTATCGCTATCAAAGCCGCTTCATGCATCAAAAGGTGATCCTTGTCGATGACAGCATGGCGGGCATCGGGACGGCGAATTTTGACAACCGCTCCTTCCGTTTGAATTTCGAAATCATGATGCTGCTGTTCGATCAGCGGTTTGCTCAGCAGGTTGCCGAGATGCTGGAAACCGACCTGAGCAACAGCGATCCCGCACCGGCGAGCGAACTGGAGGATGCGTCGTATGCATTCCGATTGCTTGTGCACGGCGCGAGACTCTTGGCGCCAATCCAGTAGCACGCGCCCGATTCAACTCGTGATCACAGTCGCAAACCCGCGAATCCCCAGCGGGCGGTTCGATCCCACCTGACTTGGGAATTACCCCGAATCTAGAACATCCTGGCGGCGTTCATCAGGCCGACGCTGCATCGAAAATTAATGCCCCGCTGGGGGTGGGAATTAGTTGACACACCTTCTTGCCCGGGCTAACGTCACCACACTACTCAAGGCTGCGGGCAGCGTGATCGCCCCCAAATGCCACTTTTCTCTACCTCATCTCAACGCAGCTCGGCAGGACGCCGGTGCCCATTCCAAAAGTGGAATACAGAAAAAGTTATCGGAGCGCGTCTACGCGCACCCAGACAGCTTCAACAATCATCCCGATTCGCAGATCTTCATTTTGCGTGCGGATGACGATTGATTCTTCTCTTCTCTTTGCCGAGCGATCGGCGAGCCCGATCTAGTCGGGATCTTTTCTATGCCGGGGAGGCTTCTCATGTTTTTTTTCGACTCGATGCCAACGCTGGTCCAGCGACCAACAACCAACGCGTCTCGTTTGCGACCTGATTGTTGAGTTGATCGTGGCCACGGGCGCTGTCGCGCTCGGGCACCGGTCAACGCTGGGTTTGCTCCGTTGAAAACTGAGTTTCGCTCTGGCGAACACTGAGTTTGATCGGGTGAAAACCGAGCGTGGAATTCCCGCGACCGATACGGCGATGACGCCCGATTTGGCGAACCGAATCTCTTCTCTTTTTTCTTTTCATCTGAGATCGTCTCATGCATTCCCGTCACGAATCTCTCGCCCTTGGACGACGCACCCGCCGCAGCAGTTCCCTGCTTGGTGCGCTGCGCCGGAAAAACCGACGCCAGGAATCTCGCCGAAAGATTCGGTCGATGTTGATGGTCGAGAACCTCGAGCAGCGAAACCTGCTGGCGGCACTGGTGGGAGTTGATTTCGATCCTGACACTACCGGGACAAGCTCGCCCGCGAATTGGACGGCGATTGGTACGGTTGGGACGCCCGTCACACAGACGGATCTCGTTGACGAACTCGGATCAACCGCGCAAGGAATCGATCTGACCATCGCTGGTGCCGGCGGCGCGATTTCCGATGCGGCCGCGACGATCGATGCGGCAACGATCCCGACACACTCCGGCTCATCACTGGCGGGCCTCGACGGCCAGGTTTTTACCGGCATCAACCCCGTGACATTGACGTGGAACGATTTGACAGCTGGAACCAACTACGAGGTCTACGTATTTGGGCTCGAGGGGACGCTGCTTTCCGACATCGAACAGGATGTCACGATCA
>JAHELS010000108.1 GCA_024644085.1 Rhodopirellula sp.
ACATGCCGGGCTCGACGCCCGAAGAATCGCAGCTCAAGCACAATGCGTTGCTTCGCGCCCGCGGTCAGCTCCGCGCGTCCCGCTAGGACCCGCTGCAAAAACCTCCGCGCCACAGCTTCCTTCTCAGTCTGCGCCCCTGCTTATTTGTAACCTGCACCGCTGCTTATTTGTAACCTGCACCGCTGGGCCGCTTGGAAATTGCTCCCCGCACGCCAAGTTCCCGCGGGTCCCTGGCAATCTTGTCCGAAAAGATGCGCACGTCATCGAGAATTGGCCGGACGCGCGCCGTCGCCTCTTCGATGTTTTCGACACTGCGTCGAATTTTGAGATACATCTCGTCGTCTTCAAGAAGCCGTTTGAGCGTGCCGTCGCTGTTGTTCAGCGAAGTCCCAAACTGACCGACTTGATCCAGGGCCGCCTCGGCGCTGATCAACGTGCTGAGGACCTGTGCGACCAATTGATCCCCGTGGTTGGCGAGCGGATCGGTGAATTGTTCGAGATTGTTGACGGTCGCCTGCGCGCTCTTGACCGTCTGTTCGGCGGACACGCCAACCCGCTCGAACTGGGCCCCAACACGGTCAAACGTCTCGAATGTTTTCCGTGTCGATTGCAGGGCCGCCTGGGCATCCTGCAGCAGATCGGGTAGCCGTGCCAGGGACTCCTGGAGGTCGTCGCGAAGCTGGGGATCCCCGACGATCGCGCGAACGTCCTGCATGACCCCCTGGAATTCCTCGAGCGTCCTGACCGCCTGGTCTGCGAGATCGTCGACCTTCGAGTCGGCACCGCCGATGACCTCGCGAACTTCGATTGCCAATTGGTTGACGTTTTGTCCGGCCAGTGCGATCGATTCCCCGGCGTTGCGAATCGCCTCGAACGTGTCCTGCAAATCGTCCTGCATCTCGAGAATGCTTTCCGCTTTGCTGCCGTAATCGAGAAATTCACCATCGCTATAGGGTTTGGCAATGATCTGCATGTCATCGGCAAAAACGGCCGTGAGTGTTTCGGGCGTTGCCCGCACAAACTCCAGCTTCGCATCACCGGTCACGAAATTGCCCGACGAGATCCTTGGCAAGTAGTTATGGGTGAGGGTTTGATGGCTGTCCATCGACAATGTGACGAGCACGCCGCCTTCGTCGCGGAGATCGATGGCCGAAACGCGACCAATCTTGACGCCGTCACGAAGCACGGGCGTGTTGGGGCTGATACCTTCGGCTGACGGAAACACAATGCTGAGGTTGTATTCCCGCTGCAAGACGCTCGGAAAAGCGCCGAACAGAAACACCAGGATGATGCCGATTCCGATTGCCGAAATCACCAGCACGCCGACGCCGAATCTTAGTTTGTTCTCGTCCATGATTGCTATTGGTTACGCGCCATTGAGCGTTAGGCTTTGTCTCAAAAGGGGTCTGACCCTTTGGAGTGCAAGCCGGTTTGCCAGTGATTGCGCCTTGCCCGGAGAGGGTCAGACCCCTTTTGAGACAAAGCCTAGTAATCCATTTCGTGTGCTAATTCGTTCAGCCGCTCGCCCGCTTCACCACGGACGAACTGCCGAACCCGTCGGTCTTCGGCATGCTCGAGATCGCTCGGCGGACCGTCAAACAATACTTGCGATTCGTCGTCGTCGAGACGCATTCGCGGGTAGAACATCAGGACGCGATCCGCAACTTTTCGCGCCGTGTGCATGTCGTGGGTCACCACCACGCTGGTCACGGGATAACGGCGCCGGGTATCGAGAATCAATTCGTTGATGACATCGCTCATGATCGGGTCGAGACCTGTTGTCGGCTCGTCATAGACGATCACCTCCGGCCGCAGAATCAGGGCTCTGGCGAGCCCGACCCGTTTTCGCATCCCACCCGACAATTCAGCCGGACGTTTTCTCGTCACATCCTTGGGGAGGCCGACCTCTGCGATGTGCTGCATCACGCGCCTGGTGACCTCGCTTTCGGGCACAACCTCGTTTTGTCGCAGCGGAAAAGCTACGTTGTCGAACACGGACATGCTGTCAAAAAGTGCGGCGTTCTGAAAAACGAAACCAAATCGTCGACGCACCGCGGTTAATTGCTCGTGGCTCATGTTTCTCAATGTCTGGCCGTCAAACAGGATTCGGCCGTTGCTCGGTGCGATCAAACCGACCAGCGTCTTCATGAAAACCGTCTTGCCGCATCCGCTTTCGCCGATGATCGCCACGGTTTGCCCGCGATCGATCGAGACGGTGATATCGCGCAACACCGTTTGCCGATCAAACTCAACCGTCAAATCTTCTGCTTCGATCAGCGGCCGCGTCCCGCTGCCTTCCGCGACGCCTTCGCTCTTTTGAACCGGCGCGGCATTCATAGGAAGGAAGCTCCACGAGGGTAAATGGTGTAGTAAAGCGAATTCAAGACGATGGTCAGGAACAGGTCGATCGCGAGAATCATGACAAACGAGTAGACAAACGCCGTTGTCGCTGCCTTGCCAACACCCTCGGCTCCCGGCTCACAATGGAATCCGCGATAACAGCTGACGACAGCAATGATGGCTCCGAAGAAGACGCTCTTGAAGATGCCGCTGAACAGATCGAAGCCGGAGACTCCGTCGCGTGAATGGTTCAGGTAAGCAGCGTGGTCGATCCCCAAGATGATCACGCTATAGAAATACCCGCCGACAATGCCCATGAAATCCGCCATGATCGTCAAGGACGGGATCAGCAGGATACAGGCCAGGAATCGGGGGACCACCAGATAATGAATCGGATCGGCGCCCATTGCCGTCAACGCGTCAATCTGTTCGGTCACCCGCATCGTGCCGAGCACCGCCGCCATCGCACTGCCGACTCGACCGGCCAACATCGTCGCCGCCAACACCGGTCCAAGTTCCTTGACCAATGTGCTGTTGATCACGGCGCCCAACCGGCTGTCCAAACCGATGGCGTGGAACTGTGCGTAACTCTGCACCGCCAACACCATGCCGATGAACGTGCCGGTCAATGCCACAACAGGAAGACTCAAAGCGCCAACCTGGTAGAAATTGATCAGCACCGTTCCGCGGCAGGGCAGACGCGTAAACATCCAACGCAGCATTCGCCACGTGAACAACGTCATGTCGCCGATGGTCATGATCCCATCGACAACGGCGGACCCCCACTCGTTGACCCAACGCACCAGCGGCGTTTGGCCATTACGAGGAAGGCTCGTTATCGAAGCGGTCGACTCGGACAATCCTCTCCCTGCCTCGAAAATACGCGCATACGGACAACCAGACTTAATTGATTGTATCGGTCAGCACGACCTTGAGGATTAGAGAAAGCGGGGCGCGTGTTTCACGGAGGAAACAGCAAGGCGCCTACGCGAATTGCAGCCGAGGATCGTCCAATCCAAGTCGCTTCATCTTCTTGTAAAGCGTGGTGCGATTGATGTCGAGCGCATCGGCCGTGGCGGCGCGATTCCAGTTGTGAAGCCGCAATGCCTGGAGAATGATCTGCCGCTCGGGGCCCTCCAAAGCCTCTCGAAGCGTTTTGCCGCTCGCGTCGCCGATGCTGATGGGCGATCCAGCCGACGGCGTGCTTCCGGCAAATTGAGGACCCACCTGGCCGGTCAATTCCGGCGGCAAGTCCTCGATCGTCAACACGTTTCCGCGGGAAAGCAGTACGGCTCGCTCGACAACATTCTCGAGCTGGCGGACATTGCCCGGCCAGGAGTACTGCTGCATGGTTTCGATCGCGTCGCCGTCAAAGCCTTCCACCTCGCGACCACAGGTTTCCGAAGCTTCTCGAAGAAAATGATCGACCAGCAAGGGAATGTCCCCGGCACGCTCGCGGAGCGAGGGCAGAACGATGTTCACAACGTTGACGCGGTAATACAGATCCTGGCGAAACGATCCGCCTTCCACCGCCTTGGCCAGATCCTCGTTGGTTGCCAGGATCACTCGGGCATCGACCGATTGCGTGACCGTCCCTCCGAGCGGCTCGAATTGAAATTCCTGCAGCACGCGAAGCAGCTTCACCTGCATCGCCGGTGTCGCCGTTGCAATCTCATCAAGGAACAATGTACCACCGTCGGCTAATTCGAATTTCCCGGCTCTGTCGTGATTTGCCCCTGTGTAGGCACCTGCGACGTGACCAAAAAGCTCGCTTTCCAACAGCGTATCGGGCAGTGCTCCGCAAGCGACCTCGACGAAGGGCCCCCCCCGGCGCGAACTGCGGGCGTGAATCGCACGCGCGATCATGCTCTTGCCAGTGCCGTTTTCGCCGGTGATCAATACTGAAGCTCGGGCATCGGCGATGCTGTCGATCACGTCAAAGATCTTCAGCATTCGATAATCGTGGCTGAGAATGTTCTCCAGACCACTGCGGCGATCGAGTTGCTGGCGAAGTTTCTCGTTCTCGAGCGAGATCTCGCGCTGGGCAACCGCCCGCTGAATCGCCAGACTCAATTCTTCGTCAATCAATGGCTTGGTCAAAAGATCGAACGCGCCGGCACGCACCGCCTCGACTGCCGTCTCGGGCGTTGCATAGCCCGTCACAACAAGCACGGAAGATTCTGGGTGCTCCTTGCGCGTGTAACCGATCAAATCGAATCCGTCGTCGGCGCCCAGATGTAGATCGGCGATGACCAGATCGTAACTGCGTCGATTTAAATGCTGCTTCGCTTCGGCGATCGTTTCCGCTGTGTCGACCTCATTGGATAATTCGCGCAGCCACTGGGCCATCGACTCAGCGAGATGGCGGTCGTCATCGACCAACAATATGGATGCGGAAACGGACATGAATGGCCTGAAGTCCTCAGCAAGGTCAGCGTGGAAAACTCGCCGGCCGATTGGCCGACGTCGGTCGAAACCGTTTCATCCAGAAAATTGCCTGAAAGAGCTGATTGACCAAGAGTATCTAGGTCACGAATTCGCTTCGGTCAAAGCAACCACGCCGAAACCGCTTAGGTAGACGCCTCCTGACCCCCCTCGCTGGGTACCCCAAAAAACACCATAGTGACTGCAACTCGTTGCTGCATAATGACTTGCGTGAATTCAGTGGACTGGCACAACTGCGATGCACTGTTAACATCTTCTTAACCAACGGCTTGAGGCGGGAGTCGAAGGGAGGCCAGAGCGGAGCCGGCGGATCATCTTGAATGACTTTGAAGGTATTGATTGTTGACGACCATGTCGTTGCGCGCATCGGGCTTGCCCACCTATTGGAGGGTTTCGGATTCTCGGTCAGCGGATCGGTGGCCAATGGTGGTGACGCGATCAAGGCTTTGGTCACAGTAGCCGTCGACGTCGTACTTCTCGACGTTCGCTTGCCGGAGGAGGATGGGCTGTCGACGCTCGATTCGATTCGCGATCAGCACGACCGACTTCCCGTTGTCATCTTCAGCGCCTTTTCCAATCCGACCTATCTGGCCCGCGCCGTGGCGCTCAAAGCCAACGCGTACATTTTGAAGAACGGGTCGTGCCAAACAATGCACAAAACGCTGCGTCAGGCCGCCGATGGCGCCGAGTCGCCGCATGCATGCCTGCTTCCGCGAGCCAGGGAATTCATGCGAGAAGAGATTGACGTGACGCGTCTGCCGTCCGAGTTTCCTCTGACCGTGCGCGAAGCTCAGGTGCTTCGGCACCTTGGATTAGGTTTGAGCAACAAGGACATCTCACGATCGCTTGAGATCAGCGTCGAGACCGTCAAGGAGCATGTTCAAAACATCATTCGCAAAATCAAGGCGAAAGACCGAACCGATGCGGCCGTGCGAGCGATCCGTGCCGGGCTGGTCGAATTACAAGTTTTCTAGGCAGCTTCGATCGACGCGCTGCCGACCCACGGCTGCAAGGACTTCGGAATCACGATGCTTCCGTCGGCACGTTGGTGATTCTCAAGTATGGCGATCATGGCCCGCCCGGTAGCGACGGCCGTCCCATTGAGCGTGTGGACGAATTCCGTTCCTTTCTGCCCGGATCGCTTGCACCGCACGTTTAACCGCCTCGCCTGGTAATCGGTGCAATTACTGGTGCTGGTCACTTCGCCCCACGCACCATCCTCGCCGCGGCCCGGCATCCACGCTTCGAGGTCGAACTTGCGATACGCGGGCCCGCCCAGGTCTCCGCTGGCGGTATCAACGACCCGGTAGGGAACCTCGAGCGCATCGAAAATCTCACACTCAAGCTCCCGCATTTCATCGTGCGCGCGGTCGCTGTCCTCGGCTGTGGTGAAGGCGAACATTTCTACTTTCGTGAATTGATGGACGCGGTACAGCCCTTTGGTTGCCCGTCCGGCCGCGCCGGCTTCGGTGCGAAAGCAATGGCTCAAACCGCAGAGCCGCATCGGAAGCAGTTGGGCATCGATGGTTTGCCCCGACATCATTCCACCGAGGGTAATCTCCGCGGTGCCCACCAGGTTCAGCTCTGTATTCTCGATGCTGTAGATTTGGGTTTCGGGGCCCCGCGGGGTGAAACCAATGCCCTGAAGAATGGGTGTCAGGGCGAGGTCGGGCGTGGTCACGGGGGTAAACCCTCGCTCGCCTAAAAAGCTGATAGCGAATTGCTGCAAGGCAAGATCGAGCCGCACGGCAGCATTCTTGAGAAAATAGAACCCAGCTCCGCTGACGCGGGCTCCGGCCTCGAAATCGAACAGGTCATGTTTTTCGCCAAGTGCAACGTGATCCAGCGGTTTGAAATCAAACTCGGGCTTGGGTGTCTTTCCCCGTGACAACTCCTTCGCGTCGTCTTCGCCACCGGTCGGGACGTCGGGATGTGTCAGATTGGGGATCGCTGTTTGCAATTCAGCAATCTGTTGCTCAAGCGCGTCGTGTTCGCGCTGCGCCGCCTCCTTCTGTTCCCGCAGCTGGCGTCCTTTTTCGATCAACCCTTTGCGCTCGGCGTCGTCTTTCGCCTTGGGGATCAACTTGCTCGTCGCGTTGGCCTGGCGATTGAGGTCCTCGGCGAGCCGCAGTTTTTCAAGCCGCTGGCCATCAAGCGTGACGATTCGCCCGACGTCGCACTGGACACCTCGCCGCTCGCAGTTTTGACGAACGAGATCGGGATTCTGGATGATGTATTTTCGGTCAAGCATGTTCAAACGGTCTGGTTAAGTTTGCCGATTTCTTCCCACAGGATGGCCGACGCCCGGATTCCGCGATGGTAGTCAGCAACGCGAAACTTCTCATTCGGGCTGTGCATGTTGTCATCGGACAAGCCCCAGCCGAGCAGCAAGCAATCGCAATCAAGAACTTCCTGGAATTGAGTCACAATCGGAATCGATCCACCCTCGCGTATCAATACCGGCTTGACACCGAAGGCCTGTTCGATGGCGCCAATCGCCGCATGGACGAAACGGCTGTCCGTATCGGCGAGCATCCCCGGTGCACCGTGGTCCGATTTCAGCGTGCAGCGGACTCCGGTCACAGCGTGGTCGTCGATATGCTGCTGCAGCGCCGCGGTCAAATCCCTGGGATCCTGGTCGGGGACAAGGCGAAAGCTGATCTTGGCGGAAGCCGTGGCTGGAATGATGGTTTTGACCCCTTCGCCCTGGTGTCCCGCCGTCAACCCGTTGATGTCGAACGTTGGACGGGCCCACCTTCGTTCGTCGGTGGTGTAGCCCTTTTCACCAAACAATTGATCAACGCCGATCGCACGTGCAAAGCTGTCATCGTCCTGCGGCAACGCACGCCATTGTTGACGCTCGCTCTTGGAGAGTTCGCGAACGTTGTCGTAGTATCCCGATATTTGAATTCGACCTTCTTGATCGACCATGGACGACAGCAGGTGGCACAGCGCGACCGCGGGATTCATGACGGCGCCGCCGAACGAACCGCTGTGCAGATCCTGGTCGGGACCATCCACGCGTAATTCGTAGGTTGCAATTCCGCGCAAACCATAAGTGATCGCGGGCTGGCCATCGGCGTACTGGCCGCTGTCGCTGATCACGACGCAGTCGCACGCGAGCTGCTCGCGCAGCTCCGGCAGCATGCGTTCAAGGTTCTCGCTGCCGACCTCCTCTTCGCCCTCGATCAGAAACTTCACTTGCAGCGGCAAGGGATGTCCACCGGCGACCGCCTCGCAAACACTTTGGATGTGAGTCAGCACTTGTCCCTTGTCGTCGGTGGCTCCGCGGGCGTAGAGGTTGCCGTCGCGAACGGTTGGTTCGAAAGGCCCACTGATCCACTGATCAAGCGGCTCGACCGGTTGGACGTCATAGTGTCCGTAAACCAGAACAACGGGCGCCCCGTCAATTTTGGGGGTTTGCGCGAACACCATCGGATGCCGCTCGGTGGCCATGATCTCGTTGGGGATTCCGGCCGAATCAAACTTGTCGGCGACCCACTTTGCCGCCTGCTCAACCTCACTTTTGCGGGAAGTGTCGCTGCTGATGCTGGGAATTCGCAGCCATTGGATCAGCTCCTGCAGATGTCGCTCGGACGACTGATCGAGCGTATGAAGCAGGGAATTCGTTGCTGACATTGCAGGAAAGCCTTGTACTTTTGTGGAATTTCGGGACTGCCGATCGACTTCCGTGGGCGCTACAATATACGCGCACGGCCGAATCCGAGAATCGTGGCTCGCACACTAACTATCGTGCGAGAGGGGTATCGATTCGGGCGGCGACCCAGTCCAAATGAGCGCAAGGAGCATGATCTGCAATGGCCGATCAGCAGACGATGGTGGCAGAGCCACAAGTCGTACCGAAAAAACAAACCAAGAGGAAACCGAAAAAGCAGCCTCGATACCATGTCATTCTGTGGGACGATTCGGACCACAGTTATGACTATGTCGTGTTGATGATGAAACAAGTGTTTCGCCATCCAATCGAGACTGGTTTTCAGATTGCCAAGGAAGTCGATTCCTCCGGACGTGCCATTTGTCTGACGACAACCCTCGAGCACGCCGAACTCAAACGCGACCAGATTCACTCGTTTGGCAAAGACGAATTGATTGCCCGCTGCAAGGGCAGCATGTCGGCAACGATCGAACCTGTGGTCGAGTAACGGACACGCGCAGCGGATGAACGCAAAACTTCGCGTGGCGACCCTCGGTTGCAAGGTCAACCAGTACGAGACGGAGTTGGTTCGCCAGGGGCTGCAGCGCGTCGGTTACCGCGACTGCGGTGAATCCGAGTCCGCAGACGTTTGCATCGTCAACACTTGCACTGTGACCTCCGAAGGGGATGCCAAGAGCCGCCAGGTCGTTCGGCGGCTTGGCCGGGAAAACCCCGACGCGAGAATCGTCGTGATGGGTTGCTACGCCACGCGTGCTCCCGAAGAAGTCGCTGCCTTACCGGGCGTCGCCGAGGTCGTAACTGACAAGCGTGAACTCCCGGACTTGATGGCTCGTTTCGGCGTCATCGACGTGCCGACTGGACTCGATGGATTCTCGGGCCGCCATCGAGCCTATGTCAAAGTCCAGGACGGTTGCCTGCTGCGGTGCAGCTATTGCATCATCCCCCACGTCCGGCCCAAGCTGACGAGCCGGCCGAAAGACCAGATCGTGGATGAAGTTCGCCGACTGGTGATGGCGGGTCACCGAGAAGTTGTTCTCACCGGCATTCACCTCGGGCATTATGGCGTCGATTGGAATCGCAACAAACCGAAAGAGGACTGGGTGCGGCTGGCTCACCTGTTGCGAGACCTGTGCGAGTTGCCGGGCGAATTTCGGATCCGTCTCAGCAGCATCGAAGCGACGGAAGTAACGCGGGAATTGATCTCGGTGATGCGACAGCACGCCGATCGAATCGTTCCCCACCTGCATTTGTGCCTGCAAAGCGGTAGCGATTCGGTACTACGAAGAATGCGCCGGCGTTGGGGCACGCGAATGTTTCTGGATCGTTGCCGATTGTTGCGCGACTCACTGGATGACCCTGCGATCACGACCGATGTAATTGTTGGATTTCCGGGTGAAACCGAATCGGAATTCGCCCAGACGCTCGAGACCTGCCGCAAGGCCGGTTTTTCAAAGATCCACGCCTTTCCATTCAGCCCGCGCCGCGGCACGCCCGCAGCCGAGATGTCCGGGCAAATTCCGAAAGGTGTTCGAAGCTCGCGGGTCGATCAGCTGCGAGGGCTCGAAGCCGAACTGCGAAGTGATTACTTCCAGGGTCTCGTTGGAAAGCGGTTACAATTACTCGTGGAATCCTCACGAACGCTGGTCAGTATTCAACGCGACGCCATTCAACGCGACGCCATTCAACGCGACGCCATTCAACGCGACGCCATTCAACGCGACGCCGACCACCCCGATCCGAGCTCGACATTGCGGCGTGGTACAACGTGCCGCTACGCTCCGGCGGAATTGGTGGAGGAAGCCGACAGCAATCACGGTGCGACCGGCGAACTGATCAATGTGCGAGTCACGAAAACAGACGGGCAATCTCTTGCTGTCGTTCGAGCCGATTCGTCATAGCAGCATGACTTGCAGGCGACGTTTCAACGGGGATCAACCCCGCTGCGCATCTTGTCGCGGGCCCGGCTCAGAACCGGTCCGATGCTGTTCTCGCTCATTCCGACCACGCGGCTGATTTCCGCGTACGATTTGCCTTCAAGGTGATACATCCGTACGACGTCAGCTTCTTTCGGATCGAGGCGTGTCAGCAGTTTCTGGACCTCTTCGCGGTTTTCGATTCGCGCCGGCGGGTGGTCGTCCGAAACATCGGAAACGCCCGCTGGGGTCGCGTTGCGCTGCATCACTCGAAGTCGTCGAACAATGACCCGTCGCGAGATCACGGTCAGGTACGTTGCCAACGAACAATTGTGACGAAACCGGCGAAGGACGGCGAAATCGCCCGAGATCAAAGTCAGGAAAACTTCCGCGACCAGATCATCGCGCGTCGACTGGTCAATGGACAGGCCGCGCGACTCGGCAGTGTGGTTGGCGACGTGCACCACCAATCCGAGAAATCGATCCACGAAATCTTGCCAGGCGCGCGGAACACCGTCCAGGCAGCGCTGCAAGAGTTGGCGATCGACCTCAGAGAGACTCACTGGAGAAACACCGATGTTGATGAGATGTTACGTCTGTCCCATACCCGTGGCGAAATGAATGCCCTTTGGGGGGATGGTCCTGCTGCCACGAACCGGCGGAATTCGAGGGGATGCTGAAGAGCCGAAATCGTGGTCGGGTAAACGGGATTAGTTGGGTTGTAAGGCTGATTGCATAGTAGGTAGGGCTGCCCCGGGTAGCAAGCATTCCGGCCCGGTGGGCTACCAATGGACACAATTAATCCCCAGAAACGGCTCAGATTCGCCCACGAACGATCCCAACGGTCGGATTGAACTCGATCGACTTTGCTCGCCGCTGGATTGTGACCTAGGTTTCGGAAAGATTCTCATTTCCGCCGTTCTCACACCGCCCGCGCTCCTAAATGACCGACACATTCGCCTCCAACATGCCCGCCGGCGAGATCCCCTGCGTACCCGGGATCGCGCCGGGAACGCCCGAAGAAGCCAATTTCGAGGACCACAATCGCGAGGACCACAATCGCGTGGGGCGATTGCTTGCCGGCCTGCGTGAATCGGCGCCCAGTGTGGAGATGGCTCCTCAGAGCGAGGACGCGAAGTTCGAGAATCAGCTCGCGCTGGTCCGGCTGGGAATGGCAACATCCTTGTTTTATGCGCTGCGCACAAAACACGCTCCCACGGCGGCGCATTCGTTGCGAGTTGCCCTGGTATGTTCGGCGTGGGCCCAGCAGATGCGGCTTGACGAGCCAACTCGCGATCGAATCGAGGTCGCGGCGCTGTTGCACGACCTCGGCAAGATCGGGATTCCCGATCGGATTCTCCGCAAGCCGGGGAAATTGTCAGTCGACGAACAATTGGTCATGGAATGCTGTTCGCAACTCGGGTGCGAGATCTTGCGTGGATGCACCAGCGACCAGGAACTACTCAACATCGTGCTCCATGCCAACAGGTGGTTCCACAGTCGGCGTGACGAACACGGACCGCGTGGCGCCGAGCTGCCTCTTGGTTCCCGCATGCTTGCGATCGCCGACGCTTTCGATGCGATGACAACCGACACGGTCTATCGTCCGGCATTGAGCCGCGAGCGGGCCATTCAGGAATTGATTGATGGAAGCGGAAGCCAATTCGATCCCGAGTTGGCAATCGGATTCCACCAAATGCTCGAACAACGCCCCGAGTTGCTCCAAGGTGTCGTCGCAAATCGGTGGCTCCAGCAGTTGCAACCCTCCTCGGGCGATTCGTTGTGGGGTTCTTCGACCGTGCCCTCGACGAAAGGAAACTTTCAGATTCGCCGAGAGACGCTGTTCTATCAACAGCTGATCCACAACATGAAAGAGGGAGTCGCCTTCACCGACCGCGAGGGGACGATCACGGAATGGAATTCAGTGATGGAACGGATGACTGGAATCGCTCAAGACGCAATTGTTGGGCAAAGCTGGAGCAATCAAAGCGTCCACTTGTGTGAACATGCCCCCGCGACCGATCCGGACGACACCGAAGAGAAAGAGGAATTGCTCGATCGATGCCTTGTCGATGAATGTCTCGACACCGGCGCACCGGTCGCGCGATCGATGTTGATCAAACCCGAGAGCGGCGCAGCCCGCGCCGTGCACGTGCACGTTTCTCCAGTCATCGGGGAGACCCCGGGAATCCACGGCGCCGTGGTCGTGGTGCGAGACTTGTCGGACGAAAACGATCTGGTCGCGCAAATCGAATCGCTGCATCTCGAATCGACGCGCGATCCGCTCACAGGGCTGACCAACCGCGGTTTCTTTGACGGCGCGCTCGAGGAGTTGACGGCGATTAGCGCATCTGGAGGACCGACTTACAGTTTGATCATTTGCGATATCGATTACTTCAAGCGGGTCAACGACACCTATGGCCATCCCGCCGGCGATGACGCTCTTCGAAGTTTTTCATCATTGCTCGAATCCTACAGCCGCGAAGGCGACATGGTCGCGCGATATGGTGGGGAGGAGTTCGTGCTGCTGGCGCCGAATTGTGACAATGCCACCGCCGCCAAGAGGGCCGAGGCAATTCGCCAGGCATGCCAGAAGAACCAATTGGCGAGCATTGGTGACGAAGCGATCACCGCAAGCTTTGGAGTGACCGAATACCAGGCCGGTGACACGGCAGAAACGGTTCTCGCGCGGGCCGATCGCGCTCTGCTGAAGGCAAAAGACAACGGACGAAACCGTGTCATTCAACTTGGCTCGGGAAACCAGGCCCAGCCCGCTGAAACGGATACCAAGAAGGGTTGGCGCAGTTGGTTCAGCACCGATGACCCGCCTCAAGAAGGAAATGTCGAGATCCTGACGCCCGTTCCTGCCGACCTGGCGATCGAGAAGCTGAGGGGATTCATTGCCGATCACACTGCGGAAATCATCAGCGTTGACGAAAACGAGGTTTCGCTGAAGCTCAATGCTCTTTGTGCCCAGGGAGGTCGCCGCCCGGCCGACCATCAGATTGCCATTCGCGTTCACATGACACTGAACGAAATGGACAAGGATCCGGACAAGCCTCTGGCGTGGAAAAAGACCCGCATTCACATCAATCTTCAGCCGATTCGCAATCGCGATCGACGCAATAACGAGCTGTCCGCCTGTTTCACTCAGGTCGTCGCCAGCTTGAAAAGCTACTTGATGGGCGAGATCCAGAAGACAGATCTCCGATAGGCACTTGCGAGCGTCGCAAGGCTCGCTATTGTTGCAGGACATCAGTTTCAATAATGTCCCGCACACGGAGCTGCCTTCGGCCATGGCTTACACATTGCCTTCCTTGCCCTACGCCCTCGACGCCCTCGAGCCCCACATCGATGCCCGGACGATGGAAATCCATCACACCAAGCATCACCAGGCCTACATCACCAAGGTCAACGACGCGATCGCCGGCACCGATTTGGAGAGCAAATCGATCGAGGATCTTGTCGCCGATCTCTCAGCGGTACCCGATGACAAGCGTGGGGCGGTCCGAAACAACGGCGGTGGACACGCCAATCATTCGCTGTTCTGGACAGTGATGGGCCCCGGCAAAGGGGGTCAGCCCGGTGGTGATCTGGCCGCCGCGATCAGCAAAGCGTTCGGCTCGTTCGACGCCATGAAGGAACAATTTGCTACCGCCGCGGCCACTCGATTCGGAAGTGGTTGGGCATGGCTCTTTGTCGACGGCGGTGGACTGAAAATCGGGAGCACCGCGAATCAGGACAGCCCCTTGATGGGTGCCGCAGTCGCTGGAATTGGAGGGACCCCGATCCTCGGCCTGGATGTTTGGGAACACGCCTACTACCTGAATTACCAAAACCGCCGCCCTGACTACGTCTCGGCGTTTTGGAACGTCGTCGACTGGGACGCGGTTGCCCAGCGATATTCAGCGGCATAGCCACTCGCATCGCTTTGGCGATAGCACTCACCAACGGTCATCGACGGCGTTTCCATTGGGTATGGAAACGCCGTTGTGCGTCTTGGCGCTTTGCTGAATCGGGTCGCAGCGACAAGCATCCGGCACGTGTTGTCGGATAGAATCAAAGCGGGCGTCGCGGGAGTCGCCATTCCAACACCCTCTGAGACTGAACGATGAACGGGTCAAAACACCAACTCGGTTGCACGGATCGCCTTTCCCGGCGCAAGTTTTTGGCGGCCGCAACGGCGGCGACCGCGATCGTTTCGACTTCGTCAACCTGTCGCGCCGTGGACGCCAACGATCGATTGAAGGTTGCCTTCATCGGGACCGGCGGACGAGGCGGAAGCAACCTGCGCACGCTCGCCGCGACCGAATCGATTGATGTGGTCGGACTTTGCGATGTCGATGCCCGATTTCTGGACAACGCGGCCGAGGAATTTCCCGCGGCACAAAAGTTTCGCGATTTTCGCCGGCTCTATGACACGATCGGTAACGACGTCGACGCGGTCGTAGTGAGCACGCCCGAACATTCTCACGCCTACGCTACGATGCCGGCGCTGCAGCTCGGCAAGCATGTCTACTGTGAAAAACCGCTCGCCTACAACATTCACGAAACGCGTCGGGTTACCCGGGCCGCTGCGGACGCCAACGTTGCGACCCAAATGGGGACGCAGATCCACGCCAGTAAAAACTATCATCGCGTGGTCGAGCTGATTCAGTCCGGGGCGATTGGCAACGTCACCGAGGCTCACGTTTGGGTTTCAAGGGCCTGGGGCCTGCAAAGCGAAGCCGATTCGATCAAACACAAGGACATCGTGTTCGTGCAGGACCGTCCGACCGAATCGATGCCGGCGCCCGAGTACCTTGATTGGGACCTGTGGCTCGGCCCGGCACCCTCTCGTCCATTCCATCACGTCTACTTTCCCGGACCGAAATGGTATCGATGGTGGGAATTTGCCAATGGCACGATGTCGGACTTGGGCAGCCATTGGAACGACTTGCCGTATTGGGCGTTAAAACTTGATGCGCCGCGCACGGTCGAGTCGTTTGGATCGCCGCCTCATCCCGAAATCGCGCCCGCATCGATGACTGCGGTTTACGAGTATGGACCTCGGGGTGACCTGCCGGCCGTCAACTTGACGTGGTACCAGGGAAGCCACAAACCCGACCTTTGGAAAGCCGGCGAGATTCCTAAATGGGGCAATGGCGTGCTGTTCGTCGGAACAGAGGGAATGCTGCTGTCAGACTATGGCAAGCATGTACTGTTGCCGGAAAACAAGTTTGCTGATTTCCGTCCTCCCAAGCCGTTTCTTCCAGCGCCTTCGAGCCATCACGAGCAATGGTTGCTGGCATGCCGCGGCGAGGGCACCACCGGCAGCCCGTTCAGCTACGCGGGGCCGCTGACCGAAGCGAACCACCTCGGGAACGTCGCCTATCGAGTCGGAGAAAAGATCACGTGGGACGCCGAGAAAATGCAATGCGTCGGTTGCCCCGACGCGGACCCGATGATCCGCCGCGAGCCTCGTGAGGGATGGTCACTCGGCTAGTCGGACCGGTATCGGGAAATTTTGACGATCAGGTAAAGATTGCGGCCGGAGTGGTCGATAGTGATTGATGGGGAGCGGAGACACCGCGCGCACCGATTATGCGCTGGCACCCCACCGTGAAACTCCATCCGCTGACGACGATTCTTTCGGCCCTCGCGCTCGTGCTGGGCGTGTCGGGTTGCTCGCTGTTTCCCGAAGCCCGGCAACGTGACCGAATTCATAACCCGTTTCCGCAACTGAAGCGGGTCGCGGTGCTGCCGTTCTTTAACCAGAGCAGCGAGCCGACCGTCGACGGTGAGATGGTGGCGGAAAAATATTACGCGGCTTTGCAGGCAATTCCTGGGTTTGAAGTCTTGCCAATTGGCGTCACGAAAGCCCAATGGTTGCAATACGCTCGGACGCATGGCGAACCGAGCAGCGGCAGAGATTTTCAGCGTCTGGCACAGCACCTCGGTGTCGAAGCGATCGTCGTCGGCTCGGTCACCGACTTCGAGGCGTACTATCCGCCCCGCATGGCGATGACCGTTCACTGGTACGCCGCGAACGAAGGCTTCCATCCAATTCCCGCGGGTTACGGATTACCCTGGGGCACGGAAAATGAAAAACAAATCCCCCAGCGAATCGTTCGTGATGCTGAATTCGAGTTGGCCAGAAGCCAGTTGGCCACGCAGACGCCTGTCCTTGGAAACTCGCTTCGTGACGGTCCCACGGGCGCACTCTCACCGACCAGCGGTTCCGAATTGCAGCTAACCCCGGTGCCTGCGGCTTCCGGATTCGAGGGAACGATCATCGATGGCAACGTCGTGGACGGCCCGCTTGCTGGCGGACAGTTTCACGACGCCGCCATCGTCTTCGATTCTGACGAGGCGGATCTTCCGATGCCACTCGATTGGCCCGATCCAACCGATTTGATTCCCGATCCACCCTCCGCCGAGCGTCCGCTGGCAACGATCAATCACGAGCCGATCCTGACGCACACACGTTTGTATCGCGGTGACGATCCCTACGTCACCAACCGCCTCTCGGATCACGTCGAGACCGGCGACGATGCGCGTCCGGGTGGTTGGCAGGGTTATTTAAAACGTAGCGATGATTTCGTTCATTTCTGTTGTCACTTGCATATCACGGAAATGCTTGAATCGCGCGGGGGTAGCGACCAAAGCGACCTCATCTTGCGATGGCCACTGAGCCGATACTGATCCCTAGCACGGGTCAAACGGGGCAAGTTTCCGCCGTGCTGGTAAGTTCGCGTAATGCTATCGGACGGCCGGCTCAATGGACAGAGAAATCAACGTACTCGCGTTGGTCAAAGGGGAAGAGCGATTCATCTTCCTGTTTGACGATGCGAACCGCGACGAGACACTTCGACAGTTGGCGCGATTCGCTGCCGACCCGGAACTCGATTTCTCGTGGTACGACGCAGCGATGCTCAGCCGCAAGATCCGCGACGCGGTTCCGACCGACGACGACCATTTGGCGAGCCAGGAATTCGACAGTCTTTCGATCGACGACTTCCAATAATCCATGCAGCGCGCAATCGCCCAATTTCTCCGCTACCTGGCGACCGAGCGTAACGCGTCCGACTTAACCATCAAGGCGTATCGAGAAGACCTCTTCGGTCTGGTCGAGTGGTTGGAAGCGACGCGGGGGAATGTTCCAAAGCCCGATTCATTGTCGCCCCAGGACTTGCGGGCCTTCCAATCGGCACTCCAGCAGGCTGGATACGCCCGCACAACAATCTCTCGCAAGCTGGCGTCGCTCCGCAGCTTTTATCGATTCGCGATGCGTCAGGGAATCGCCAGCGACAACCCGGCCAAGCCGCTTCGCAACCCGCGCCGACAACGAAAGCTGCCACACGTTCTTTCCAATAAAGAGGTCGGCCGGCTCCTGTTGGCACCACCGGCGGATGAAACGGCCGGACTTCGCGACCGCGCGATCCTCGAGACGATGTACTCAGCGGGACTACGAGTCAGCGAATTGGTGGCGCTGCGTGACGGAGACCTCGACATGCAGCAGCAAATCGTTCGCGTGCGAGGGAAGGGCCGCAAGGAACGGCTCAGTCCCCTCGGCTCGTATGCGATCAAAGCGATCAAACGCTACGCACGCCGGCGCGTTCGTGACCCCAAGACAGAGGCACTCGGCCGCAACGCTCCGGTCTTCGTGAATCGATTCGGACGGATTCTGACAACGCGAAGCGTCGGGCGTATGTTGGAAAAATACATCGCCATCACGGGGCTTGATTCACGTACCAGCCCGCACACGCTGCGTCACAGTTTTGCCACCCATCTGCTGGACCGCGGCGCCGACATTCGTAGCGTCCAGGAACTGCTTGGCCACAAGAGTCTGGCCACGACACAGATCTACACGCACGTCAGCGCGGCGAATCTTCGCCAGGTGTATGAACGGGCACACCCGCGTGCCAACTGAAACGACCCTCTGCGAGCACACGCTCCGATGCATCAACGGCCGAGCATCGACTTCATGTCCGACTTTGACCACGCCTGCTCGAATTGCAACTTGACCTCGTTTGCCTGGTCGAGTTTGCCCTGCGCGACGAGCGCCTTCTGCAGACCGTACAGCGACCATCCGTTAGCTGGATAGATTTCGAGGTCTTCCCGGTACGCCTGCTCTGCGGCAAAGGGATCACCCGCTTCCACCAAGACACGGCCTAGCAGCTGTCGATTGGGAATCAGCCAGTCCGTCGGTTCGGTGTATTTCAACGCGACCTCCATTTCCACCGCCTCGCGCAACATTCGCTGGGCGTCGCCAAAGTCGCCACGATGTTCAGCGATCACCGCACGCAAGACTTTCTCGGCAATTTGAAGTAACTCGCGTGTTGTGTTGATCTCCCAGATCGTAACCTTGTCGAGGGATTCGTCGGACGCGAGCTTCGCCAAAGATTCCAATTCGGCGTCGGCGAGATCGGGCTGGCCCGTCCTCGCCAATGCCACACCGCGCGTGAAATGCCATACGCCGCATGGATACAACAGATCGGGTTCCGGCTTGGGTTCTTCCATCAGTGCGTCCCACATTTCGAACCTTGCATAGGTCCACATGGGCAACGTGAAATAGTGTTGGAGTGTTCCGTAACCTGGCTCCCGCATCATCTTGCGATCGACGTGATGACGAATGTGGTGGGCCGCGTCGACACAATCATTCTTTTCACCCGTCATCGCCTTTCCAAACCACAGGAAGTGGTGATTGTGCGGCATGTAGGCAAGTGGGTAGAGGCCCTGCTCGTGACACTGTGTGATGTACGAGTCGTCCGATTCGATCGCCAACTCGTTGGCCCGATTCGATTCCTGGTAACGCCCGACGCGAATGTAGATGTGCGACGGCATGTGAACGAGATGACCGGCACCCGGCACCAGATCGCCAAGTCGGTCCGCGCACGCCTCAGCCCACTTCGGATGGACCTCTTCGACTGCGTGAATGTAAAGATGATTCGCCAAAGGGTGATTCGGACTGCGTGCCAGGACCCGTTCGAGAGTTCGCAGCAACTCGGATGTATCGTCAACCGGCTCGCCGTCGGCATTCCAGTAAGCCCACGGCATGGTGTCCATCAGGGCCTCCGCGAACAAGCATTGCGCGTCGTGATCCTCCGGATGTGCTCGCGCGACTTGTCGCATTGCATTGGCGTATCGTCGATCGAGCATGGTGCGGTCTTCCATCGGCTCCTCTGCGTAACGCTGGGCCAGCGCCTCGATGTACTGGCGATGCCGAGGCGAGGCATTGGGCAAATGCTTGAGCGATTGCTGCAGTGCCGCCCAGGCCTTGGGGACGTTTTCCTCGGTCATCGCCGCGTT
>JAHELS010000109.1 GCA_024644085.1 Rhodopirellula sp.
GGCAGCTTCAAACCGTCACCCGAAACGATCGCTGCCCTCGAGGCAGCACTGCGGGACAACGATTGACCGGTCGCATCGAGTCTCAAGAAAACAACCTGCTGCGAATCTCGTTTGGGACAAAAAAACGAGCCACAATCACTGCCCTCATCAATCCCACCACCACGCTGCGGTGACATCTTTGGCCTGATCACGTGCGGCCTCAAGTTTCGGATTGACCTCGGCCTGCGCCAGAACGCCGGCGGTATCGAGATCAACTCCTCCGGAGACACTGACGACCCAGCCTCGCGCGCCCCTGAGAGCGCGGGCCTGAGAGGCGATTCGTTTGGGAACCGACATCGATTCGCCGGTGATCTTTCGCGCGTCGGTCAACATCAACAGTGGGCACTCAGCGCGAGTCAGTAAATCGTGTCGCATCAAGACCGCAGCCAGAACCGCCAGATCGATACAACCTCGCAATTGGCTCAATACCGGTACCTCCTCGCAGAGTGCTTCGTAATGCGCGGTGAACCGATCGGCCCATGCTTTCGCCAACGGGCTTGGTCGACCGGTCTCGACAAGTCTCCCTTGCGAAGTCAAGTATCCGTGTTCGCTGAGTGCTCGCACACCACGGCCCTCGATTTTCCAGGCCAATTCATCTTCGCTCTTTTCCACCGTTGAATAATCTGGTGCCATCCACCATCGCGGAGCAGAAACGCGCGAAATCGCTCCGGAGCGTGCGAGCATCTCCATGTAACTCGACAAGCCCGCAACCGGCGGAGCTTCGAGATCCATCGCAAAACGCTTCATCAGAAAATCGCTTCCAACCAACACCCGCGCGAAGTGGCTCGATGGCCGGATGCCTGTGATCGTGACGCTCTGATCTCCAAGCAATTCCTGCATCTCGGCCAGCACCGATTCGCTGATTCTCAAATTCCGACGCCGGAACAGTTGCTGCACGCGAGCCATGCCCTCCTCGCTTGGGTCGATCGAACAGCTGATTCCATTGCCCTGCGAAGCCGCCTCGGCGCTTTGCAGTGCATCGACCAGGTCATCCAGCCTCAAGACGGCTTCGCCATTTGATTTACCAACCGCTTCTCCGCGATCCATGATCCAGCCCTCGGCCGGACCCGCGATGACAACATCACGGGAATCTGGATAGACAAACACATACTCGATCCTTTGCAATCCAGCCAGAAACAACAGGTCTTCGGTCAGGGAATCGCCCCGCCGCGCATGTCCTGCGATCGTCTCTTCCAACCTCCTCAACGAGACTTTGCGCATCGCACTTGGACTCGCAATCGCCGCGTCGTCGCGGCGAGGACCATCTCCCACGATCGCCCGCTGGCGTGCGGCGCCGAGTGCTTGATTTGCTAGGGCGCGATTGAGGACCCCGTCGGCATCGACGTCGACGCCGCCGACACCACCCCCGGGCCCGATCACCGGTGTGATTGACGTGACGAAGACGCGCTGCGTCGAGAAATTGACACTGGCCTGTGCAAGAAGCACCGACGGTGTGAACCCCAGGCCGGCAACAGCCAACAAACACATGACGAAAGAGCGGTGAGATCCCATGGCACGAATTCCCGTTGTGCCCACGAGCGTATGCGGCCGAGACAAGAGATGTGAGATCATGTGCAGCGTGAGTCTGATCAATTTATCCGTGTGCGCATCGCGTGTCAAAAAACACACCCGCTGCACCGGCAGACTCGAGCTTTCCGGCGCGGCCGCCATCGGCCGCGCGTCGATAACCTCGACTTACAGTAGATCACCGAGAGCCGCATCGATGGCGGCTGCCGTGGCGTCCTCGTCGCTCTGCGAATCCCGATCCCGCGCAATCAGATCAACGGTGCCCTCGATGCTCGAATCGACGACATCGGTGTCGACGATCTTCGCCGTCGCTGACAAATCGGACGGAGCCAGTGGCGCTTCGACCGACGGTGCGACCGATTCGGACTGGTCGAACACCGCTTGCGGCACCTGCTCGGTATTGCTGCCATTGTTGCGACGGTTGATCTCGTTGATCGCCAACAGGATATCGAGCGCCGTGATCGACTTGTCGCCGTTGACATCGTAGTACGGAGGTCCGTTGTCGGTGGGCATGACCAGAATTGGCGGCGGCCCGTCTCGATCCAGCTTGTTGATGATCAACAGCGGATCGATGGCGGAAACAAAGCCATCACCATCGACGTCCGCAGCGATATTGGGATTCTGCAACCGGCTCGCGACGACGCGGGTATTGACCGTGGCGACATTGCTTGCGCGACCGTCGTTATCGGAGATACGATAGGTGAAGGAGTCAGTGCCAACGAACCCTGGGTTCGGCAGGTATTGGACCGTTCCATTGGCCTGCGGAATCGCCTGGCCGCGAAGCGGTTGGTCGACAATGATGATCGATGCAAGATTCAGCGACCCATCCGAATCCGAGTCGTTTCCGGCAACGTTGATGAACACCGATTCATCAAGGAACGTCCCGCCAGTGTCGTTTCGCGCAATCGGGCTGGCGTTGGCCGAGATTGTTACAAACGACTGAACGCTGCGTGCACCCAAATCGTCAGCGACGGTGTAAGCGAATATATCTTCACCAAGGAAGCTCGAGAACGCGTTGTACACCAGCGTGCCGTCGGGCTGAATCACGAGGGTCCCGAAAGCCGGTTCCAGCTCGATCCGCAATGACGATCTATTGATCGTACCGTCGACGTCGAAGTCATTCGCGAGAACCGGAATCACCGTCGGCCCGGACGGAGACAACTGAGGCGTGTCGACACCGAGTGCCGGGGCATCGTTGAGTCCCGAAACTCTGATGGCAACAGTGGCCAAATTGCTTGTCGCCCCCGCTGCGTCACGCAGCGAATAAGCGAACGAGTCGAACAATTGCTGGCCCGGGCGAAGTGCCTGGACATTGATCGCGCCGAGCGGATTGTAAGTGATTGTGCCGGTCATCTCGTCATAGGACACTGTCGCACCATTGACCGAAACCGACTGTGCCGGCATCACCACATTGACGATTTGGCCGTTGGTTTCGCGGTCGGGGTCGATGTCGTTTAGCAACAGCGTGTCTACATCAATCACCAGAATCGAATCTTCGTCCGTGCTCAGAAGTGCGGGGTCCGGCAAGGCCTGCGGACTGTCCGGCACGGCCTGCGGACTGTCATTGACTGGCAGGATTGCGATCCGGAATTCAGCCGAGGCCGACTCGTTCGGCTCTGCGCCGGTGTCCATCGCGGTCACACGGATCACCGCCGGCCCCAATAGATTATCGGTATTCTGGTTCGGCGCGGGCGTGAACCTGAGCACACCGGTCGGCGTGATGGTCGGCGGTTCGGTGAACAGTTCGTTCGCGTTGTGTGGTGGCAGCACCTCGACATTGAACGATACCGTCTGCCCTAATTCGTCCGCCGGACCGGGACTGATATTGATTGCCTGAACCACGCTGGTCGGCCCGCTGTCTTCGTTACGCGTGATCAGGGGACTGACCAAATCGAATCGCGGCAGATCATTTTTTGCCGCCACGATGACATTGAAGACCCTCGGCGGCGAACTGACATGTTCATCGCCGATGCTCGCATTTCGTGGACCAGAATCCTCAAGCACCACTTCGAATCTTGCGGTGCCGTTTGCATTCGGATTCGTTTGATAAGTCAACGATGCCGTACCGGTCATCGAATCGACGATCGCACGGGGTGGCGTCAGGAACAATTCCGGGTTCGGTGACAACTGGGTAAAGACAAACTCGAGCGATTGCGTCGCTTCGTCTGTCGCGGTGGCCGGTCCAGGCCGAACGTTTGCCGCCCAATTGGCGATTGTGACGACTCCGTCGTCCTCAGCACTGTTAACGTCGCCGGCACCACTGAAGACCGGTGCATCGTTGACCGGCAGGACTTCGATCGTGACCGTATTGGCCCCATCTCGCGAATCGGGACGCTCGATACCGTCCGCCCCGACCGTCGTGCCGTTGTCAGTCACGATGTAAACAAACGAATCGGTTCCGACGAAGTCGATTGGAGGTGTGTATACCAGCTTGGGCGTACCACCGCTGTTATCGAACAGGATGGTGCCGCCCTCGTTGCTCATCGTCGGGACAGGCGTTTTCAACATCACGCTCTGGTTTGCACCCGGAGCCGGCGCGATATCAGCCGACTCGTTGCCGGGGCCGACGTTGGGACCCGGGAAGAACGGATCGAGCAAACCGGGGCTCGTATTGTCACCCTCAACGAGGATGTCGATCGAGCCGTCTTCGAGAATCGTGAATGCCAGCGGATCGGCCGCCGGATCCACCCGCGGCGAATCGTTGACCGGTCGCACATTGATCGTCATCGTGACCGGAATCGATTTATTCAAATCACCGCGCGGGTCGTTGTCACTCCCGTTGTCCATCAGAATGAGTTCGAACCGGAAATCGCCAAACACATCCGGCGCTGGACGGAAATTCAGTTTTCCGGTAGTCGCATCAATGCTCGGATAGATCGAGAAGAAATCACTTGACTGAGCCTGGTTGAAATCAAGCGAATTGACCAGGAACATCAGCGATTGACCAGTGCTGCTGTTGACCTCGTCAAACGCTGTATTTCGAGTTGACGCCGCGATATCCAACGCGTAATTCAAGCGGTCGACCGCAGGGCCGTCCTCACGCACCGAAATGTTCAGCGTGCTCGGGGTGAATCTCGGGCGATCGTTGACCGGATTCAACACCAACTCGACACGATTGATCCCTTGCAACGGATCATCGATAAGAGTGCCGAGTCCGAGGTCGTACGTTTCGTTCCCCATGCCGTCGTTGCTGCTGTCTTCGACGACGTAGGTGAACGAGTCGAGCGGGGCAAACGAGAAATTCAAGTCGGTCGGCGGTCGGTAATTCAATCCCATGAACACACCGCCGGTGCCGAATACCGGCGAAACGAATCCACCAAGGGCAGTCGTCCGATCCATTCCCGGCGCGTTCGGCGGCCCGCCCGCGTTGACGAACAGGAGTTCCTGGGATCCGCCACCGAAGACAGGCTGCGGCGCCGCTTCGTTGGCCGGACCAACCGTCCACACGTCGAACAATCCAATGCGAGTCGCAGATGTCGCCGGGATGAAATAGGGTGCCGAAGTATCGCCGCCGGCCTGCGTGTTGTCCTCGCGAAGTGTCAAGCGAATCGTGCCATCAGCGAGAACCGAGTACGCATCATCGAGCCCGAACGTCATCGTATCCCCGAGCACGTTCGGATCGAGACGTGGCGCGTCATTGACCGGTTGGACGTTGACCGAGAAGGTCTGCGTGAACGATTGGTTCGGTGAGCCGTTGTCGGTTCCGGTGACTTCATACGTCGCCGTTCCGATCTCGTCCGGGTTCGGGAAGAAATCGATGAAGCTTCCCGACGAAACATCCGGATCGCGCGACATCAACGTCGACGAAGTTGACGATAATTCGGTGATCGTGAACGTCACCGTCTGGCTCGCTTCATCCAAGGCGGAGGGCGGACCGCCCGAGACGTTGGTGAAGAAGTTGTTGAACCGTGAAGCCAGATTGTCGTCGCGCTCGAGGATATTGACGACCGGCGGGACATTGAAAACCGGAATGTCATTGCTCGGCGTCACCGTCAAGGTGACCGTCGCCGCAGCCGAAGTTTCCGGCGCGGTATCGGGCATCAACGGTGTACCGACCGGGAACTCGTGCGTTCCGTCATCGACGATCGTGTAGGTAAAGGTGTCCGCGGAAACAGGGAAATTCGAGTTGTAATCGACCGGCGGCGTGTACGTGGCCGTGACGAGCAAGCCCATCTCAAAATCAAAGGCGATCTGCCCGCCCGAGGCGGTCGTCAGCGTACCATCGGCCGATCCGTTCAGGGTGATTCCCTCGACGGTAACCGAATTGATCTCGAGCGCCTGGTTGTCTTCATTGTATGGAGCGGCAAGCGTGATATCGCTGGCCGTCGCATCCACGGTGGGATTGAGCAGATCCGAGGTGCTGCCGATCAACAAGTCCGAAGGAGTGATCGTGATGGTGGCCTCGGTACCGACGGGTGGACGTGTTTCGACGATTTCGGCGACATCAAATTGCCGATCAACCGCGACCGGCACGTCATTGACCGGATCGAGGAAGATGGTCGCCGTGATCGTCGATTGAAGCGGTGCCAATTCCTTGAGTGAACCAAGTGGAGCAGCCTGGTCGATCCCTCGATCGGTCACGATGTAAGTGAAAATGACTTCACCAAAGATGTCGTCGGCCGGCACAAAGGTAATGTCGCCGGATGCCGAATCAACATCTGTGATTGTTCCGAAAAACGGATTGTTGACGAACGCGCCGATGATTTGCATCGGGCCATCGTTGCCATTGAACTGCGTCCGTTCGTCGTCGGTGCCGACGGGACCTTCTTCGTCGTTGGAAAGCAGGAAGGCGGCGGGGATCAGTAACGTTTCGTCCTCGGTCGGCTGTGATGCCATCGGCACCGCGCCGGGTGCAAAGAAGTTGACGTAGTCCGGATTGGCGAGTGAAACCGTGTCGGCTTCGAGCGCCGGCGGATCATTCTGAGGAGTGACCCGGATAAAGGCGGTCGCTGTTGCAGTCTTGGGATCGACCGGATTCGGCGGATCGGTGGCGGGAACGGGCGGCGAAATGCCATCGTCGACCACCGTGAATTCGAATTCATCGTCCAGGAAATCACCGACCATCATCGGCAGGTTTTCGCTGTTGAAATCCTTGGCTGGTTTGTAAAGAACCGAGACAAGGTTGTCGTCAACATCAAAGACCGCGGAAATCGTTCCACCTCGCACCGTAGCTAATTCGGCGCCCGGAACCGACATGGCGTCGAGCGTTCCATCAAACGTCGAGATCGATTGCACAAAGATCATCTGGCCGCTCTCATCCTGAGGCACCAGCGTCGTCATCACGTCACCATCGCCGGAGGCACCTGCGAGCAACACGCTCGCGTCAATCAAGAATCCACCATCGACCAGGTTCTCTTCCTGGATGTCCTCGATCGTTCGCAGATTGACGTCGGTCACTCCCGGT
Organism: Rhodopirellula sp.; assembly: GCA_024644085.1. Taxonomy (GTDB): domain Bacteria; phylum Planctomycetota; class Planctomycetia; order Pirellulales; family Pirellulaceae; genus Rubripirellula. Next base: position 6,971 of record JAHELS010000109.1, read on the forward strand.
TCGTCGTTGTCGGGGGTGACCGTGATGCTTACGGTTGCATAAGTCGCAACCATGTCGGCAATCGGACCCTCATTGCGCTGGGTGCTGACGGCGTATCGGAACGAGTCGGGACCGTAGTAATCAGGATCCGGGTTGTAAGTGAACGCTCCCGTTGCCGCGTCAACGATTTGCACCGTACCGTTGGCCGTTTTGTAAGTATCGGTCGTGCCCATCACCAATGGTGCGTCGACCGAATCGATGCGGTAGAGCGAATGGACGAATTCCTGCATCGGCAACGTGTCGTTGTCGAAAATCGACAGGGTCATTCCGTCGACCGTCAATGTTTCGTCTTCCACAACGCTGTACGGATCGTCCATCAGGATCGGAGCGTCCGCATCGACCACGTTGACTCGATAGTCCTCGACCTCACCATCGATGGCCAGCCCGAAGGAGTCGTTCGAGCCATCGGTCGAAATCCGGAATCGGGCGTAGGTCAGGCCGGCCGTTGCGCCCGACGGAGTGAAGACGCGGAGCATGTTCACACCATCGCCGACCGAGACTTTCGTCAACACCCTCTCGTTGGCGTCAAGGAAATCGCCGTCAGCGTTGAAGTCGATCCAGCCATCGAGGATCCCGTCACCGGTGACGGTCACTGGAATCACTGACCCGGCAAGATCATTTGGGTTCAAGTACGCGATGACCTCGCTTGGTTCCATCGTCGTTTCATCCATGGCCACCGTATCGGCCAGGAACAAACCTTCGGTCGTCGCCGTCATACCGACGAACGATCCGACGATCAAACCGTCTTCGTCGTCATCGTCCGTCATGTCATCGTTGTCAGCCGGCATCATCGGCATCGCGGGTTGTCCGTCGTCTTCGCCGTCCGCCAGGATCCCCAACCGCGGCGTATCGGATGTGCTGATGATGTGTCGAGGGCCGTTGCTGGCCAGCAATGTGCGATAGGAATTCGGCGCGTCACCGTAGTCGATGTCAACATCGGGAATGATGATGAAGAACTTGGTTGACCCGTCGGTCTGGTTGCTGCGCAGATTTCTCCCGGCCCGATCTTTGATTTGCGTGTTGTCCAGCATGATCGTGTACACGCTCGACTGTTCCCAAAGGGTCGACAACGGAGTCAGCAGCAGGATGCCATCGAGTTCGTTGTAGCCGAGCTTGTAATCAACGTCTTGCTCAAGCAGGACGCCATTTTGAAACACCATCACGGCTCGCTGCGAGACAGTCGGATCGTTTGGATCAATGACAGTCAATCCGTCCACGCCGGTTCCCTCGAATGGCGCATTGGGATTAGGTCCATCACCAAGCAGGATCGTGAAATCCTCGAGCAGCGGGTCGGCCAGGTGAACGACCGTGTCGGCGGGATCCGTGTCGCCAAGACCGTTGTCGATCGGGTTGAGCAGTACCGCGTAGGGGGCATCCTTGTCGGCGCGGTCGACCGCACCTCGGTCTTTGAAGATCTGCGAACCACCGCCGCCCGGCGAGGTGTTCGAATCGATGCGGAGTTGTCCGTAGACGTCCCGATCGGGTGCGTTGATGGGCGAGGCCGGGATGCCAATTTCGGTTTTGAAGTTCAGGAAGTTCAGCCGATCCTGTTCGGTATTCTTCGAACTGTCGATCGCTGTCGAACCGGTCTCCAGGTAATAGTTGCCGATGGCCCGGTTGACGAACAACGGATCTCCGTCGCCAATCCGCTCGTCGGTGCCGATGTCGCCGTCGTCGTTGTTGTCCTGGAAGAAGTTCGACACGATCACGGTGCCAGTACCGTTGTCGGAAATCCCCGTACCCAGATCGGTCAACAAGTTGTTCATCAGCGTGGGACTGGCCAGCCCCACGACACTGATACCGACGCCGGTTTGGTTCGTGCCGGCAACGGTGTTGTTGATAATCCTTGCGAAGGGAACCGGTCGCTGCGGCGCCGAGGTGGCCTCGCCGGCAAACCGGATACCCGACGAGAGCCCGTCGATCACGTTGTTCTGGATCACAATGCCCGGCACCAGCCGTTCATTGTTGAGCTGCGGGAAATTAATCGTCGAACCGGGATGGGGAACGCCACCGTTTGCCTGAGTCGTTCCGGGCTGGACATTGATACCAAGCGTTGACGAGTCGGTGATGAAGTTGGAATCGATGATAAAAAGGCCCTGTGCCCGTTCGCGATTGCGATCGGCCAACAGTCCCGTACCGCCTTGAAGCAGTTGGACATCGTCGATGAACGCTCGATTGTCCCCTTCGGGAAGCGCCATCGCATTGGGGTCGATGTAGTCGTAGACCCACGTGAAGGTTGGGTCTCCGGCGCCGAAGGGGAACTGGACCGTTTGATATCCGGTCTCGCCAGATGCCAAAGACGTATCGATGCCCGATGGCTCGCCCGCTTCGACGACGAGCGTTTGGGCCACGCCGTCGATAAAGAATCGTAAGCCATGCGTATCGAGTGCCGAGGAGACGTTGTAGGCAAATCGGATCACACCAGCGTCAGCGGTAACCGCGCCCAAGTCTGTAGCTGTCGCCTCGAAAATCGAGACAGGTTTCGTGATCGTCACCACAGCGCCGGACTCGAGACTTTGCATCCCCGTGAACGGATCGGTCGTGGTCACCGACCAGGGCTCGATTTCCGCGGCCATGAAGCCGCCCAGCAACGTCGTGTCGGCAACGCCCAGGGGCGGAACGAAGGTCGATGGTTCGAACGAAATGAACGCCGTTTCCGTTGCTTCGTTGATGTGACGGTCATTGGTATCGAAAATCGAGCCGACAAACGGCGGATTGGGATCGGCCAGGCGGACGTATTCGTCGGTGCGGCGAACCTCCAGCTGGTATGCTCCGGCGACGATATCGGGATTCGCACCCGGATCGTCATCCCGCGTGCGATCGTTCAAAAACAAGTTCGTGATGCCCGCATCGGCTGTGGTATCAGGTGGCAGCGGAGTCGCCGTTACCATTTCGCCCCGCTCGGCGTAACCGACGATGATGTCGTCGATATAGAAGCCTTCGTGAACGTTGTCGGTGCTGCGAATCGAACGAGTCGTACTGGAGAACTCGCCGAAGGGCGCGTTGCCAGATTCATCGTCAATGCGAACGATCGAATCGTCATCGATCGAGCCGGCCGTGCTGAAATCAAGTCGCAGCCTCAGGTCGGTTTCGTCTGCATAACTCGACAAGTCGACGCGGACCTGTCGCCACTGGTCGGTGTTGTCCATCAATTCCTGGACAATCTGCTGGCTCTCCGGCCTCGGCGTCGCACTGTTGAGTCCCGCGTCGGAGAGATGCGACAGGAAGCCTGGCAGTTCGGCGGTCCCATCGGCATCGGTCGGATCGTCCGCGCTGAGCTGAGAGTTGTTGCTGGCCACCAGTTCCCAGGTCAAGCCACCGTCTTTGGAAACGAAGACCCGCGCGCTATCGCGGAACGGGTCCGCCACGTCATCTTCGACGCTCGAACCCCCGTGGTTCTCGGTATCAAGGAAGTAGTTCACGTAAACCGCGGGACGGTCCGAGGGGACCGAACCTGCGAGTGAAAAACTTTCGGTCGTCAACGAACCGAGTGCACCGGCAGGGAAGTTGTACGTGTTGCGGATTTGCGCCGTCGGGTAGGTCGCGCCGTCATTGCTGCTCAAATCCTGGTGGAATTCTTCGGTCAGGATCCCAAATTGCGCGTTGATGCCGTCGTAGTCAAGGTAAGCATTATCGCCCGGGGTCTGGGTCCACTGTTCGAATCCGAAATGGAAACTCGTTTCGCCGTCGACCGCCTCGCGCGTTCCATCCGGGGCTTCGTTGATCCCGTGTCCATCGTCGGCGCCACGCTTGGTCGTTGGGTGCCAGAGGTTGAAATCCATCGGCGAGAAAGCGAGGCCAACAGCACCGGCCACTCCCGTCGGAACAGTAAGATCGTCCGCCAAACCGTCCGGGTCCGCAGCGAAGATCGGTTGCAATAGCGAAAGCGTATCCGTCGTGCTCGTGGGGTCTGCCGCCGCGACAAGTGTTGTGTCGATGGCATAAAGATTGCCCCCGTTGGTCACAGCAAAAACATAATTCTTGTAAACGCCGTCTTCCACGTTCTGGGGACCGAGCGACAATCCCTCGAAGTCCGTCGGCGGTCCAACGACCGAAGCAATGTCGAAACGTTTGTCAACGACACCGGTAAATTTATTGATCACCAGAAACTCGCCTGCGTTGGTGACACCGTAAAGTTGCGAGCTGTCGAAGTCGCCAAAGGCCAAGCCGGTCACCCGACCGCTGAGAGGACCAATGGTGCCGTCCATGCCTGGGGTCACTGTCACGGCGCCGGGAGGCGGAGCATTGTCACCCTCTTCCACGTCGTCACCCTGCTCGACTGCCGCGACCAGGAATTGACGAGCCGTTGCATTGTTGTTGATGAGGTCAACCAGGTCGCCCGCTTCGGCCTCCGTATCGTCCAGGCGAACCGTGATCGACCTTGCGTTCGCGTCGACCGCCGTGACGGCATTGGCAAGGTTCGGCCGTGTGATGTTCAGGGTAAAATTCCCCGCGGCACCAGGGATCTTCGATTCGACTCGCACGACAGTGCTGGCTCCCGTCGTATCATCAAAAATCACGTTCGCAAAAGCAAAGGTGACACCCGCGGGTTGAATGTCCCCGATCTCGCCGTAGCCTTCGTCGTCGTCACGTTCGGCGCTGCCGGTAGCTGCGTCAGCGCGGTACAGCTTCGAGTTCACATTACGTGTCGCACCAGGCCCTAAGTAATCGGTTTCGCGGACCGAATAATAGAGATCATAGGTCGGCACGGGAGCCGACGCGGGACCGGTCGTTCCCGTCCGCTCGAATGTCAGCGCATCGACGTCGTCGGTCGTGGCGATGTCATTGAAGGTTTCATCAGTGGTATTGAGAGGTGTGTCCGCAAGGTCCCGCGCCCCCGGGGATGCTCGATCCAGAATGTTGTCCGACTGGGTCTGCAGGAAGGATCCGTCGTTCGGATCAATCCGGACCAGGTTGCCGACTTCGTCGGCATCGTTGTGGACGCGCTGATATCCATAGAAGAATCCGTCCGAGCGGATCACGATATCCTGGACATCGTCTTGACCGGAACCGTAATTGTTGGCAACGCGCGTCAAGTCCCCGCCGTCGAACGGATCAACCGTGAACAGGTCATCACCGGCGGTAGCACCGACGGTGTCGGTGGTGATGTAGAGCGCGACGTTTTCCAACGTCAAGGGAGTCACGTGAGCATCGACGCCCAAGCCGCTGTCAACCACACCGGTTTCGATATCGAACAATCGGGGTGTCGAGGGTGCAATGAAAGCACCGTTGGAATCGTAACCCTGTGCGCCAACGTGATCTTCGACAACCCGGACCAACGAATTGATCGGTTCGAGGCGAACGAGTGCATTGACGTCCGATGCGGCGGGACCGGGCGAAGACAGAAACGCGCCGGTTAGCGCCGTTGGTAATTGCCGGTCACTCATCACCGCGACGTAAAAACTTCCCCCGGGTGTCAGGTGGATCGGTCCGATGTAGGCATCTTTCTTTCCAAGCGAACCTCGGCTCAAGTCGTCGATGCTGCCGTCGGTGTCACCCGGTGCGGGCTGGTCATCCTGGACGTTCGATTCGCGACCGACGTAGATCAGGTTTTGATTTTCGTCGTAGACGGCAATCGTGGTATCACCCCGAACGGCATTGTCGGCGTAATCAATGTCGAACACGACTGCGATCGTGCCCGCACCATCGTTGACGCCTTCAATCACCTGAACACCGGTCTGTTCCAGATCAAACTGGTACCAATCGACATCGGTTTCGCTGGAAAGGGCGCCGGAAATCCCGAGCGCGGCGACGTCGGTTTCGAGCAGGTTGACCAGGGTCTGAGGTGAATCGAAGCTGTTATTCCCCTCGATCTCGCCCGCTTCACCAATCAGCGGACTGTGGGCCGGCAAGCCTCGAACGTCGATCGCGGTCACCGCGTGGCGGATGTCGGCAAACCGCACGGTCGAACCCGGGAACTCCTGGACCTGGTCGAGACGCACCTGCAACTGGTATTCGCCGCGACTCTCGCCAGCCAACGCCGTTATGCTGCCGGTCGGATCGGGCCTGCTTCGAACACGAATGTAAACCGTTTCGCTCGGAATCGGAAAGACACCGGGAGGTGCCGCCGGCACCATGTAGAACAATCCGGGATCACGGAAGTTCTGAGTGTAGTGGTCGCCGCCCAGCAGTGGGTTCTGGGTCAAGGTCGCCGCATTCAAGTTGTCGGCATCGCCGGGGGCGACCGATCTTGCCAGCACTGTACCGGCCGCATTGATCACTTCGACAATCGCGTCGAGCGCGGTGTCGGTGCGATCGATGTCCACCCAGATCCCCGTCCCGGCTCGCGCCGAGAAGCTGTAGACATCCACGTCATCCGGATCGGTGGGGCTGATGAATCCGGAAACCTGGAAACCGAGCCTTCGGTTTTCATCTCCGCTCTTTTCATCCGGCGCCAAAACTCCGAGCAACTGTGCCCTCGAAGCGGTCGCGTTGACGTCGCGCCCGTTGGTAAGCGGAGCCTCTGCTTCGCGAATCACCGCGACGTTACGATCATTGCTGAATTCGTCGAACAGAAGTCCTCGCCATCCGCCGGAGGTGCCGGTTGAGGGTGTTGCCGAATTATTCGTATTCCGCATCACCTTGCCGCTCGGCGTGAACCCGGCGCCAACGGTGTCGTCGGCCAGGTGCGTCATCACCACTGGATGGCCAACGGTGCCCAGGACATGGATCGTACCGCCGATGCGGTCGATGATTTCTTTCGGGTCACCGGTCGCCGTGAAGCCCGCGTTGCCAACGCCGGCCAGCTTGATCACGAGGCTTTCCGAGAGACTGCTTTGCAACCGCAGACCGCTGAACGTGTGATGGTTGCCGACAATGATTTCGCCACGCAGAACGTGAACGATGTCGGTGTCATCCCAGACCGATGCGGTTGTCAGCTCCTCGCCTCGGACCTCCATTGCGTTGATCGAGTTGTTCTCGAGACGGTTCAGCCGTACCAGAGGTCCCCGGTTATTGGCCATTTGAGGATAGACGTTGGCCGTCCCCGTCGAACGTCCGGTGTCGCGCAGATTCTCGGATCGCAACGCATTGGCGTTGATAGTGATTGCTGATCCGATGTTATCGGTGATGATGTTGTCGACGATGATCGGTTGCGCACCACGAACGAAGATGGCTGCGGCACTGTTTGCGGCACGTCCGTTACGAGTCCCGCCGGATGAACCATCCGCATTGGACTGCAGCACCGTGTTCGCCAGACGCAGGTGAGCCTGGTGGACTTCGATGGCGTTGAATTCGGCCGCGCCACCCTCGATCGACGTGCTGCCGCCGCCAAAGGCGATGATGGCATTGTCAATGCTGCCGAAGGTAGCGTCACCGAAGTAGAGCCCACCCCAGTCACCCGGTAGCGGCAAGGTCGGACCGCGATTGGAATCGAACGATCCGCTGCCACCGAATCGATCATCCGCGAGCGAGGTGATGATCACCGGACGATTCAACGTTCCCTCGGCGATCAACGTGCCCGAGCCGCGTTCGGCTTCGAGGCGGGCGCCGTCGACCTTCAATACTGTTCCAGGATCGAGTACCAGACGCCCGCCCGGTCGTGCGACCCGCATGCCGCCGGGCAGCTCGAGAGGACCGCCCGCTCCACCGGCGATGATCAGGTTTTCACTCAACACGTGCGCGATGTCGGTATCGTTGAATCGCCCCGACACAGTTAATTTGTCGATGGTTCCGCCCAGCGGAGTCTCGATGCGAATGAACAATCCGTCGATCGTATTGTTGACGAGAAAATTACCGTACAGATTCGGACCGATGCGACCGATCGAGTCGTCGAAGCTGTCGGGACTCGCCGACATCGCCGCATTCTCGCTCAACGTGATTCGGTTGAACGAAGCCGACGGCCGCGCGTCGATGATGTGAATGGGTGTGAACACCGATTCCGCGGTGTCGACAAAGACTTTGCCGCCGCCGTTGTTGATGTCAGCGTGGTTGACATAGTTCAAGAAGATCCCATGGGCTTCGAGATCCGAGTCGTCGCGGAATACGATGCCCCCAAAGTCGCCCGAACTGGGAGCCGGACCCACGCCGTCGGAATCGCCGCCGACCGCGTCGTTGTGGTAGGAACGGAAGAAGACCGAATGCTCGGGCGTACCCAATACCTGGATCGACGCATTGCTGCGGCTCTCCGTCGATGAGGTACCGGCGTCCAAATTCGCTTTGCGAAGCTTGATCAACACACCGGCGTGAATCATCACGTTGACGCCCTGGGGCACCAGGAAGTCCTCGCCATCGTCCAGCGGTGTGCCGGCAATATCGATCCCCTCGCCCACAAGGTAGGGACGGTTATTGCCGATCGTGCCGATGTCTCCGTCACCGCCGCCGTTGCCGACAATATGCACGATGTTCGGCGTGTGCAGAAGCGTCGGCGACGCGCCGATATCGAGATTGTTGATTCCAGAAAACCGGACCACCCGTCCGGTGACCGTCGCAGTGACCGACGCGTCGAGATCTCCGGCCGTGACGGCAGCGCCGATCGCAGTGCTGATGGCGGTCGCGACATCCTCCGGACTCGTCGCCATCGGCGTGGTCAGATTGACTGGGTTGGCACCGGTCGTCCCAAAACGGAACGTGACAGGAAGATTAATACCATCGTCGATCACGAACATTTCACCATCAGCGATCGATGTGTCCCCATCCAATGGGACGACAATTCGAGAAGCGGCATCCGCGAACGCGGCGCTGATCGTGTCATAGGGATCCGAGAGTGTCCCGATACCGTCCACCATGGACGACACGTCGGCGCCTTTGTCGACGTAGATGGCGGTTGCGGAATCGGTCCCCTGGAACCAGAACGAATGGACGCCGCCGGGGCGTCCGTCTCCGTCGCCATCGATCGCCGTTCCGTCGTCGTCACGCAGCACTCCGCCGCTATCGGCCTCGAAACTCAATTTCAGGTCGTAGTCGCCATCGGTCGTTCCGCCGAATCCCGAGTCGGGAACGTGCGGGTCGTAATTGGTGTTGCCGGTGCTGGTGACGCCAATGAAATAGGTGCCTGCCGACAGATCCAGATCGATGAAGGAATCCGCCCCAAAGTATTGGTCGTTTCGCGCAACAAGTTCGACCTCGCCCGGTGCGATTTGTCGGTAAAGGGTCAGGACGGAATTGAGATAACTCGGAGCCGGTAGCAATCTCTCGGCGATCGTTTCGGCGCGGAAGCGTCCGGCCTGAGTGAGTTCGAATTTGTAAAGGTCGATATCGGTGCTGTTGGGCGGAACAATTCGCTGCAGGTGAACGATGTCGTGGTCACCGGGTCGAATTCCATTGGACACGCCCGAGCCTTGCACCGACGGAATGTCGTACGAATGGCTCAGCCCGAGAGAGTGGCCAATTTCGTGGAACATGACTCCCGTGAACCCATCACCAAAAGAGCGAATGGATTGATTGAATACGGAGCCATCAAGGACCGCAAAACTTCCGCTGGCCAGACCCGCGACCTGGCCAGGTGCCAGTGCGCCATTGGAGACCGATCGCATGTCCCCTTTGCCGATCATCAGTTGATCCCCGCCATGAACCGTCGCGGACGTCTCAATGAATTCGTAACCCGACTTCTGCGCGTAGATCTCGAAGATCTCACGGACGATCTGTTTTTCCGTTTCGGAGATCAGATTGACAAACGCGTTGCCCGAGGTATCCACGCCCAGCGTATCGGGGAAGTAATAGCGGACAATCCGAGTCGCTTGCGGGACCGTCGGCGTGGTACCCGTTGCACCGATGTGCGATTCGCGCTGGATTTGTCGATGCCCTGGTTCATCCTCGCTGCCCGGTCGCGGCGGAAGCGGGATCGATTGACGCTCGATCTGCGAGCTGATCATCACATCGGCTGCGCCGAGATCGCCCAGATCGGTCGCCGTGTCGATGAACGAATTGTCATCGCCGCCCGCGAGCGGACTGCCCGTGACACTGGCATCAATCCGGTAGGAACCAGTACCACCACTTCCGCCATCACTGGTGACTTCGATGAAATAGGTCCCAGTAGTCGTCACGGGGAACACGAGCGTATTGGGGCTGCCGGCACCGGCGTCGCCATCGGTTGCAACGGATCCCACTGTGTCGAATAACTCGGCGCGCAGATTCAACGTCGGCGAATGAGGTGTCACGGTGACCGTGACGGTCCCACCGGCAGTGAGTTCCAAGGCGTAATTGTCGACGTCCCCGGCATCGGTGCTGGTGGTGCCGCCGGAATCACCGAGAAATGCGTTGTAGGTGAATGGATTGCCGTCGGATAGCGATCCAATTTGAAGCGCCGACGAGGTCATCGAGTCATCGCCGCCCGAGCGGCCGATGTCGAGCCGGAAATTCCCCTCGGGGATCGGATCGGCGAAGTCAAGAAACACGCTGTTATCGACCGAGTTGTAGCTCACGGCATCCGGCAGCGTGGTCGTGTCGTCGCCTGGGGTCAGCGTGGACGAAGTGTTGACCAGTCGGTAAAAGGCCGGGTCGACCCTATCACCCGGATCCAGAAGCTGGTCGTCGAAATAAACCGTGATGCGATCTGCATCCTGAGTCAGCGTGCCTCCAATCATGGAGGCAGGCGTGATTGGCTGGGGAACGACCGAAACCACCTGCGCACCACGGTCCAGTCGGAACTCCGTCTTCAAATCATTGCCGTCATTGAACGCTTCGCCCGACTGATTCTCCAATGGACTGGCGCCCGCCCCTATGATCTGGATCTGATAGAGATCATCGGGAAACATGTTGGCCGGATCGGTTGAATTATGCGACGCCGAACTTGCCGTCCGGAAAACGATCTGCTGCAGATCTTCGGGATTCGTGCTGCCCGGTTCGACCAAACCGACATAGCCGAGCGCGACCTCGACATCCGGAATTGTGCCCATCGCGCCAAACACACCATCGCCACCGCTGCGAACCAGCTTGATTGTGCCGGGATTGATGGATGATTCATCCAGGTCCGCGCCGCCTTTGAACAGCAAATTGAAATCCCGCGGAGCCACGTTGAGCGTGTCACCGTCCTGTAACAGCGCATTCGCATCCGGTCGAATCGCAAGCAACTCGGGACCGGCCAGCAACCGACGGTCTTCGAGTTGTTGAAACAGGTACTGGCGCGACGTCAGCCGCTTTCGGATTCGCCGCTGTTTGGTGCGACGCTCGGCGAAATTCCCAGCATGTGTACGAAAGCTTCGAAAGCTCATCGGGAGATCCCAATAACGAAAGATACAAGGTATGGATTCGATTCGGAGCACGTTGAGCCGCGGCCAGAGATAGACCGGGCGCTACGAGAATCCGGACGGAACAATTGCGGGTTGGACAGACGCCTGGAACTTCGTGAAGAGGAAGGTCGGTGAAACAACTGTTTTAATCTGCCAACGTCGAATGGAGGATGGACAAGACCCGTCGTGCACCGTCCCCACGGCCGCCGCAACGACGCTTACACCCCCGCGGGCTTGAGCGCATACATCGGGCCACCCCTCGCGACATGCGACGCACGCAAGCTAGAGAAAGAGGGTAGTTGGCCCCTCTCAAAAAAGCAAAACTCGCCATGGGTGGGGTACCGCAAAAAAGCCACGTGAATCGCCGCGATTGACCCACCAAGTGGGACAATCCGGAGAATGGAAATGGGTGGATCCTGAGACAGCGGCGGCGGGGTGCCCCGAACTAGAAATGCGAGAAAGTCGGGCAAAAACCAATGTTTCAATCCCCGTTCGATCTGATCGATAACCGCCAATGCCCGACAAAGTGTGGAGACCGACTTAGTGGCCTTAGATGCCCCGCATCGAGCGAGAGTTCCCCGCCCAGCAGTTTTTTTGAGTTTGCCCGGCGGGTACCCAATCAGGGGATGCCGGCGACAGAGAATGCCATGTTTCGCGCCATCGGAATCGCAGCTCCGATCCGGCTAAACTACGCTTTGTCCCGCAATCGAATTCGCGTGTGCTTCTGAGCCGATGGCGCTAGCCACGGGCCTCCGACAAACCGCGTCTCCAAACCCGACGCTGCGCGCTGAGCACATTTTGCGTGACAATACTCAGGCCCACCCGACTCTACAATACTCCCCACCTAAAGGTCGCTTTTCGTGACGTCGTTGTTTCGAAGCCTCTGTGCGACCGGCTTTCTGCTGGCCGGCTCGACCCAGCTCGCTTCCCAATCCCCACCCCCACCGGCTCCTCTCGAGTCGGGTCAGATCGAGTTCTTTGAATCGCGGATTCGGCCCGTGTTGGTCGAACACTGCTACGCGTGTCACAACTCGGCGGAAAACGCCGAGGGCGGACTGGCACTCGATCACCGCAACGGATTGATCGAAGGTGGCGGCGGTGGACCCGCGGTTGTCGCCGGCAATCCGGACAACAGCCGATTGATCGCCGTGCTGAAACACGAGATCGCGGGGCTCGAGATGCCCGAAGACGGTGCAAAGCTCGACGACCGTGTGATCGCCGATTTCGAAAAGTGGATCGCAGCGGGCGCGGCGGATCCTCGCGACGCTCCGCCGACCGCCGAAGAGATTGCCGAAGCGACGTCGTGGGATGCGACGCTCGAGCGACGAAAACGATGGTGGAGCTTCGTGCCGATTGCCCGAGTGCCGTTGCCACAGCAAAACGGTCACCCGGTCGACCGATTCATTCAGACCAAGTTGGACGAGATCGGTTTGTCGTCTTCGCCGGCTGCCGATCCGAGTGTGTTGATTCGGCGACTGTACATCAACT
>JAHELS010000110.1:0-13508 GCA_024644085.1 Rhodopirellula sp.
ATCACCCACGATCAATAATTGAGCGTCGGGCAATTGTTGGACAACTTTCGCCCAGGACTCCACCAGCATCACATGTTGTTTTTCGGGGCGCAGGGCGGCCACAATTCCCGCGACGGGAACGTCATTGTCGATGCCGAGCTTGGATCGCATCTCGTTTTGATCACGCCGTCGAAAACGATCAACATCGACGCCGTTCCAAACCGTAAAGACCTTGTTCGACGGACAGCCCTCGCCGGAAACGAGGTACTTGGAATGTGTCGAAGCGCATCCGATGAACCCGTCTGTAATCGGTGCAAGCGTGCGGTTGATGCGTTCGACCTTCATCGGAAAGCCGGTTGCGTGGAGAGCCGAGAGAATCACTGGAACATTTGCTCGCCAGGCGGCCAGCCGACCCCAGAACATTCGGTCACCGCCTGTACCGACCGTTACGACGGCGTCGATCTTCCGCTCGTTTAACAAGCTGGTAAGCCGGCCGAGGACCCTGAAGTCGTATTTGTGAGCCAGCAGCCCCACGTGAGTCGGAATCTCTTTCGCAATCACCTCGCCCAACTCCGCCAGCCGTTTCAGGCAACACAGCTCCGGCTCGAAACGACTGCGATCCATCTTGCGAATGATTTCGACAAGCAGAGTCTCGGCGCCGCCGACGACGACTTCGGTGTGCACGAACATCACTCTCAGAGGACCGCGATCCTCGGGTGATTTCAAATCAGAGAAGTTTCGGCCAAGCATGTTGGGTTCAACCTATCGGGTTGCTGCCAGCGGTGAATCACCGAGAGCGTCGGAAGCGACGATTGGCGTACGTGCGGGGTTCATCTCGTAGTAGTAGGTCAACGCATCGGCGACAAGCGGACCATGCGTTTCGAGTTCCAGTTTTTTCTTTAGCATCTGGCGGGGATCCAAAGTGACGGCATTGCGAAGCCGTGTCGATTCCGGGTCACCATGACAACGCTGAAGATGAAAAACATCGTCGCCGAAAAAGTTGTAGCCGCCATACGCGCTGACAACACACTCGAGACCGTCGGCCCTGGCCATCGCGGCCGCAGCATGGCTGAGGTTCGGCTGCATTCCAAAGGGAAACGCAAAGTAGCGTACCGCTCGGCCCAGCAACCCGGACAATTCCCGACGGGCCAGCACAACTTCGTCGTAAACACTTGCCAGGTCCGTGACGTTTCCGAGATCGGGATGTGTGCGTGTGTGCGCGGCAATCTCAATTCCATCGTCGGCCAGCTCGCGGAGTTGGGAAACCGAGTTCACCGGAAACTCGAGGCCCGCTTCCTGGTCATGCACAAACGGCTTGTTGTTCGCGACGTTATCAAGCGTGACAAAGTAGGTGCATGGAATTTTTCGCTCGATGAGCAATGGGAGTGCGCGGTCACAATTCTCCGCGTACCCGTCGTCAAAAGTGATGTGGACCGACGGACGAGTGCTGCCGTGGGTGACGCGACGCTGGGCCTCTTCGAGTGAGACCATGTCGAATCGCGCAGAGAGCCAATCGATATGTCGCTCGAACTGGTTGTTCGTCAACGACCATGGAACTGGATTGGTGTCCGCCACGCGGTGGTAATAAAGAAGCACCACCGGCATTCGTCCCCGGGCGCAATACCGCTGTCTCGCGGCTACGCGGAAGGGGATCGTCAAAACCCGAAATGCTTCGAGTAGGCCGGTTTTCGAGTGATTTGACATGGTTCCCTGCTGTAACGTGTGCCGCGAATTCAGGCGAAGCGGCACACCAACTCCGGATGGTCCTTCGATGGGACGGAATCCTGACAAACCCTAGGTCGCGGTGGGGCGTTGGGCCGAATAATTGGCGGAATTTTTGCCAATCACGCCGATCGCGACCTAGGTTTCAATGTCATCTACACTCATCCAACGCACGACCACGGGACGTCAAGGTGGACGTAACTTCCAGCCAGAGCGCGACACTTCTAACACCGATTGTTCCTCGGGTCGTCAACCCGAAGACCGATCACCGGCGAGTATTGCACGTCGTCAACGGTGAATACTATGCCGGCGCCGAGCGGGTACAGGATCTGTTGGGCCAGCACTTGTCGGCCTCGCTTTGGGATGTTGGATTCGCTTGCGTCAAACCCGACCAATTCCCGAAGCAACGTCAATGCCAAGACGTGCCGCTGTTCGCGACGCCGTTGCGGTGCCCATGGAGCAGGCGAGCAATCGATGAAATCGTACGGGTGATCCGGGAAGACGACTATGACATCGTCCATTCGCACACACCGCGCAGTGCTTGGGCGGCGAGTCGGGCGGCCCGTCGCGTCGGATGCCCCTTCGTCCACACCATGCATGATGTATCGCTGGGTCAAAAAGTAGGTCGGGCTCGCAGAGTGATCGATCGCTACACGATTTCAAAACTAAAGCAGGCTGATGTCGTCACGACCGTCTCTCCCGCGACGCACCAGTTGGCGGAGCGGCTCGACCTCGGTAAGCAGCGACGCATGATTCTCAATGGCGTGGCGCATGCCCAATCCGGATTCAATCGAACCAGCCCCTTCGATTTGGGTGCCGACCATGTTTGGAACCTCGGGACGGTGGCGCTGATTCGACCCTGCAAAGGAATTGAAGTTTTGATTCGCGCGGTGGCGAGACTCCGGGACCGGGGTTGCCGTGTGAAGGCAACCGTTGTGGGTACGTTCTTCACTTCCCAGTACGAACGTGAGGTCATGGATTTGGTAGAGCATCTGGGGATCGCGGAGCAGATTGATTTCGCCGGATTCAGCGACGATGTGCCGGCCCACCTCGAGACTTTTGACCTGTTTGTGATGCCGAGCATCGGGCCCGAAGGCTTGCCCATGGTGTTGTTGGAGTCGATGGCCCATGCATTGCCGACAATCGGATCGGCTGTGCCTGGTGTCGCGGACGTCGTGCGGCCCGGAAGCGACGGATTGTTATTCCCTCCGGGCGATGCCGAAGCCTTGGCCGATGCGGTCGAAAGCTTCGTTTCGCGTCGAGTCAATTGGACATCGATGTCCGAGGCGGCTCGATTGCGGCACGCCAATGAATTCTCGGTGCGACGAATGGCGTCCGAATTTGCGAGTGTCTATCGCGAGTTGATTTGAACTCCAGGGCCGGAAAGTCCGGTAGAATGATCGCGGAACGCAATTCGTTCGCCATCTCACCGAAACTCTTTTCCCGAGCGACGCCGCGCTAGATCGAGGAATCCGATGCAGCGACGAGCGATTGAGGTTTCGGGAGTTGTCCAGGGAGTAGGCTTTCGTCCATTCGTCTTCGCTCTCGCGTCTCAGATGAAGCTCAACGGATTCGTCCAAAACCGGTCCGGCGCGGTTTGGATTGAGATTGAAGGCGACGAATCTGGTTTGAATTGTTTCACGGATTGCTTGAGACGTCAGCCACCACCGCTGGCGCGAATCGACAATCTGAGTTGGAACCCGATTCCACTGAGGGACGAAGATCAGTTTCGGATTCTCACGAGCGAGAGCGGGGCAAGGGCCCCCGTTTTCGTTTCTCCCGACCTGGCGATTTGCGATGAATGTCGATCCGATTTATTGGATCCGGAGGATCGGCGATATCGGTATCCGTTCGTGAATTGCACCCAGTGCGGTCCACGATTAACAATCACACTTCGCGCGCCTTACGATCGCGGGCAAACGACGATGGATCCGTTTGTGATGTGCGATCAATGCCAGGCGGAGTACAAGGATCCGAATGACCGTCGTTTCCATGCACAGGCGATCACGTGCCCAAAGTGCGGACCAAAATTGAGCCTGCTCGATCAAGAGGGAAGCGTGGTCGAATCGAGTGATCCAATTTCTGATTTCGCCGTGGCGATTGGACAGGGAAGAATTGGTGCGATGAAGGGGATCGGCGGTTTTCATCTTGTCTGTGATGCCGCCAATGATGTTGCCGTCGAAATGCTTCGGTGTCGGAAGCATCGTGATGAAAAACCGTTTGCCGTGATGATGGGTGATGTGAACTCCGTGAAGAGGTCGTGCATCGTCAATCGGGCCGAACGCGATTTGCTCGAGTCAACGCCCTGCCCGATTGTCCTGCTTCGAAAACGCGTCGATGGGAATGCGATTCCCCTGAGCCTCGCGATCGCACCGAACAATGCCTACATCGGCGTCATGTTGCCCTACACACCGTTGCACGTGCTGTTATTCGATGTATCGGGCCATCAGCCGCTGGTGATGACAAGTGGCAATCGCAGCGATGAACCGATCGCCTTCGAGGATCGTGATGCTATCGCGCGGCTTGCTGGAATTGCGGATATCTTTCTCGTTCATGATCGAGAGATCCGTGTGAGATGCGATGACTCTCTCACGCGGGTGATCGGTGGATGCGAGGCTCCGATCCGGCGGTCGCGCGGCTACGCGCCGATGCCGTTGCGTTTGCCGTGCCCGTCCCCAAAGCCGATGCTCGCTGTGGGCGGGCAGCTGAAGAATGTTTTTGCGTTGGCCAGCGGCGCAAACGCTTTTCTCAGTCATCACATAGGCGATCTCGAAAGTTTGCAGGCGGTAGAAGCTTTTCGAACTGACGTCCAATTGTATGAGCAGTTGTTCGAGATCACGCCCGCTGTGGTGGTTCATGACTTGCATCCGGATTACCAATCGACGTCGTATGCGCAAGCGAGAGCGAATCGGGAGTCGATCCCCGCGTTGGGTGTGCAGCATCATCATGCTCACATGGCGAGTTGCATGGCCGAGCATCAAATCGACGGAGATGTGATTGGCGTCATCTTTGACGGGTCCGGTTACGGAGCCGACGGCAGCATTTGGGGCGGTGAGATACTCGTTGGCGGTTACGAATCGTTTGTGCGTGCTGCACACATGCGACCGGTGCGGCTTCCCGGCGGTGACAAAGCGACCAAAGAGCCTTGGCGGGTGGCGTTGAGTTATCTGGCCGACGCGGGTTGCGATGTCGAGGAATGGTTGGCGAGGGCGGATGGGGGAAAGCCGGGGGCAGTCGAGTTTGCGATCGTGCTGCAAATGTTGGAGCGCGGATTCAACTCGCCCTGGACTACCAGCGTGGGGCGGTTGTTCGACGCCGTAGCCGCGGTTGCATCAGTGCGAATGCGTGTCAGCTTTGAGGGCCAGGCCGCGATGCAACTGGAGTCGTTGGGACACGACGTCCACGCGGCCGAGACGTACCCTTATGAAGTTGACGCCAATGTGAAACCGGGCCTTCCGATTCAACTTGACACACGCATGTTGATTCGCGCGGTATACGACGATCACCGTGATGGCGTTGGGGCCGAAACCATCGGGCGGCGTTTTCACAATACGCTCTCGTCAATCATCGTTGATGCGTGTTGCGAGATCGCCGGTGCTCGCGGTCTGGATCGAGTCGTATTGAGCGGCGGCGTGTTCTTGAACGCACTTTTGAGCACGCAGGCGGCCAATGCATTGGCTGAGAAAGGGTTGCAAGTTTTCCAGCATCGTGTCGTGCCGCCGGGTGACGGCGGATTGTGCCTGGGACAGTTGGCGATCGCATCACGAAGGTTGCAGTGACAAATCATTGCCGAATTGCGGCGCGACACTCACGCTGTTAGGCTGGCCGAAGCGTCGCACATCCCTCCCCCTCTTGCAGCGGCCGTGGGCAGCGATGCTCACCCCCGACTTTACAGCCTTTGTAGCGTTCGCCGTGCGACACAGGTTTGACCGATGTGTCTTGGAATTCCCGGAAGAATCACCGAAATCTACCGCCAACACGACGTGCTGATGGGCAAGGTCGATTTTGGTGGAGTGCGCAAAGAAGTCTGCTTGAATCTGACGCCCGAAGTCGCGGTCGACCAGTACGTCATTGTGCATGTTGGGTTTTCATTGCAGGTGATCGACGAGGGCGAGGCCCAACAGATCTTTGCCTTTCTCGAGAGCATGGATGATCTCGATGAGTTGAACGTCGGAATGGATCCGGACGATTCACCTTCTGACGCGGAGCCGGTAGGGTGAGATTCCAAGAGGAGTACCGCGACGCAACGGCGGCGAAAAAACTGCAGAAGGCGATTGCCGACATCGTAAGGAGTCGGTGGACGATCATGGAAGTTTGCGGAGGGCAGACGCATACGATCGTTCGCTACGGGATCGACGAATTGTTGCCGTCGCAGGTCGAATTGGTGCACGGACCCGGGTGTCCGGTGTGCGTCACGCCGCTCGAGTTGATCGATAAAGCGATTGAAATCGCAGCCCGCGACGGTGTTATTTTTTGTTCGTTCGGCGATATGTTGCGAGTGCCGGGCAGCCGAAGCGATTTGTTTGATGTCAAGGCGCGCGGCGGCGATGTGCGGATCGTCTACTCTCCACTGGATTGTCTGGCGATTGCGGAGCGGAATCGCGATCGGACCGTCGTGTTCTTCGCAGTCGGTTTTGAGACGACAGCACCAGCCAACGCGATGGCGGTTTGGCAGGCGGCGCAGCGGGGGATCGACAACTTCGCGGTGCTGGTCTCGCACGTGCTCGTTCCTCCGGCAATGGAGGCGATTCTTTCGTCGCCCGCCAATCGCGTCCAGGGATTCCTCGGCGCGGGGCACGTGTGCTCGGTCATGGGATACGAAGAATACGAACCGCTTGCGGCGAAGTATCAGATTCCCATTGTGGTAACCGGATTCGAGCCTGTTGATTTACTGGAGGGCGTCTACCGTTGCGTCCGAATGTTGGAAGCTGGTTCGATCGGAGTCGATAACCAATACTCGCGCGCCGTCCGTCGCGAGGGAAGCCGGCCGGCGCGCCAGATCATCGATGAAGTATTTGACATCACCGATCGAAAGTGGCGGGGTGTTGGTGAGATCCCTCGCAGCGGTTATCGATTGCGTGAAAAGTACGAGCGGTTCGACGCCGAGCAGCGATTCGACGTCGTTGACCTGGAGGTTTTGGAGTCGGATCGTTGTATCAGCGGTATGATCCTTCAAGGAAGAAGCAAGCCGCACGAATGTCCCGCATTCGGAAAGGAATGCACGCCCGAGCATCCTCTCGGCGCGACAATGGTATCATCCGAGGGAGCTTGCGCTGCTTATTACAACTACGGACGGTTGCTGAAAACGATTGACGTTCCGAATCCGTCTGGCGATGCGGCATCGACCACCACCCCCTGAGAATCCATGGCGCACGTTGCCGATTTCGACCGTATGAACTGCCCGGCCCCGCGCAACGACTACGAGCGCGTGCTGTTGGGCCACGGCAGCGGCGGCAAGCTCAGTGCGGAATTGGTTCGGAGGGTCTTTCTCCAGGGCAATCAAACGCTTGCGGCGCTCGAAGATGCTGCTGTCGTTTCGATGCGGGAAAACATCGACGATCCTCGCATTGCGATCACGACTGACTCCTTCGTCGTCAAGCCGCTGTTTTTTCCGGGCGGCGACATTGGCAAGCTCGCAGTCAACGGAACGGTCAATGATTTGGCGGTAGCTGGGGCGCGGCCGATGTTTCTCGCCGCGTCATTCATTTTGGAAGAGGGTTTTGAAATTGCGAAGCTCCAGCGGATCGTTGCGTCGATGGACGCAGCCTGCAAGGCGGCCGGCGTGACGCTCGTGACGGGTGATACCAAGGTCGTCGATTGCGGGAAAAGTGACGGGGTGTTCATTACGACGACCGGCATCGGCCTCGGGCGGCCCGATTGCGACTTGTCGATTTGCAACGCCCGTCCGGGTGACCGGATCATTGTGTCTGGTACGATCGGAGACCACGGCATTACCATCATGTCAACTCGCGAAGGAATTTCATTTGAGACGGCGCTTGAAAGTGACACCGCACCGCTCAATGACCTTGTCGACAAGATGATCGATGCCTGCCCCACGATCCGTCTGATGCGCGACCCGACCCGGGGTGGTCTCTCCAGCACCTTGAACGAATTGGCCGCAGCGTCGAAGGTGGGCGTTGAATTGGAGGAAGATTCGATTCCCCTTCGCCCCGAAGTTCACTCCGCATGTGAAATGCTCGGACTCGATCCGATGTTCGTCGCGAACGAGGGAAAGCTTGTCGTCGCCGTACCCGAAGGCGATTCACAGCAGTTGCTTGATGTGATGCATCGTCATCCACTAGGTCGTAATTCGGCCTCGATCGGGAAAGTGGTGGCGAATCACGCAGGCATGGTCGTCATGCGGACGCGAATCGGAGGCCAACGCGTGGTGACGATGTTGTCAGGCGAACAATTGCCGAGAATATGCTGAGCGACTGCGGCTTGGAACGTGGAGGGGATTGTCGCATGCATGAATTATCGATTGCCATGAGCATCATTGACATCGCACAGGAATATTCGCATGAACACGACGGCGCGGTGATACTTGCAATCCACGTGAAAGTCGGACGAATGGCCGGCATCGTGACGGATGCATTGAGGTCCGCATTCGAAATGGCGCGCGAAGACACTTCGCTTTGCGACACCAAGCTCGTCATCGAAGACTTGCCGGTGATGTTGGATTGTCGAGAATGTGGATGTGAACAGCCTGCCGATTCGATTCAGAGCCTTTGTTGCAGCGAGTGCGGAACGCTCTCGCCGAACATCACGCAGGGGTACGAATTGGAGGTGTTCGCAATGGAAATCGAGGAAGTGGAGCAGGTGTGATGGCAAACTTGACGCGACTGGTGGAAGTTCGAACGAAAATTCTCAAAGAGAACGACGTCGTTGCGCGCCGGATGCGGGATCGTTTTCGCGACAGCGGCGTATTTGTCATCAGCCTCGTGTCGAGTCCCGGTTCCGGGAAAACGATGTTCCTTGAGAAAACTCTTGCCATGATGCGCCAGCGAGGTCATCGCGTTGCCGCGCTGGTGGGCGATCTGGCAACGGAAAATGATGCTGAGCGATTGGGCCGGGCCGGCGTACCGGTACGTCAAATCACGACCGGGACGGTTTGTCATCTCGAAGCGGAGATGGTCCAGGCGGCACTTCAAGGGTGGGATCTGAATGAACTCGATTACCTGTTCATTGAAAACGTTGGGAATCTCGTTTGCCCGGCCACCTACGACCTGGGCGAAAACGTGCGACTGGTCCTGTTTTCCACGACCGAGGGCGAGGACAAGCCGTGCAAGTACCCGACAATCTTCAATACGGCTGACATCACCGTGATCACAAAAATGGATATCTCCGATGCCGTGGAATTCGACGAGGTTGCAGCGGAAAAACATATTCATTCGGTGCGGCCCGGGATGCAGATCTTGAAAGTTTCGGCGAAGACGGGCGACCGCATGAACGTGTGGCTCCAATGGCTACAAGACCGATGCGACGCGTCACTCGACACGTCGGTCATTGAAACTTGATTCCGCCGGCCAAGGTCGGTGGGCAATGTGTTATCGTTTACATTCCGGATTGCTTGGTTTTTCCAGGTCTTCGAGTCGTTCTGGCTGCATCTACTTGACAGGACGATTGCACGAAAGGATGCATCGCGATGCAAACGGTCCCCTATGGGCGAAAGACGAACAACCCACCTGCCATCGCCGAAGTCGACGTGCTTTGGATCACCGCTGGCCTGGGTTGCGACGGTGATTCGATTGCCATCACGGCAGCCACGCAACCAAGTCTCGAAGATGTCTTGCTGGGATCGATTCCAGGGCTGCCGAAAGTAAATTTGCATCATCCCGTGTTGTCCTACTCCACGGGTGACGAGTTTTTGGAACGGTTTCACGAAGCCGCCGAGGGAAAGGGCAATCCCTTTCTGCTGGTGATCGAAGGTTCGATTCCCAACGAACAGATCAATGGCGAAGGATTCTGGGCGGCGATGGGAACCGACCGCGAGACGGACCAGCCGATCACAACTTGTCGCTGGATTGACCAACTCGCACCACATGCGTGGGGAGTTGTGGCGATCGGTACGTGCGCAACCTACGGCGGCATACATGCAATGGAGGGCAATCCAACCGGGTGCATGGGATTGCCCGACTACCTCGGTTGGCAGTGGAAGTCGGAATCCGGCCTGCCAATCGTGTGCGTTCCTGGGTGCCCGGTCCAACCCGACAACTTCATGGAAGTGCTGTTGTATTTGTTGAACCAGGCCGCTGGCCGTGCGCCGATGATTCCACTCGATGAATTGTTGCGTCCAACGTGGCTCTTCGCGGCGACGGTTCATGAAGGATGCGACCGCGGCGGGTACTACGAGCAAGCCGATTTTGCCGAGCATTATGGCGAGCACAACTGCATCGTCAAACTTGGATGTTGGGGGCCGGTGGTCCAATGCAATGTTGGCAAGCGCGGATGGATGAATGGAATCGGAGGCTGTCCAAACGTCGGCGGAATATGCATTGGCTGCACGATGCCCGGTTTCCCCGACAAATTCATGCCGTTCATGGAAGAGCCGCCCGGAGCGATTCTGTCGACAAGCGCGGTGGTGATGTACGGCCGGACCGTTCGAGCGCTTCGCGGATTCACTCGGGCCTCGGTCAATCGCGAACCGGAATGGCGTCACTCGCGGCCCGAGTTAACAACCGGCTACGAACCGCCCGCACGATCCGATGCGGGTGACTCATCTGGGTCTGAGGATTCAGATCACTAGCTCGGCAACTCTCCCTTTTAGAACCTTAAATCGAAGCATCCGGGATCCAGATCATGGGGCAAGCGTCCAAACAGCCGCGCATCGTAGAAATGTCGTGGGATCCGATTACGCGGATCGTCGGCAGTCTTGGGATCTACACGAAGATCGATTTCGCCAACCAACAAGTGGTCGAGTGCCACAGCACTTCGTCGATTTTTCGCGGCTACAGCGTTTTTCTGCGTGGCAAGAATCCTCGTGACGCACATTTCATTACCAGTCGCATCTGCGGCATCTGTGGTGACAACCACGCAACGTGCGCTTGCTATGCACAGAACATGGCGTTTGGCGCCCGCCCACCCCATTTGGCCGAATGGATCATCAATCTCGGCGAGGCTGCCGAGTACATGTTCGACCACAACTTGTACCAGGACAATCTGGTCGGCGTCGACTATTGCGAGCGGATGGTCCGCGAGACCAATCCGAGCGTGCTCGATAAAGCGGAGCGTACGGCGTCACCCGGCGCCAACGTACACGGCTTCGCCACGATTGCCGACATCATGCGGGCGCTGAACCCGTTTGAGGGAACCTTCTATCTCGAGGCTCTCGAGATGAGCCGGCTGACTCGCGAGATGTTTTGCTTGATGGAGGGAAGACATGTCCATCCGTCGACGCTGGTCCCCGGCGGTGTCGGCACCGTACCCAACGTGCAACTGTTCACTGACTACACCGTGCGGCTGATGAAGTACGTCGAATTCATGAAGAAGGTGGTGCCGCTGCATGACGATCTGTTCGATTTTTTCTACGACGCACTGCCGGGGTATGAGGAGGTCGGCAAGCGTCGCGTCCAACTTGGTTGCTGGGGATCGTTCAACAACCCCGAGGTCTGCGATTACCGCTACGAGACAATGTCCCAGTGGGGTCGCGAAATGTTCGTCACGCCAGGAGTCGTGATTGACGGTGAACTCATCACGACCGACTTGATGGATATCAATCTTGGATTGCGAATTGATCGGGGCAGCTCGTTTTACGACGATTGGCAAGACGCCGAAACTTTCGTCAAATCGGATCCGCTCGGGAATGCGATTGATCAAAAGCACCCGTGGAACCAGACCACCACGCCTCGACCGGCCAAGCGAGATTTCTCGGACCGGTATTCTTGGGTCATGGCACCTCGTTGGCACGATTCCCGATCGGGAGATCAGTTCGCACTCGACACCGGCGGCGGCGCGCTGGCCCGATTGTGGACAACAGCGCTCGCCGGGGCGGTCGATTTCGGCTACATCAAGGCGACCGGGAAAAGCGTAAAAATCTATCTCCCGCAAACACGATCGATGCCGGACGTCGAGTTCGAGTGGCACGTTCCGCGATGGAGCAACACGATTGAGCGCAACCGGGCACGCACCTACTTTCAGGCGTATGCCGCCGCGGCGGCACTATATTTCGCCGAACAGGGATTGCAGGAGGTCTACGCCGGACGATTGGAAACCTCGGTCGACGTGGAGGTTCCCGACGAGGGGCTCGGGTGCGGTTTTCACGAGGCCGTACGGGGTGTCCTTTCACATCATGTCGTCATCCGCGACGGCAAGATCGCGAATTATCACCCCTATCCTCCGACCTGCTGGAACGCCAGCCCGCGTGACTCCGAGGGCGTGCCGGGGCCTTACGAAGACGCAGTCCAGAACACGCCTATCCTCGAGGAAAACACGGAAGAGAATTTCAAAGGGATCGACATCATGCGAACGGTCCGGAGCTTTGATCCCTGTCTCCCCTGCGGCGTTCACATGTATCTCGGACCCGGTAAGGAAATCCAGGCTCGCCATACCCCAATGTTTGGCGGTCATTCGCAGGTCAGTTTCGAGGAGAAAAAATGACGGTTGCCAGCGAAGCGGAATTCCAACAACGGATGAAGCAGGTCGAAGACTTGATCGCGCAGATCGAGTCCCATCCCGATCCGGCCGCCCGCGATTTGGCTCGGCGGCTGACGCGGTCGCTACTGGACCTGCACGAAGTGGGTATCGGCCGCATGTTGGAATTGTTGCCCGACACTTTCGGCACAAACGAAATCCCGGAGGCCTGGCAAGAGGATCCCCTGGTGTCAAACCTGCTGATCCTGCACGAGCTGCACCCCCTCGACGCCGACACGCGAATCGCAAAAGCGATATCGGAACTCGAGCCGTTGCTGCAACAGCACCGCGCGGAATTAAAAGTATTGAAACTCACCGAGCAAGAGGTGTCTGTGGAGTTCTCGGGCGGATGCGGTCATTGCCAGTCCTCTCAAGCGGCTATTCGACAAATGGTCGACGATGCGATCTGCGTGGCGGCGCCCGAGCTTCGGGTGACCATTTCGGAAGCGGATTCGCCAGAGCCGGCCGGCGGGTCGATGCTTCCCATTCTGAACCAGGGGAATCGCGGTTGATGCGTGCGACAAGCCTGGGCACGATACGTCGCTTTGCCAATACAGCGACGGACCACCGAAACTGTGACATTTGTCGCAGCGAACTGATCGACACGCATCGTCATGTCGTGGAGGTCAAAACGCGGCGTATCCTGTGTGCATGCGATTTGTGTTCATCGTCGTTTTCAGTTCAATCGAATGGACGCTTTCGGTTAATCCCTCAATATGTAACACGCGTTGCACTGAGTTTTTCCGACTCCCAGTGGGCTCGACTCGGTATTCCGATCGGGCTTGCGTTCTTTACGGTCGAAAAACCATCGCAAGGGGATGCTGTGATCGTGCGTGCGGTCTATCCGAGCCCGGCCGGAGCGGTGGCGTCGTCCGTCGATTCGGACCTGTGGCAGTCGTTGATCGAATCGCGTGCCGGCTCTCTGCGATTGCTACCCGATGTGGAATCACTGCTGGTACGACGGACGGAAGGAAAACATGAATGTTTTATTGTGCCAGTCGATCGGTGCTTTGAGTTGATCGGGATCGTTCGCCGAAATTGGCAAGGCATGTCGGGCGGAGTGGACGTTCATCACGCGATCGACCAGTTTTTTCATCAGATCGATGAATCTGCTTCTCGGATCGACAGTTCGCAACGGGGGAGCGAGACGTCATGAAACGCACACCGGCGGAGGCGAT
>JAHELS010000110.1:13608-19652 GCA_024644085.1 Rhodopirellula sp.
GTTTCGTGCCGCGGCGGCGGTTTTGTTTCGTTGATCGATCCGCCCCCGGCGCTGCGGATTGCTGCGGGTGAATGTCGCAACGATGGCTGCTGGCCGGTCTTGTCGGGAACGCCGGGAACTCGCAGTTCGATGTTGATCGCACCGATTATTTTGTACGACTATCCGCAAGTGGCGACGGAGAGTCAGGGTGAGATGTTTGATGGAACCGAGATCGACGAGATATTGACAATGCGGGTTCGCACCTTGACCGAAAACGAGAAAGCCGAGATTGCAAACGCCGATCCTCGAGCTTCTCAACTGCTGCGGCGATCTGATGCGTTGCCGCCGGATGAGCTGCAGCGCATGCACGCTTCAATGCGGCCAACCTCGATTCATGAATCGCCGCTGCCGGAGGAAAGACCCGCGCACATCACGGTCAATGGAATCCTGTTGGGGAAAGGTGATCAGGTTATTTTGTGCCCGAAAGGCAAGAATGATATTTTTGATCTCGCACTGGCGGGCTCAATTGCCACGATCGAGACGATCGAGCGAGACTTCGAGGGACAGCTGTTTTTTACAGTCACCGCTGATCTTGATCCGGGAAAAGATTTTGGCAGGCAGGGTTTACCCGGTCATCGTTTTTTCTTTCGCCCCGACGAAGTCGAGCCGCTGGCGAGCGGAAATGCCAGGGAGGAACTGAGTTGAATCGAGAACGAATCCTCGTTGCCGGATTGGGCAACCTGTTCCGAGGCGACGACGCGTTTGGATCGGAGGTCGCGCGGCGTCTGATGACAAGGGACCTTCCCTCCAACGTACGAGTGTTTGATTTCGGAACGCGAGGTTATGATTTCGCGTTCGCACTTGCCCAAGGGTACCGATCCGTGTTGATCGTGGACAGCGTCTCGCGCGGGGCAGTCCCAGGAACGTTGTTCGTGATCCAGCCGGAACAGGACGAGTTGGAGCAATTGTGTGGTGACGGATTCTGCGATCCATCTCACGATGTCAATCCGATGACTGCGATACGGTTGGCCAGCAAGCTGTGCAAGAATTTGCCCCACTTGGTTCTGGTGGGTTGCGAGCCAATGGATCTCGGTGATGAAGTGGAAGGCAGTGTTGGGCTGAGCGTTCCCGTTGCCGCCGCAATCGAACCGGCCGCCGATCGGGTTGTGTCCTTGTTGGACGAGTTGTGCAGGATGCCCCAGCGGAGTTTTTCCGAGTTGCAATGATGAACGAGAAAGCTGGACCCCCCGATTCGCTCGAGCAGTTGATGGCCGAAACCGATCTGGCACAGGCGATGCAGTTGTTGCAACAGATGGCGACCGCGACGAGCGTGCATGATGTTCGTCAATCGGAATCGACACCTGCCGATCGTGCGGCCGCGATGCCCACGTCCGAGACAGGGTCCGGTGGGGACTCATCGGTGGCCAGCGCGGAAACGGAATGGGCGCCATCGCCCCGCGAGCGCGGAGACGCCGAACAGGCGTCGCGGTTGCGGAGGGTCGAGGCCAGGTACCGTGCACTGGTCGAGCAGATCCCGGCCATCACTTTCATGGCGGCGCTTGATGAATCCGGAACTGAACTATACGTCAGCCCTCATATCGAAACGATGCTTGGGTTCACACAGGACGAGTGGCTTGGTGATCCTTTTTTGTGGTACCGACAACTCCATCCCGATGATCGTCAACGATGGCAGGACGAATTCGCGCAGACCTGTTTGACGGGAAAAGGGTTCAAATCCCAATACCGGTTTCTCTCGCGTGATAACCGCGAAGTATGGGTGCACGGGGAGGCCACGATTGTTCGAGACGATGCGGGCCTGCCCGCGTTTCTTCATGGAATCGCGTTCGACATCACCGAGAGCAAACGGGCCGAACGAGTCCTGCTCAACGCCCGCTCCGAGTTGGAGCATCAGGTTCGACAACGGACTGACGAGCTGCGAGAAGCACACAAGCGAATCAGCGCAGTTCTTGAATCGGCGGTCGATGCCATCATCACGATCGACCAACGCGGCAACATCGAGTCGGCCAACGAGGCAACCGAAAGGTTATTCGGGTATCCGATGGACGAAATCATCGGACAGAATGTTCGTATGCTGATGCCCGAGCCGTACAAGGGTCAACACGACGGGTATTTGCGACGGTACCTGGAAACCGGTGAGAAACACATCATCGGGAAAGGCCGCGAAGTGGTGGGACGTCGAAAGGATGGATCGGTCTTTCCCATGCATCTGGCCGTCAGCGAAGTGCAACTGGGCGACCATCGGCTGTTCACCGGAATCGTCCGTGATATCACCGCGCAGAAAGCCGCGCAACAGCAACTGGCCAATCAGGCGGCAGACCTGGAACAAAAAAACCGGGAGTTGTTTTCTCTGAAGGAAGAAGCCGAGCAGGCGAATGTGGCCAAGAGTCAGTTTCTGGCGAACATGAGCCACGAACTGCGCACGCCGATGAACGCGATTATCGGCTATAGCGAATTGTTGATGGAGGAACTCGAGGACGTCGACCAGACAGAATTCCTGCCGGATCTGGGGAAAATCCGTACTGCGGGGAAGCACCTGCTCGATCTGATCAACGACATTCTCGACTTGTCGAAAATCGAGGCCGGCAAGATGGAGGTGTTCGCTGAGGACTTTGAATTGACGCCGTTCTTGAACGAGGTCGTCTCCACAGCCAAACCTCTGGCTCAAAAGAAAGGAAACACGCTGGTCGTCGAGTTCTGCGATCAGATCGGGCGGGTGTATACCGACCAGACCAAGATCCGACAGATTCTTTTCAACCTTCTCAGCAATGCGGCCAAGTTCACGGAACAAGGGCAAATCACGGTCAAGACGCGGCGCGTCGAGTCGACCGACGCCGAATCGATCGAATTGGAAGTCGCTGATACCGGAATTGGTATGACAGAGGAGCAATTGAACAAGGTCTTTGATGCGTTTTCTCAGGCCGACGCATCGACCACGCGGCGATTCGGAGGCACCGGGTTGGGCCTCACGATCACAAAGAGTTTTTGCGAAATGCTCGGCGGCGAACTTTCGGTTGAAAGTGAGGCAGGAATCGGCAGTCGCTTCATCGTTCGGATTCCGGCTCGGCACGAAGATGCCGAGACCGATGACACTTCCGCAGACGAGGATTCTGAGGTCCTTGGTTTGGGTGAAAAATCGCCGCCCCTGAAAGAAGTCCTGATCGTGGACGACGATCCCGCCGCGCGAGAATTGCTCGAGAGGTATCTGCAGAAAGAGGGATACGCCACCGTGACCGCAGCCACCGGTGAACAGGCACTCAAGTTGGCGAGGGATCGAAGTCCCATCATGATCACTCTCGATGTGATGATGCCTGGATTGGATGGGTGGAACGTACTCGGGCAATTGAAAGACGACCCCGCGACCTCAGAGATTCCGGTTGTCATGATCTCGATGGTCGATGGTGCCGAGATGGGCTACTCACTTGGTGTGATGGACTTCTTGACCAAGCCGCCGGATCGAACGCGATTGAAGGCGATACTCAGCCAGATCCGTGATCAGGATTCACCTGGTCACATTCTGATCGTCGATGACGACTTGAATAATCGTCGAATGTTGGAGTCGTTGGTTAAGAAGACCGGATATGAAGTGCGCGAAGCAGGCAACGGTCGCGAAGCGCTTGCATCCATCGCTGAGTGTGCCCCGGACCTGATTCTGCTAGACCTGATGATGCCGGTGATGGACGGTTTCGAAGTGGTTGCTGAGCTCAAACGCCGGGGATTGACGCAGCAAGTCCCCGTCGTTGTATTGACGGCAAAAGATCTCACAAAGGCCGAACGGGCCCAGTTGGAAGCACAAGTGCGCCAGATACACAATAAGGTTGGGATCTCCAGGGACGAACTGCTCAAGGAAATCAAATCTTACCTGACGCATCATTGTTAGAATTCGAAGTGGGTCGAAGCGCCGACCCGTCACGCGAGTAAAATCGCCCCCGCGTTTGGCTTGTGACCATGGACGTGTCCGACCAGGAAGCTTATGAAGTGACGATTGCTGAGGCCGCGGCAATGGTAGTCACTCGTGTCGATTGTTCGGCAGATTCCATCGCGTTACAGTTACAGGCCGCATTGGACTCGTTGCGCGATTCGAGGCTCGCACAACAGCGTGCCGGTTTGATCCTCGGTTCCAGCGTTTCGCCGGTCGCGCAATCGTACCGCAACGCGTTGCAAACCGGTCGCAACGAAGGCAGATGGGCGGGGCTTGTGCTCAAGAACGACGTACAGGAAGCTCTGAAAGAAGACTTCGAGTTTCGGCGAAGTCATCCGGGTCAATCCGAAATCCGTGCCTGGCTGCTGTCGTGGCAACAGGAGATTCTCAGGGGCGATTTTCCCGACGATGTACCCTGGAGCGTGATCGCCGATTGGTATGATGATCACGATGATTCGGAGCGTGCCAGCAGGTGCCGCCAGTTCGAGCACGCTCACGACTAAACCGTTCACTGAACTCTGAATGCGAGAGTATCTACCCATCATGAGACACGCTGCGCGCACATATCTATGGATGACCTGTTGGATCGTTTTCGGTTTGGTGACTCCGTTGGCGGCGGAAGATCCGGTGTCGAGCGAATTGCGATGGTGGAAGGGCAATCTTCATACCCATTCGCTCTGGAGCGACGGTGACGAGTTTCCAGAGATGATCGGCGACTGGTACCGCCGGCACGGCTATCATTTTCTCGCCCTGACCGACCACAACGTGCTGAGCGATTCGTTGCGGTGGATGCCGGTCAAGGAGGCAGTTCGCCGAAGCGACGGGGGCATTGTGGATCGATACCGAGATCGATTCGGTGAGGCATGGGTCGAAACGCGAGGCCAGAGGGATGGCGGTGATTACGAAGTGCGGCTGAAACCTTTGCACGAGTTTCGACATCTTCTCGAAGAGCGTGAACGATTCATCATGATCCCGGCCGAAGAAATCAGTGACAAGGCAGAAGGCAAACCGGTTCACATCAATGCGACCAACCTTGCCGAGGTGATTCCACCGGTCGGCGGCGCGACCGTTCGCGAAGCGATACAGAACAATCTTCGCGTGATCCTCGAGCACGAAAAGAAACATGGGCGCGAAGTGCTGCCACACCTCAATCACCCGAACTTTCATTACGCCGTCACGGCTGAAGATTTGGCCGCCGTCGTCGAGGAGAGGTTCTATGAGGTGTACAACGGGCACCCAGGCGTGAATCACCTGGGCGACGAAGAACACCCCGGTGTCGAGCGGATCTGGGACCTCGTCAATTCGATCCGCCGCACTCACCTCGATGTTCCGCCGATCATGGGCATCGCGACCGACGACAGTCACGAGTATCACGGACGTCCCGGGTCGCGGCCCGGACGTGGTTGGGTAATGGTGCGCAGCCGATACCTGACGCCCGAGCATTTGATTCGCGCGATGGAAAAGGGTGACTTCTACGCGTCCAGCGGCGTGACCTTGCGGGACCTCGAATTCGACGCCGAGACACGAACGCTCGCTATCGAAATAGAGTCCAACGGGGACGAGACCTTCACGACTGACTTCATCGCAACGCTGGCCGATGCGACTGAGCATCCCGATGAACGCATCGGCGTTCGCGTTGGGAGCGTCGTCGGCAGTTCGGCAAAATACACGCTCTCCGGAAAAGAGCTGTATGTGCGAGCGGTCATCACCAGCAGCAAATTGCATCGTGATCCATCGTACGACGACCAGAAGCAGCAGGCATGGACGCAGCCGGTTGGATGGCGCTAACGAAATTCCTCACGATGAAGACTTGACATATCGTAATGTAACGATATATTGTTTTATGGAGGCGAAAAACATGGCTGTCAGGACCAAGTCGAAAACACGGAAAAAGCCGTCGGGCAGCCCCCGCGCGTTCACCGAGGCCGCCGAGTGCCTGAAAACTCTCGCCCACCCGGTGCGGTTGCGAATGGTCCAGATGTTGCTCAGCGGGCGGTACACCGTGGGCGAACTGGCGGAGGACTCCGGGGTTCCCGACAATGTGGCCTCGGAACATCTTCGGTTGATGCAGCGATGTGGTTTTTTTACCAGCGAGCGCGAAGGTCGAAAGGTCTTCTACCAGGTC
>JAHELS010000352.1 GCA_024644085.1 Rhodopirellula sp.
ATTCGTCAATCAACAAAGGCTGGGTATACAGACGAAACGGCAGAAACTTGAATGTGAAATAGGTGGACGTAAACCCGATGATCATGCCCGCGAGGATCAGGTAAATCCATGCTGAAACCCCACCGACCAACCGCAAGTAGTGAGCAAAGAAGCGCACGCCCCATTTAGGTCGGGGAAAGAGGGGCAACGCGTCATAGGGTAACTTCAAAGCAGCCAGTACGGCGGCGCCGGTGGCCGTGATGAACTCGTCACCGCTTCGCGTTGCAATCTCAGCCGCGGTCGCCGGAGGGGGGTTGGCATGATTGAGCGTAACCGGCTTCATGCGACCGGGAATCTTCGACCACTCGGCACGAGGCACAGAAACAAGCTGCTTGTTTTCCGAATCGAGCAACAGGACCTCATCGGCGATCGGAATCAATGTTTCGTAATCGTGCGTGACGACAATGCTTGTTCTGCCGTGGGATCGATGAGTCTGCTGGATCAGCTGTGCAACTTTGCGGCCGCTGGCCGAATCGAGTCCTGATGTTGGCTCGTCGTAGAGAACAATTTCCGGGTCGCCGGCAAGGGTGCGGGCGATCGCGAGCCGCTGTCTTTGACCCCCGCTGAGTCCGGCGACACGCGTTTTGCTCGGGACGCCCAATTCGTCGAGCCATTGAGCTGCGGTCTGCTCGGGGGGAGACGAGCGGTTACTGCGGTGATCGATCGCGAACTGGATGTTTTCGGTCGGCGAGAGCTCGTCGAAAAGCGCGAACTGTTGAAACACGATCCCGACGCGTTGATTCGCCTTGCCGGCGTCGTCCGCACCGAATTCGATATCGCCGCTCCACGAAATGGTTTCGCCGTCGCGTGGAATGAGTCCGGCGATTGTTCTCAGCAATACGGATTTGCCGGCACCGCTTCCCCCGACGATAACGGTGATTTTTTTATTCGCAATCGCCAGCGAGGTGTCGCTCAAGAGCGGCGTGGAACCTGCACGGACGTGCAAGTTCACCAGCCGCAGCGATGAGCGTTGTTCCGGTTCCGATTCCGAATCATTCACTCGGCAATGCTCCCGGACCCGGGTCTGTCGATCGAAGTTTCTTCGTCAGGGTCGGCAAGGTAAACGATCGGGTATGGCATAGACTCACGCGCCGGCTCGATGGTCGCGATCGCATCGGCTGTGTCGCGTCCGGCACCGCCGACTGACTCGGCGACAATCCAGCTGCGGTCCTTTCGAA
Source organism: Rhodopirellula sp. (assembly GCA_024644085.1). Taxonomy (GTDB): domain Bacteria; phylum Planctomycetota; class Planctomycetia; order Pirellulales; family Pirellulaceae; genus Rubripirellula. The sequence goes on from JAHELS010000352.1 coordinate 1,218, forward strand.
GGATCTGATTTCTCAACACCCGGGCAAAATTGGGATTGATGCCTTCGCGCTCGTTGCCGAACAAATCATCCCCGATTTGACGCACGACCGGTTCCAACCGATCTCCCGCCATCTCGAGTGCCTGCTGAGCTTCATCGCTGGTCCAAACATCGCTCCAAACGCTGCGCAGTTTTGCGTTTTCAACAAGAGTTTCCTTCAGTATTTCACGGACCAACTTGCGCGTCTGGGGATCCGCAGCGAGTCCGCCGGCGACGTCCGCCAACTCGCGCCGGACGGCGTCATTGGCCGCGACGTCGCTGAGAATGCGTTGCACGGTGACAACGATATCGTCCATGTGTCGTTCGAAAACCGGAATTGCCTCCTGGTCAACAAACCGATCCCATTCTTCCTGAACGAGATTACGATCGGGCAGCGGAGATCGATCGTAGACAACTCGCCAACCAAATCTCCATAACGAAGCACGGTCCCACAATTCTCGGCCGATCTGTTCGGCCGTCGGCTCACCGTGTTTGCGCACGATCGGCAGGATTTCGCGCTGGGCCAGCGGAATCAGCCGTTCTTCGACGACTTCATCGTTCCAACGTTGCCCCAGTTGATTGATCTCGGGACGATGCCGCTCGATCGAGCGTCGAAACTCATCTTCGATCACCGGAAGCGAGTTGCGCAAACTCGCCTCGACCAACGGTACAAACGCTTCGGACAATTCGTCACCATGCTCGCGCATCGCCGCTTCCATTCGTTGCTTGATCTGTGACCGAATCTCCGGCGGAAGCATGGTGGCCACAACATCGTCGAGTCGGCCGGAGTTGTGGTGATGAACCAAACGGCACTGCTCGGGCGATACATCGCGCGCGTACCACGTCAGCGTCACGTTGGCGGGGCTCCCCGGCATGACGGAATCGACGTAACCGACCTGGCTCCACTCCCCGCGATCGTCCTGGAAAAAAACGGGATCCTGGATTTGCAGCTGACCGGACAGATCGGCTGCTTCGATCCGGGCGACGGCGCCGGCGAAATAGTCGCCGAGCGATAGATCGGATTGGCCCGCGCCGCCGATCGCCGGCGCCCGTGTCGCTGCGTACAGCCCGGCAACCGCTGCGATCCAGAAAACTGTGCCAAGCACGCGGAGGGCGGGGCGGTTAATCATTACGAACTCACTTTTCGCGAACCGGATTCAATCCGTTATGATGCAGTCGGTCACAACCACGGCCGTTTGTGGTGCGACCTAATTCTAAGCAAGCCGCAATGCATTCAGGCTGAACCCAGGCCCGGGACGGGCGCATTTTTGGTCACTACAGACGATGAATTCAAGAATCCCAGGTGCCATTGTTCTCGCACTTGCCTGCTCTCAAGTGATGAATCTTTGCGTATGGTCGGATGAGGTCAGGGGGGCCAGGTTGGCGCAACCCCAACCGAAACCGAGCGACGAGGATCTCGCGGCGTCGTTGGACTTGGCGCGTCGAGTCTACGCCGACGAGTTCGATCGCGCTAAATCGTCGAAGCAGAAAAGATCACTCGCGGAAGAACTTCTTAAGCAGGGAATCGAGACCCAGAACGATCCAGCCGGTAAGTACACTTTGTTGGACCTTGCCAGCAAGATTTACGCCGGTGCCGGCGACTATGAGTCTGCCGCGGCGGCGAATCAAAAGCTGGCTGCGAACTTCGAGATTGACGTTTTGACCCGGCATGCCCAAGCGTTGGCGACCGCCGCGCGGGCAGCAAGTGGACCGGACGAGCATTCGGCGTTTGTGCAACACGCGGATTTGCTTCTGGATGACATTTTGTCGCGAGACAGATTCGAACTCGCGTTGTCAGTTGCAAATGTTGCGGTCGCTTCAGCACGAAAGTCGCGTGACAACGCGAAGCTCGCAGCGATGCGCGATCGCATTGATTCAATCGCACGTTGGAAGCGCCAATTCGCTGACGTTGCCGAGGCGAGTGAGACGTTACAGCAAGACGCACTCGATCCCGAAGCAAATCTCGTCGTTGGAAAGTACCTCTGTTTTGTCAAACAGAATTGGCAATCCGGTCTGCCGCTGCTGGCACTCGGGTCGGATGACGCGTTGAAGGTGCTCGCGGCGCGTGATCTATCGGACACCTCCGAAACAAATCAAATGATGGCACGAGCCGACGCGTGGTGGAAGTACTCCGACGACGAGACAAATGCGGATCACCGGCGCGCCCAGCGAAGCCGGGCAGCCCATTGGTACTCCGCGGCGCTGCCCGATTTAACGGGATTGAACAAGGCGCGCGTTGAAAAACAGCTGGAGCAGCTGGGACTCGAGATGGCGCAATCACTCGATCTGCAAAGCGACACAGTGTTATTGCAGACTTTTTCACGTCGTAAGATCAATCGACGTGGAAACGACTACTACGTTGTCGATGAAAGTCCGCTGGCAAATCACGGGCGATTGCACGGCGCACTCTGGGTCGAAGAGGGCGTTGCGGGGGGAAGCATTGACCTGGACGGTAAGAATCACTCGGTCGAATACCCGAATCTGGTCCCGCTGCTGCGCGGTGCGACACGGATGACGTTGGCATGTTGGATCTACCCTCGCCAATCGAAGCCGGAACACGCCTTTATTTTTGATGCGGGGTTCCACGCCAACGCAAGTGTTTCGTTGCTCTACCGGAACGAAGAGGTTGCGTTTTCATTGTCCACCGATCACGGCGGGGCTTACGTTGTTGCAAAAGATATTTCGACCGACAAATGGCATCATGTCGCAGCGGTCTGGGACGGCTCGGAGCAGGTCCTTTTCGTTGATGGCCAACGCGTTGATTCAGCGGCCACCCCAGATTTGAAGCGATTGACGCCGGAGAATCTCGGAGACCAGCCCGCTCGTCTGGGGATTTGTGCCAAGCGAGGCGATCGGCGGATGGGCGGATGGTATTTTAATGGCCGGATCGATGAACTGGTCGTGTTCCGCCGAGCCCTTTCGGATGCCGAGATCGGCGCTCTGTACTACAAAGGCAAAGCCGCCGAGTCGTTGACCGATTGAACGTCACGTGATCGACAGCTGACACGCATCGGGTCATGCCTGACCTACGAGCTTGTCGAATTGCTCGCACAGACGTTGGTAAACCGATCCCGGTTTGCCGCCGCCGATCGGTTCCTCGTCGACTTGGTTTGCGAACCAGATCCCGCCGTTGGTCCCCATCATCAAGACCTCGTCGGCGGCCTTGAATTCCGCAATCGTAATCGGCTTTTTCTCCCAATCGATCGCAGCCTTGTCAGCAATCGTTTCGATCACCGACTGAGTGATTCCGCCGAGGACGCGTTGGGGCGGGGGTGAGTTGATGCGGCCGCGGCGCACGATCGCGATGTTTGCGATGCTGGTCTCGGTGATGGTGCCGTCTTCGTCAAGCAACACGCCAACCGCATGGGGGTTCACCCGGCGCGCGGCGGCGTCGGCCAGGTAGTAATGGATTCGCGAGCGGAGCTTGATGGTTCGCGGCCAGCACTGCGGCGACGGCTGCACGACCGTCGACACGACCAACGGCTGCCCGCTGCGGCGGTGCATTGCGATACGCTCGTGATCCAAGTCGTTGAGGTGAAGTCCAAATGTCGGCTCGCCGGAGGCTGTTCCGGGTGTGGCAAACATCGTGATCCCGACGTCACCCATCGCTCGCACCGTTGTCTCGT
>JAHELS010000111.1 GCA_024644085.1 Rhodopirellula sp.
TTTCCACGATGTGAATGATCGTATTCTGCAATCCTCCAGGTTCGTCACGATCGAAAACGCTGTCCGGCAGCACCGTCTCGAGCGTGGGCATTGACTCGCCGAGCTCTTTAATCGCGTAATCAGGTTCGATTTGGCCCATCGCCGCCAGCGCTGCGATCAAACGTGGCACATCCGGGAGATCTTCAATCGCGCTTTCACCAGCGATGCTGACCATCGTCGTCCGCAGGACCCGCGAAATTGCCTCGGCGCGTTCCGCATACCTGCCGAGCCAGAACAGGTTTTCCGCGACCCGGCTCGGAAGCTCTGCGCCGCCCCGCACCGGGCGAATTTCCGCGCCGGCCGGTGCAAGCAGAGTTATCTCGTGGTCAACCGGCTGGTCAGCCACGATCCAGCAGTCCTGTCCCAGGCGGCCAGTGGTCGGACTGTGGTCGAGCGTCCCGGGTTCGGGACTGACTCGCACCAGACCTCCGGGCAATACATCGACACCGCCGGCGGTTTGCACCTGGAAGGATCGCAACGCGACATGCCACGAATGCAGCCGGCCATCATGCCAAACTGGAGTCGTGCTGCGGGCCGGACGATACTGTGCAACATAGCGGTGCGGGGCGGCCTTGATCCGTTCGATCAATGATTGTCGTTGTGAGTCCGACATTTCCTCTGGAACCAATGGCCGAGCGCCGGAAACGGTGAACGCCGTGCGTATCACCATCTCGTTCAAGTGTTCCAGCACGAATTGGCACTCCTTCGCTCCGCCACACCAATACGTCGGGATGCTCGGCAGATCCAGGTCTTCACTCAGTAGAAAGCGACTCGCCGACGGCAGGAAAGGTAGCAGCGCCGGCATCTGCAGTAGCGTACTTCCGATTGAGTTTGCGACCGCTACGCTTCCAGTGCGAATCGCATGCAACAGCCCGGATACGCCCTGTGTCGAATCGGGATCGAGCTCCAAAGGATCACACTTGCGGTCCGAGATATGTCGCCAAAGAACCTCGATTGGAAGCAGGCCGCCGAGCGTTTTCAAGTTGAGCCGGTTGCCGCGTACTGCGAGGTCACGTCCCTGGACCAGCGTGTAGCCGAGGTAGCGGGCGAGGTAGGCGTCCTCGATGTAGCGATAACTCTCCTCGCCCGGTGTCAGCAGCGCGATGCGAGGATTCTCGCCCGAGTGCGGCGCGAGTGAATGGAAATGCTGCTGAAGCGAGGAAAAAAAGGACGCCAATCGCGTGACATTACTGCGCCGGAACAATTGCGGCAAAACGCGGCTGGTGATGACACGGTTCTCCAGCGCGTAACCAAGGCCGCTCGGTGCGCGCGTCCGGTCACCGGCTACCCACCAGGTACCATCGTTGTCACGAGCCAGATCGGTTGCCGTTACCGTTAGACGATTGCCAGACGAGGGGACCCCCTGGTATGCCCGCGAGAATTCCGGATTAGCACTGAGCAACTCTGCCGGTAAGATGCGGTCTTTCAATAACCGCTGCTGACCGAGTAGGTCATTCAGGACCGCCTCGAGCAGTCGTGTTCGCTGCTGCAAACCCGATTCGAGCTTCGTCCACGTGTCCGAGTCGAGTACAAGTGGCACCACGGCCAATTGCCACGGGCGCGCGGGTTCGGTACCGGTAATTTGAAAATTTGCGCTGCTTTCGCGCACCAGTCTCTTGGCTTCGCAGTCGCAAGCCGAGATACCGGACTCGCCGACACGATCGAAATAATTCCCGATCGCGTCCCAGACGCCGCGCGCGGATCCGCGGCACGACACATACTCGTCGTAAATGCCGTCCTGTGAGCGGTACTCGGCAAATGAACTTTCAACGGGGATTGTTGGATTCAGTTCCACAATGTTCTGTCAGAGAATGGGAATGACGACTCCAATACGGTCTCGCATTGGGATTCCCATCATAAATGGGATCGAGACCTCTCAACAGACTCAGTTAACGTTCCGCCTCAAATCAAGCGTCACGGGATAGGCGTTTGCGCCCTTTGGCGGGGGCGGCTCCGGAATCTCGATCTTCCCGCCCGTCATGCCGGTCGCCTCGAACCGAGCGGCACGCCTTGCTTCGGCCTCATTGGCGTTGATCGGAAATCGGTCGGTTCCGCGACCGCCCGGATGTACGACATGGTAGGTGCATCCACCGATGGATTGAGAGCATCGAATGTCTATGAGTTGGAAAATCAATGGAGCATGAATCTCAATCGTTGGATGCAGACAACGTGGTGGTTGCCATGCCCGATAACGAATGCCGGCAACGAATTGTCCTTGGACTTCCGTCGCGCAAAGCGGAACGTTGACTCCGTTGCACAGGACTCGATAACGGGCTCTTTCCAACCCTTTGACCATCAATTCAATTCGCTCGACTGAAGAATCCACATAGCGAACCGTCCCGCCGCCGCCAGGTTCTTCGCCCATCACATACCAAGGCTCAATCGCGGATCGAAGACGCATTGTCACGCCGCCGTAATGGGCATCTCCGATGATTGGAAACCGGAATTCATGGTGCGGGGCATACCACTCGGGATCGAGTTCGATTCCGAATCGCCGCAATTCGCCGATTGCATCGCACAGGTCCTGCCAGGCGAAATGCGGCAGCAGGAACCGGTCGTGCAAAGCGGTATCCCAATTCGCCAGGGGATAGCGATAGGGTTGCTCCCAGAACGCAGCCACGACAGCGCGAATCAACAACTGCTGGGCCAGACTCATGCGCGAATGGGGCGGCATCTCGAAGCCCCGTAATTCAACCAATCCGAGACGGCCGGCGGCGCTATCGGGCGAATAAAGTTTATCGATACAGATTTCGGCTCGGTGCGTATTGCCCGTCAGATCAACCAGCATGTCGCGAAAAAGCCGATCGACGACCCACGGCGGCTGATGCTGGTCCCGACTCGGCAACTGCTTCAGCGCGATTTCCATTTCATAGACGGCGTCCCTGCGGCTTTCATCAAATCGTGGTGCCTGGCTTGTTGGACCGATGAACTTGCTGCTGAACATGTACGAAAGCGACGGATGATTGTTCCAGAACGCGATCATGCTGCCGAGTAGATCGGGCCGTCGCAGGAACGGGCTGTCACTGACCTTCCTGCCGCCGACCACGATGTGGTTGCCGCCGCCGGTCCCAGTGTGCCGACCATCAAGATCGAACTTGTCAGTCCCCAAGCGGCATTGGCGAGCTTCTTCGTAGAGGGTTTCTGTCAGTTCGACCAATTCATCCCAGGTCTCTGTGGGCTGGGCATTGACCTCGATCACTCCTGGATCCGGTGTCACTTTGAAGATCGCAGCCCGATCGTCGGGCGGCGGCAGGTATCCCTCGATGATCACGGGCACACGCAGCGCTTCGCAGGTGTCTTCGATCGCGGAGATCAGATCAAGATAATCATCGAGCCGCTGAGTCGGCGGCATGAAGACGTGCAGGCGACCGTGCCGGCATTCGATGCATAGAGCCGTGTGCACAACATCATCGCCGGACGGCGTTGCGCCGCCGTCGGCTTGATCGAGTGTTTGGGGATTGACCGGCAACTGTTCGGATCCCTCGGTGCCGACCCCGGCATCACGTAACGCATCCTGTTCGTTGCCCTTGGGCATCGAAGACCGCGGAGGCAACGGAGCACGGGGAACCGAGGGATCAAATGGTTCGGAATAAACCTGGTTTGACGCAAAGCTGCTGAGCGGAAGCGTGTCCAACGGCAATCGCAAACCGATGGGTGAGTCGCCGGGGAGCAAAAAAATTCGTTCGCTTCGCACCGGCCAACGACCGCCAATCCACGCGGGCCGGGCCTGCCACCATGCACGTCGCAGCGGCAAAACATGACCCACGGGCGTTCCCAATCCGCTGGTAAACGTCCGAATCATCATGGCCCGCTCGTTCGGATCTTTCAGCTTCGGATCCGACGGGTCAACGTCGATCGGCAGCCGGTTTTCCCGCCACAAGTAGTGAAACGTATCTTCGTAAACAGGGAACGTTGCCTGTGCGCTGATATTCAACTCGCCCGCGAGGTGATGCACAAACCGCTGGGCGTCATCGGATGTCAGCCCGTACTCGCTTCCTTCGTCGGCGATCCATTGCGGATCCCGCCAGACCGGCTCGCCGTCGCGTCGCCAGACGCAGGAGAGCGCCCATCGCGGAAGCGATTCACCGGGGTACCACTTACCTTCGCCGTAGTGCAGCAATCCGCCGGGAGCGAATCGGTCGCGAAGTCGCAGCAGCAATAGATTGCTGAGCACACGTTTCTCCGGTCCAACCGCATCGGTATTCCATTGTGGATCGTCCATGTCGTCGAGGGATACGAATGTTGGCTCGCCGCCCATCGTCAACCGCACGTCCTGTGCTTCGAGACGTTGGTCCACATGATGTCCGGCCGCCATGATCGAGTTCCATTGGTCATCCGTGTACGGCTTGGTGACGCGTGGATCTTCGTGAAACCGTCGCACCGACATGGTGTGCGAAAACTCAACGTTACTCGCTTCGTGACCGCCGGTAATCGGTGCGGCGCCTGTGAATGATGGTGTGCACGCCAGCGGGATATGTCCCTCTCCTGCAAAAAGCCCGCTTGTCGGATCGAGCCCCACCCATCCTGCGCCGGGCAAGTAAACTTCCGCCCAGGCGTGCAGATCGCAAAAGTCCTGTTCCGGACCCGAAGGGCCGTCGAGCGACTTTTGATCGGCAGTCAGTTGAATCAGGTACCCGGAAACAAACCGGGCAGCCAATCCGATTTGCCGAAACGATTCGACCATCAACCAGGCCGAATCACGGCACGAGCCGCTTCCCAGCGTCAAGGTTGCTTCCGGAGTCTGGACGCCCGGTTCGAGCCGCACAAGATATTCGACCCGTTGTTTAAAGCGTTGGTTCGCTTCGACCAGGAAATCGACGACCCGCTCGGCGGAGTCCGGCAGCGAATCAACCCAGTCCTTGAGAACCGGTGTCAATTCGTTTCGCACCAGGTAGGGTCCGAGTTGCATTCTCAGCGAGTCGCTGTACTCGAATGGCCAGCGGTCGGCGTCTTCTTCGATGAAAAAGTCAAAGGGGTTGATCACGGTCATCTCGGCAACAAGATCGACCGTTACCTTCAAATGCGTGCACGGCTCGTTAAAGACGAGCCGGGCAATGGGGTTTCCAAAGGGGTCCTGTTGCCAGTTGCGAAAGTGTTCGCCGGGTTCGACTTTCAAACTGTATGCGTCGATCGGCGTCCGACCGTGGTATGCCGGGCGCAATCGAACCAGCTGTGGTCCGAGAAAAATGGGACGTTCGTATCGATACTCGGTTTCGTGGTGCAGGGCGACGCGGATGGTCATTAGTGGGCTAGCGCGTGAAAGTAATCGTGATTCATGGCCTCGGCGATTTCATTCAACGCTGATTGGTGCAAGTCGATGAACTGGTGCATCCCACCGGCTAAAACCTCCTTGACGCTTGTCTGATTCAGTTCGTGCCTCAGCGCCGACGTTAATTGTTTCGCCGCTCCATTTTTCTCAGCTTTCGAGATTCCTTCGATTTCGCCGAGCGAACGATCGGCACCCGCAACGCAGAACAATATCGACCGGGGAAACGTCCGGTGAAAGAGAAAGAATTCAATGACCCGATCAACGTCAATCAAATGATGTTGACGGCGATACGCTTCGAATCCGCTGATGGCCAATAACAGCGCCGACCACTGCAGATCATCCACGGCGGTACCAACGTCCTCAACCCGCGGCAACAGATTGAAATACTTGACGTCCAGAATTCTCGAGGTCTTGTCGGAACGTTCGATCAAGCGTCCTACGTTGGCAAAGTGCCAGCCTATGTCGCGTGGCATCGTGCTGTCGAGAACTCCGGTCCACTGGATCGCGAGTCGACGCACCTTGTCAAAAAACACGTTGGGCGACTCGAGTGCCGGATGCTGCGACGCGTCGTTCACGAAGTGGTAAAAACTGTTTAACTGTTCGAACGCTTCGGATGAAAGCGATTCGCGGACTCCTCGGGCGTTCTCGCGAGCCTGTCTTAGCGACGAGAGCATCGAATTGGGGTAATCGCTGTCGAAGGCCAGGAACTGCGTCACCGCATCCGCGTTGGCAACCGAGTAATGTTCCTGGAAATAGTCGTTGTCGGCCGTGACCTGGACCAGCGGCTCCCAGGGATCAATCAAGTTCTCGGGCTGATCCAACATCAGGTTGTGCGTCACTTCGAGGAAGCGGGCCAGGTTTTCGGCTCGTTCCACTTGGCGACTCATCCAGTAGATCGATTCGGCAACGCGTGAAAGCATAAACGTTGTCTCTATTGAATCAGTGAGCGAAGCGTATTGGAATTCACAGCTGCGCAACGTCCTGGCCGGGTTCGGCAACGACCCACGTATCCTTGCTGCCGCCTCCCTGTGACGAATTCACGACAAGCGATCCTTTTCGTAGCGCAACGCGGGTGAGCCCGCCGGGCAGGACCCAGACGTCATCGCTGCTGCACAAAACGTACGGTCTCAGGTCGACATGCCTGCCCTCGAGTGATTCCCCGATCATCGTGGGTGCGCGCGAAAGTGAAAGCGTCGGTTGGGCTACGTAGTTTCGCGGGTTTTCCTCGATCTTCTTTGCGAAAATCGCACGTTCGGTCTTGGTTGCATGCGGACCAATCAAGATTCCGTACCCGCCCGATTCGTTGGCGGCCTTGACGACCAGCTCGTCCATATGCTCGAGCACGTACTTTCGGTCGTCGTCTCGGTAACAAACGTACGTCGGCACATTGGCGAGAATCTGTTCCTCGCCAAGATAAAAACGAATCATGTCGGGAACGTAGGCGTAAATGACCTTGTCGTCCGCGATGCCGGTCCCCGGCGCGTTGGCGATTGAAACGTTGCCCTTGCGGTAGGCTCGCATCAATCCAGCCACACCAAGTACCGAATCCTTCCGAAACACTTCCGGGTCGATAAAGATATCGTCGATCCGCCGGTAGATCACGTCGACTTGCTGCAATCCTTCCGTCGTACGCATGTAAACGCGGTCCTCGTCGACAACGAGGTCGCGGCCTTCGACCAATTCGACACCCATTTGTTGAGCCAAAAACGAGTGCTCGTAATACGCGCTGTTGTACACGCCGGGCGTTAAAACCACGACGGTCGGATCATCCGTGTGGGGAGGCGCCATCTCTCGGAGCATGCCGTACAGCCGGGACGGATAGTCGTTGACAGGCCGTACCTGGGAAGCACGAAAGATTTGCGGAAAGTTCTTCTTCATCACCATGCGGTTTTGAAGCACGTACGAAACACCCGACGGACATCGCAAATTGTCCTCGAGCACATAAAACGCACCCGAATCGTCGCGAATCAGGTCCGTCCCGGTGATATGGCACCAGACGTCATGAAACGGTTTGAGCCCAATGCACTGCGGCAAAAAAGTCGTCGCCGTATCAATCAGCTCGCGTGGGATCAGTCCCTCTTTGACAATCCGTTGGTCTGAGTAGATATCCGAGAGAAAATGATTCAGTGCTCGGATCCGTTGTTTCAATCCCGCATCGACGTGATGCCACAAGACCGACGACACAATGCGGGGCACAATGTCGAACGGCATGATCTTTTCGGTCCCCGCCTGGTCGCTGTAGACCGTGAAGGTGATGCCCATCTGGTACAGAGATCGTTCGATCGCCCGTTGGCGACGTACCAAGTCACCCGGAGGCATTTGGTTGATCAAATCAATCAACGCGATGGCGTCAGGCTTGGGAGAGCCATCGCTCTCGACCAGCTCATCAAAAAAGTTATCGGTCTTGTACCGGTCCAGTATGGAACGGACGCCCGATTGAGATTGAGATTGAGATTGTGTTTGACCGGCCATCGTCTGGGATTTGGATGTCCTGTGGATCGGAGACGCAGTTGTGCACCGATGTCGACTCAGCCCTGCGAATTCCGAACGCAGGATCGAACTGAGATCGCCATGGATAGGAGTGCCTCGCGTCCGCCTCGCGATGGAGCCGCCTTGCTCCTACGGCAAACAGTGTAAAGGATCCTGTCGCCCAGCACAGGGCAGCGGCAATGACAGCCGCTTCATTCGACCCTTTCCAGCACCCGGTCGATGGACTCGCGGATTCCCTTTGCCTGGTCCTGTTCAAGGGCGGACTGGGCAAGCGTTTGAAGATCACGCAGGCAAAGCTGTGACAAGGTTGACTTGAGCCTCGAAATGGCAGGGGCCGCGACCGAGAATTCGCGCAGGCCCAAACCGACCAACAGCGCAAGGCATCCCGGATCACTCGCCATTTCACCGCAAACGCTAAGGGGTGTCCGGTGATTGGCCGCCACCTCGACCAATTGCCGGATCGCTTGCAAAATCGCCGGGTGAAGTGGATCGTAGTATTGATGCACCATCGGGTTTCCCCGATCGGCTGCGAGCATGTATTGCACCAAATCGTTTGTACCAAGCGCGAAGAAATCGGCCTCGTTTGACAAATGGTTTGCGATACAGACCGCCGCGGGAACCTCGATCATCGCACCCAACGGTATCTCAGGCGGATCGAAACCGTCACGCCGCAAGTGTTCGCGTGCTTCGTCGACGACCCGGCGGCAATCGCGCATTTCTCCCGTGCTGCAAATCATCGGAAACACCAACCGCACGGTGCCGTGCGAGGCGGCCATCAACACCGCCTCGATTTGCGTCCTGAATACGTCGCGATGGTGCAGTGACACCCGGACCGACCGCCATCCGAGCGAAGGATTCTCTTCCCTCGGCGGAGAAAAGTACGGCAGGGCTTTGTCACCGCCGATATCAAGCGTACGAAACGTCACCGGTGCGCCATCGAAATCATCGACGATGCGGCGGTAAAGTTCGTACTGTTGCTCACGACTCGGAAAAGTCGAACACGACATGAACGGAATCTCCGTCCGATAAAGTCCGACGCCGCTTGCGCCATTGCGTTTGGCAATTTCCACATCACTCAGCAAACCAATATTGGCTCGCAGACAGATCGTCTCGCCGTCGCGTGTCATCGGCGTACGATCACGGAAACGAAGCAACCTTTCTTCCCGGCGACGATCGTCATTGATCAATCGTTGATACTCACCCTTGATCTGTTCATCAGGTTCGATGTAAACACAGCCGCGATTCGCATCAAGGATCAACGGCGACCCCGGTTCGACCTGCTCCAAGACGCCCTGCACACCGATCATCGCCGGGATTCCCATCGACTTGGCGACAATCACAGCGTGGCTGTTGGAATGATCCGACTCGACGACGATCCCGCGAATCATGTCGAAGTCGATGGATGCGATCTCCGACGGCAGCAACTCACGGGCGATGAGAATTCCCGGATGAGTCACCTTCAACGACTTATTCGGCTCGCCGCCGAGATTAGCGATGATTCGCCTGCCCACGTCCTCAATATCGAGGGCTCGCTCGCGCAAATAGGGATCTTCCATACTTCGGAACGCTTTCAAGTACTGGCTCACAACCGACTTGACCGCGTGGATCGCTGTTTGCCCGCTTTCGACAAGTGATTCCAGTTTGCCGAGAAAACTGCGATCCTCGAGTATCAGCAGGTGGGAATGAAAAATCGCAGCGTCGGATGCGGACAACCTTTCCGCGATTCGCTTCTCGAGACAAATCGTTTCGACCCGTGACTTCTCGATCGATTGACAAAGTTTTTCATGTTCGCATTCGACGTCGGTGTGCTCCGATGGTTCGATGATCTCTGCGAAACCGAGTGATTCGTCAATCACGTGGGCTGGAGCCGTGGCGACACCGCCGGTGACAACGATTCCGTGCAGAACCGGCTTCATGTCACGGCGTTCTGTTTCACAGGGTTCTGTTTGAATCGGAACAGCCACCCCCGCTGAACCACGCTCGCGGCGAAGTGAGTCAATCAACCGCGCGTTGACGATCACCGTCGACAATTGAAAGGCAATCGTCGTCAACGTGCTGATTTCGATTGAGCTGAATTCCCGCGGCACAATGGTCTGCAGCGCTATCACGCCGATTACTTGCTGGCGGTCATAAAGTGGAATGCCAACAAACGAGTGGTAGCGTTCCTCGTTCGATTCCGCGAATAACCGAAACCTCGGATGCTGTTGAGGCTCCCGAGTATTGACGACCGCGCGGATTTCGGCCGTGTGACCAACTAATCCCTCACCCACATCCATGCTGATCGATCCGACCGACCGAGCCGACAATCCCTCCGTCGCGCGCAAGTGAAGCCGCGCTTCGTCAAGCAGATAAATCGAACAAACCTCGGTTCGCATTCGTGCGGCTACGAACTGGACGATGTTCTCGAGTGTTTCATCGAGGTCATGCGATTGGAGGATCAGCTCGCAGATGCCTTCGAGCGTTGAAAGTCCGAACCTGCCCGGCTGTGTCGGGTCGGCGGTGGCAGCGGATTGGGTATGGATAAGTCGTTGCATGGATGAGCTTCCGGGGTCACGTTATAGGCAATCGGCGTACCTATCGCACGGATTTTTTCGGATCCCGATCCCTCACGCCCTATTGTTCGGAGCTTCGGAGGATTACTCGAAGATTTCCGATTTTGATGCCCAATTCTCAGGCACCACGTGCCCGAATCTTCGACATCTCGCGGATGAATCACGATGATGCGGTTGAACCCAAGATAAAAAACACCTGTTTGGGTCGGATTCAATTCTTGCTGGCGAACGAGATTTTTTGGACGGGTGCTCGCGGTTCCCCCGTCGAACACGCCGCAGCGCGAATGTTGGCACAGCGATTGCATCGTGGGGCAAGGCGATTTTCTTACTTCTTGCTCGGATCGCGCCAGGATGCCATGCCGGAGTTCATAACGTCAACGACACAATCAAATCCTCAGGACGCCACCTTTCATTTTCTGAAGGAAGCGTATTACCGGGCGTCGCGCACGGAGGAATCTGAAATCGTCGTCGACCTCTCATCGGTCGTTACCATTACCAGCGACGACTTGAACGAATTGATCGGTTTCCAAGCCAAGCTGCGACAACAGGGGAGAACATTGGTTCTCGAACATCCGTCTGATCTCGTGCTTCAGGTATTCACCGTCACGCGGCTCGACCGGCTGTTCACGATCCGTGACCACAAGTGGAAACAGTGGACGTGACCACAAGTGGACACAGTGGACATGACCACAAGTGGACACAGTGTGATCGCGTCCTTGCTACAACGGGCTAAGAAACCATCCGCTGACTTCGTCGACAACCACCTTGATTGGCGGAGGTTCCTCGCCGGTCATCCGCTGGATCGACCAGTAGCATGACAGCGAAACGGGATCCGAGTGCCTGGCGAACTCTCGCAGGTCGGGCAGCGCGGATTCGGAATTCATTCGCCCGATACTCAGTGCGCACATCCGACGCACTTGATCGGCTTCCGGGAACTCACTCTCGACGTCAGCAAGGCGTTCAACCATCGTTTTCGTGATGTCGCTCTGGGGATCTTCTTCGTAGATCATTCCCAGCGCCCACGCGGCGGCGGCCCGAGAGTCGATCCCAAGCGAGTAATCCTTGGGCAAGTAGGCGCGCATCAGTTCGTTAGCAGGTTGATAGCGTTGGTCGCCAAGCCCGATAAACAAGTGCGCGATCTGCAACGAAGCTCCAGGCATTGCGTCATTGATCTGGCCCGATCGAAATCCATCGTAAACACTCTGCGCGTGATCCAACATGTCGGGCAGCAAGTCCTTGACTTTCAACTGCTTCAGGGCCCAGGCGGAAGCTACCTTGACCTCGCCCCGCTGATGCCCAAGCAACTCGACGATTCGGGGACCGCCAGGCTCGTGGTCAAGCCGGGCGAGCACGACGCATGCTTGCTCACAACCTCGCCAATTGTCGCGACCTAAAATCTTTTCGGTCTGCAGGATGACCTCGTCGCGGAGCTTCGGTATCGCTGCCAAATCGATCAATGACTGGGCGATTTCTCGTCGTAATGACGGATTCACGTCGTCCAGCGCGGCGCAAAGCGGCTCGATCCGCGCCACGTCCTGTTTCGCGACCATCGCGCGGGCACAAGTGCGACGTACATTGACGTCCTCGCTGGTTAACAATTCACTGGCGTGTCGATCTACAAGATCAATGTCGATCTCGTACAGTTCTTCCAAGGCACGTGATTGAACGGTCGTGCTGTCAAAGGCGACCAATGAATCGAGGAGATCCACCGACGCAGCATCCTCGTGGCTCGCGAGCAGACCGATCACGATCAAGGGGTGGAGCTCCGCTGGCACAGAGGGCTCATCGAGTAAAGCTTCGGAAAGTTTTCCCAGCGTGGAATGATCAATGTTGCCGAGAGCTTTCGCGGCCTCGAGCCGAATCTGCATCCTTTCACCCGGATTCAGAATGATTCGTTGCAAAGGCGCCGCGGCGTCAGCCACTTTCAAAGCCGCCACACCACGAATCGCCAGCAGCATCAATGAGTGGCTTGCATTCGCCTCGGCAACGCGCTGCAGCCAATTGTCTTTCATGACCGGGGATTCCCATTTTGCCAACGCGGGTTCGACGATCTGGGCAAGGGACAATCCGTGCGTGGTCGCTAAATTGGCGAGCGGTTCGGCTGATTCGCGCGCGTCCAGCACGATCAACGTTTGGGCGACGGCGCGCAGCACATCCAATCGTTGATCTCTCTCGCCGGCGATTCGCAATAATCTCGGAACGTGCTTGTCGAGGTCTTCCATTCCGCGGTGATGAGCGATCGCAATCGTATCAATGACCAATCGCTGCAACTCGGCGTCGGGGCGCGCGAGTGCTTTCATCCATAAAGACTCGAGTCCTTCGGGGAAAACGGTGATCGTGTCTGGATACGAAAAGGAAGGGCGATCGTACATGGCAAGGTCGTAAAACTTGAACGGATCCTCACCCCTCGCTCGCGGCGACAATACGCCCATCATCAACATCATCCACAAGGCGGATCGAATGAGGAAATCAAAAGAGATCAAGCCGCGCGCGTGAGTCGCCATACCTGTACGCCTAAAACAATCAACATCACGGATGAAACGACGCCGGCGATCCACCAGGCGGCCGGCAACAGGTTGTAGTTCTCGAATCCCGGTGCTTCGATCACACTCAGTGCCGCGCCGACCGGATTGGTCAACAGGGCGGCTTCGACGGTGTCGTGTCCGAACGGCGCGTCGCGACCTAACCAAACGAGAATAGGAACCAGAAACAAGCCGATCACGATGACATACGTCGCAGTGGTGGATATCGCCGTCGATCGGAACAAACTGCCGACCGCGGCGCTCACTGTCAACGCAAAGATTGCCGTCCAGACAAGGCAAATCAGCACCAACTTGACTTGCAACCACATCACCGGCTGGATCAGGATCATCATCAGGTATCCGGGCAACGTCGCCAGCAACACCAGGCCGAGCGTCCATAGGACGCTGAGCAGTTTTCCACGAATCACCTTTGCCGATGACAGGGGCGTCAGCCTGAGAAGTTCCCATCCGCCTCCGTCACGCTCCCCGCTGATCAATCCCGAAGCGAGGCTTGGCGTCAACACGACGACCAGGACCACTTGCAATACGACCAGCAGCGCGCCGATCGTGGAGACACCCCATGACGTCACGCTGGTGGCCGCCATGAACGTCAAAACCATCGAAACGATCGCGCATCCGGCTACCAGCCGGAGCATCCACTGCGAACGACCGAATCTGCGCGAGCGAAACTCCTTGACCATCACCGGGTTCAAGTACCAGGGAATCCCGGGTTTTCTCCTTTGCGGGTCGACGACGAACATCAAGCGGCGCAATAGTCGCGTCGTCCATCGCCGCTCGTTGGTGATCACACCCTTGGAACGCGAATAATCGAAGATGCGATGGTTCAAACGCGAAATCGTGATGGAGGCAAAAACTGCGCTGCTGATCGCCGCGACAACAATGAACGATCCCGAACTCGACGCCTGCTTCAACCCAACTGCTCCGACGTCACTCTGTCCCATGATCTCCATGATCGCCGGTAGCGGCGAGAAACTTCGAATCCATGCTGCAACCGCCGTCACGGTACCGCCCCAGTCGCCCGTGGCCCGGAAAAACAGTGCCGGCACGAGCGTCAAAAAAAGCAAACCCAACACGGTCGCATAGGTAATGCGCACCCCGGCGTCACTCGATTGCACATAACTGCTGATCAGCATCCCAAGTGTTGCGTACTGGATCACCAGCAAAGCCAGGACGAGGTAGAGCATTCCGAGATCGTTCCAAAGTTCAATGCCACCCATTGCATAACAGGCCGCGGACGCCGGCAGGCTGCAAAGCAAGACGAGCAAGCTGAAAAGAAGCACTCCGGAGATCTTGCCGAAATAGATTGAAACATTGCTGAGGGGCGAATTGAGAAGAAGCGCGAGCGTGCCGCTGTTTTTCTCGTTCACAATCGTGGTCGCGGGGAAGGCGGGGACCAGGAAGACGACGCCAGCGAGCAATCCGTATCCAAAAATCCGAAAGACTTCCATCGACTGTGAACCGCTGAGGTCGACCGACGCGTCGGACGGCCACCGCATCATGACCGCCACCGAGAACGCGACGGTCAACAAGAGCAGCACCGAGAACGCTCGTGGTGAACGGAGGATGCCAAAGAATTCGCGCTGGATAACCGGGTTCATCATGGGGACGCCTCCGACGTCTCATCACCCGATGCGATCGCGACACTCTCCGAGCCGGCATCGTCATTGGCGCCGGCGACCGACAGGAAAGCGTCTTCCAGGTCGGTCGCGACTTCACGGAATTGCGCGATCATCTGGCCCTGTTCCACCAGGTGCGACAACAGCGGTGCGACTTCGCGGTCATTCAGACTCGTCCGAAACCGCACCATCGCCTCAGCTTGTGCGGCGGTTACGTCTTCACCGTCTGGCTCGTGCGTCTGGTGATTGGCAAGCCAGTTTGACACGTGAGCGGCAACCGGCTCGACGTGGTTCTCGCCCAGCAGCAGGATCTCGAACGTTCGGCGTTGCTGGATGTCGCGCATGATTTCATCAAGAGTTCCGAATGCACGAAGTTTCCCTTTGGTGATCATCGCAACGACATCGCAAACGCGGGCCAGCTCGGGGAGGATATGGCTGGTTACGATTAACGTCTTTCCGATATCGGCAAGACGCAGCAGCATGGTTCGCATGTCGATACGGGCCTGAGGATCGAGCCCGTTTGCCGGCTCGTCCAGAATCAGGACCTGGGGGTCATGCATCAAGGTTCGAGCAATTGCAATGCGTTGTTGCATCCCGCGGCTCAAGGCGTCAACAAACAAGTCCTTCATGTGCGTCGCTCCGGCGATCTCGAGGACTTCGTCGATGCGAAGATTTCGCTTGCGGCGTCCAATGCCATAGGCAGCACCGAAAAAATCAAGATACTCGCTGACGCGCATGTTGTTGTAGGTTCCAAAGTCGTCCGGCATGTAGCCGACCAAGCGTTTGATTTTTCGCGACTCCTGCAAACAGTCCGCGCCGGCGATCCGCGCGGAACCGCTGGTCGGTTTGAGAAGGCCGACCAGTATTCGGATGGTGGTCGTTTTGCCGGCGCCGTTGGGACCGATAAAGCCGAGGATCTGGCCCTTGTTAACATGCAGCGTCAATGAATCGAGTGCCGTGAACTCGTCATAACGTTTGGTCAATTCATGAGTCTCGACGACTGGCTCGGATTCACTCACCGGTTTCTCCGTCGTGACGGCGTTCTTGTCCTGGGCGAATCAATGCGTTGTTCCTTCGAGATGGACATGCAAGTAATCAATCTTCCATGTGCTTCGGCTCGGACCCATCGCCGCGGCGGCCGCGTCATCGAGCTCGGCATCGCGTTCTTCGTCGGTTTGTGAAACGGCGATCGCGATCAGAAGACCACCCTCCGGATCGAGCTTGAGAGCACCGGGCCGGTCAATCTCGATCCGATGCAGGCCGTTGGGGTTCTCGATTTGATGAAGCGTGACAAATTGTTCGTCAACGAGACCCTTGATCTCGAGCGTGCGCGAGGGCGCGTTGATCTTGACCAGAATCGTCGCCCGTTCCAATTGGCAGGGAAGAACTGTTTTGGGAAGCTGGCAACGCAATTCGGACTCGGCGGGTTTGCTCAGTTCGTCGATCCACCGCCCCGTCTCGGTATTGAACATTGTTGACATGCCACGAGCGCCGGCATGGGCTTCGAGTCTCGTAAAGCTGGCAGGAACCTTGAATCTTGCACCTTTGGGCAACCGCTCGAAACGGATCGGGATCGATGCCAGCGTCGTGCCCCTTCGCGTAAAGTCGTCGTCAAACGATACGCCCGATTCGATCGGTCTCGTCCATGCCACCAACGTCGGATCACGACCAAAGATAGGCGTTTCAGACCGGAACAACCTCCGTAGAAGCTCCTGGCGATCTCGTTGAACGTCCGACATCAACTTGTCATCAATGAATTGACCCGGTGCCATCACAGCATCGAATCCGCTCGAAAACCGGGTTGATGAATCTTTGGCGAAATCCACGGCGAGCGCCGGGGACGTCGGCGTCAGAATCACGGCATCCTCACATTGTCCGGCGTGCAAGCCGCTGATGTGAGCCTCGAAACCACGCTCCGAAAAACGCCCCTCGACTGTCCATGGCTGCGTCAGGGTAACGATTGAATCGCTCTTCACGTAACGCACGACACCGGGAGGTTGATCGACGAAAAGCCATCGAGATCGTCCGCTGTCATCCCAGAGGATTCGTCGCACCGAACCGGCGGTATCGACTTCGCCCAGAGTCGTTGTGGTTTCGGGTGACGATGTGATGCTGAGCGTGCGGCCCTGTTGTGAATAAACGGCTGCAACGGATTGAATCTGTACCTCGGAGCTGTCAGCACTCATCTGAGCGATTTGCGCCGTCGCGATCGTGGAAGGAACAGATCGTGTTTGCCGATTGCCGATGGCGACCAGCACGAGGGTTGCAATCAACGCCGAGGCTGGGATGAGAATCGCCAGGTGCTGCAGAGACCGTCGACGCGCCAGCCAAAGACCGAGTACCCCAATCACCAACATGTGCCCGCCAAGCACGCTCGCGACCGAAATGCGGCTGGGAATCCCATAGCCGATCTGGTCGTCGAGAAACGTCATCAACGTTTCGGTGTGCTCGGGCGGTTCCACGCGGTTGACGAAAAAGCGTGAAGCAATCGTTTTCAATGCCAGCGTCGGCTCTCCGTTTTCGAGCCAACCGTCCACTCCTAGCGTGGTGAACAGGACTTCGCCCTGGCCGACCGGTTTCCAGAATGCCGCCGGCCATCCGTTGACTCGCACGGGGACATCCTCGGTGTCAACCATCACACGCGCCATTGGGACGGGCGTTTCCGACGACCACGTTGCGTAATTGTTCTTATCCAGCTGTGCGTACTCGGCAATCTGTTCGATCTCAAAATCATTGAGCTCGACGCGGTCGATGACGCTGTAGCAAGCGGCGTTCCCCAGCAGCTCGCGAACAGCATCCGGGTCCATCTGGTCGGCAAAAACCCAAATCCGACCGCCGGAATGCAACCAGGTGCGAATTCGACTCGCCGCTGCTGTGTCACGGAGGATCCGGTCACTGGAAATTACGATTTGGTCAATCGAATCCAGAGCTTTCGCTGTTGCCGGAAGAAAGCTGGCCGACAAGTACGCCAGCCCCAGCTCCTGTGTCGAGGCGTGCGTCGCATCGCGCGCGGCGTAGATGAGATTCGAAGTCTTTTCGGTCAATGCCGCGGCCTCGGGACTCGTTTCGGATGCATCGAGCAAGGCGGCCGCGCGGGATTCTTCCCACGACAACAGGAGTGATCGTCGGCTGGTGGGCATGCCGGTCACGTTCGCCTGGAATCGTTCGCCGCCTTCGGATTGCTTCACATGAATCGACCTCATGTCGATCGTCGTTTGACGGTGAAGTGAAATCTCGGGGATTTGTACCGCCATCCATGATTGTCGGCGCGAGTGTGGGGGAATCCATAACTCTCTGGCGAATTGCACGTTTGAGTTGTCACCAACGGTTGCGGTCGCAGTCTCCAGGACATCGTCGTCGGTGCGGTTGATCCCATTGACGGCCACCGTCGCCCATCGCCCCGGGACGTGACGTTGGGCACCCGCAGGCGTCACCATCAATGACGTCCCGGCGGATCGGTCGCCGCCGTCGTCGGTGATGCTCTCGTCATCAGAATCACCCTCGACGACGTCGGTTCCAACTGCACTTTGCAATGCGTCGTTTGCGCGGGCATCACGACCATCGGCTGCGGCATTGGATTGCGCCGAGACATGAGCAATCGACGTAATCGAAGTCAGCAGGACCAGGACAACGGGAATCGTGAGATCAATAAATCTTTTCATGACGAATCGGCGCACAGGGATCCAGCATTGCGGACGCTTGTTCCACCAGATGATTCCGGGTCAAGAACACCGCGGACGTCGCTCGTGCGCGTGGCTCAATGCGAGCATGAGTCTACCCGATTCGTCACACCGGTGCATGGAAGCGGGCCTTCGTCACGGCTTGGGGATGTACCGGTATTGGCCGTTGTTTTGCTCGGCAATCCGTCGCATTCGGCTTTCGCCTTCCTTGCTGTGGTAGCTGATCGTATGGACGATGCTTACCGGATGGCTGTCGCCGAACAGGTTTTCGACCTTGTTCTCATCTTTCAACAAGTCTTCGATTCCCTGAGGAAACTCGCCGTCGGACAACAAAAAGATCACGTCCGGCTGCAACTTCAACGCAAATCTCAGTGCGTCGTACGGCGCGCGCCCCCGATCCTTGGTGATTCGCATCGCCCAGCGCCGAAGTGCTGCTTTGTTTTCCGAGGTTGCGTCAAGGCTGCGCGATTCATCCACTTTTGCATCGTGAAGCCGCATGTAGTCTGAGTCGGCATCGAAGAAAACCACGTAGAACCGTTGATCCGGTTTCAATGCGTCGATGGACGACAACAATTCGCGCCTCGCCGACTCGAAGCCGTCACCCATACTCGCGGAACTGTCGACGAGGTATACAAAGTGGTTGCCTCCACCCTCGACACCGCAAAATTGTATCTTCGCATCCGAGTCGGACTTCAATGACATCGCGGCCGCAGATGACGCTTCGCTGGTCGTCATCGACGATGCGAGTGGCGAAGGCGGTGCGGGTGGCGTCTCCGGAGCGAACTCGGATGCCGCCAGCTCGCCAACAGGACTGAGGTCGTACTCGGTCTCGCTCGGCGTGGGCTCCGAAACCTCGGGCTCGGGTTCACTCGATTCAATCGAGAACGTTTCCATCGAGACCTCGTTTGCCTCTGTGGCCGATGCCGACAGCGCGATTTGATCCTTGGGACGCTGTGTTTGCAATCCGATCGCTGCAAGCACGAGTATCAACGCCGCGTGCGCAATGGCGCTGATGACCCACCCAGCCGGTTTACTTCGCCGATTCTTTGCATCTTCCGGCTCGAATTCCTCATCGAGCTCGACTGCTTCTGCGTCCAACGTTCCCGCGAGTGAGGGTTCGTCGGCCAACAGATCCACAACTGCGGGCGATTGTGAAATCGCTTCCTGACTTGAAGGGTCCTGCGTCTCAATCGTCTCCGTCGAAGCATCTGCGTCCGTTTGTTCGTCTGATGCATCGCCGAAATGTGGTCCGCTTACCGGATCATGTGCTCCATCGACGCGAACAAACGAATCCGGTTCCGGTGACAACGACGGCGTCGAATACGACGGCGATGCGTCCAACCCCTCACCGGCCGAAACGCCAACTTGTGACCATGGGCTTAGCACCTCACGGACCTCGTCCCAGCTTTCGAACCGC
>JAHELS010000112.1:0-2573 GCA_024644085.1 Rhodopirellula sp.
GTGAATCCGTCCACCAACGTTAATGTTTTGAATTACCTTTCCTTTTGAATACGCACGATGACACACGTTTTAAAAATAGAAGACCTTTACGTCTCGGTCGGCGACAAGCCGATTCTGCGAGGGGTCAACCTGACGATCAACCATGGCGAAACGCATGCTTTGATGGGTCCCAACGGAAGCGGCAAGAGCACGCTCGGATTGGCGATCATGGGGCACCCGGGCTACAACGTGACCCAGGGCAGCATCACTCTTGATGGAAAAGATCTGCTTGCCATGGAGCCGGACGAGCGGGCTCGCGAAGGAATCTTCATGGCGTTCCAGCGGCCGGTGGCGATCCCCGGCGTGAAGATGGCCGACTTTCTTCGTCACGCCACGACCAACGTCCGGCGACCCGATCGCAAGGAGGGCGAAGAGCTGATCCCGATGCGCGAGTTCCGCAAAGAACTCAAGGACAAGATGGCCCACCTGAGGATGGATGTCGAATTCGCCCGGCGTTACGTCAACGACGGTTTCTCGGGCGGCGAAATGAAACGTGCCGAGATCCTTCAATTGGCGATGCTGCAACCAAAGTTCGCCGTGCTCGACGAAACCGACAGCGGCCTCGATGCCGATGCGGTGCGTTTGGCAAGCGAATCGATTGCCGACATCGGTCACCAGAAAATGGGACTGTTGATCATCACGCACCACGACAAGTTACTTGAGCACAATCCGCCCGATTTCACCCACGTGATGCTGGGCGGCCGTCTGGTCGAGACCGGCGGCAAGGAATTGGCGGACGAGTTGCACCAGCAAGGATACGATCGAATCCGCAAGGCTTATCCCGAAGCCGAAGCGGCGAACCAGGAAATGTTGGCCGAGGAGGCCGCCGTGTAAGCCCGCGGCCCAAGCAAGTCTCACACACACCACACTTCAAACTTTGAATCTCCCTACCATGGCTACCGACGTCACCGACAACGCCTCGATTGGCGAAATCAACAAATACAACTTCCGCACCGAAACCACGGGTGTGTTCAAGGCTCAAAAAGGGCTGAACAAAGAAGTTGTCCATCAGATTTCGGACATCAAGGGTGAACCCGACTGGATGCGCGAGTTTCGCCTCAAGTCACTCGAAATGTTCGAAGCCCGCCCGATGCCCAAGTGGGGCGGCAGCATCGACATCGATTTCCAGGACATCTACTACTACCTCAAGCCGACCGACCACCAGGGCAAGACGTGGGATGATGTCCCCCAGGAAATCAAGGACACGTTTGACAAACTCGGAATTCCCGAAGCCGAAAAGAAATTTCTCGCCGGCGTGAAGGCGCAATTCGAGAGTGAAGTCGTCTACGGATCGCTCGAAGAAGACCTCGCCAAGCAGGGCGTGATCTTTACCGATACCGACACCGCCGTCCGCGAACATTCCAAATTGCTGCGTGAGTACTTCGGGACGATCATCCCTCCGAACGACAATAAATTCGCGGCACTCAACAGCGCCGTCTGGTCGGGTGGATCCTTCATCTATGTCCCCAAGGGCGTGCACATTGATTTTCCACTGCAAGCCTATTTCCGCATCAACGCGGAAAGCATGGGACAATTTGAACGGACGCTGATCATCGTCGATGAAGGGGCCAGCGTGCATTACGTCGAAGGATGCACGGCGCCGATGTACACGACCGAAAGTCTGCACAGTGCCGTCGTGGAAGTCGTCGTCAAACGCAACGCACGTTGCCGCTACACGACGATCCAGAACTGGGCGAACAACATTTACAATCTCGTCACCAAGCGGGCGTACGCATACGGCGACGCGACCATGGAATGGGTCGACGGTAACCTGGGAAGCAAGTTGACGATGAAGTATCCGGCCGTGCACATGATGGAACCGGGTGCACGCGGCGAAATCCTCTCGATCGCATTTTCCAGTGCGGGCCAACACCAGGACGCCGGGGCAAAATTGGTTCACGCGGCACCCAACACAACTGGCCAAATCATCAGCAAGAGCATCAGCAAGAATGGCGGTCGCAGCAGCTATCGAGGTCTCGTGCACGTCCAACCGGGAGCCCACAACAGCAAGAACAATGTCGTCTGCGACGCGTTGATCCTTGACCCCGAAAGCCGCAGTGACACCTACCCCTACATCGAAGTCGCGGAACAGGATGTTCAGATCGGACACGAGGCAAGCGTCTCGCGAATCGGTGAAGAACAAATGTTCTACCTGCTCAGCCGCGGACTCAGCGAGCAGGAAGCAAGCACGATGATCGTCAACGGCTTCATCGAACCATTGGTCAAAGAGTTGCCAATGGAATACGCGATCGAAATGAACCGACTGATCCAATTGCAAATGGAAGGTAGCGTGGGATAGGAAGGAAGGAGTTGGGGAAGGAGTTGGCAGTTGACAGTAGTCAGTTAAGAGTCAACAGCCATCTCTGCTAACCGCTAACCGCTAACCGCTAACCGCTAACCGCTAACTGCTAACTGCTAACTGCTAACTGCTAACTGCTAACTGCTAACTGCCCACTGCCAACTAATGACTTCCACCACCCTTTCCACCTTTGATGCCGCCGGATTCGATGCGTTTCTCGATTCACGCGAGGAAC
>JAHELS010000112.1:2583-16707 GCA_024644085.1 Rhodopirellula sp.
AAGAATTGCCAATGGAATACGCGATCGAAATGAACCGTCTGATCCAATTGCAAATGGAAGGTAGCGTGGGATAGGAAGGAAGGAGAGGAGGAATGAGTTGGCAGTTGACCGTACTCAGTTAAGAGCCAACAGCCATCTCTCCTAACCGCCACCGCCATTGCCACCGCTAACCGCTAACTTCCCACCGCCTTTGCCAACTGCCAACCGCCAACTGATGACCTCCACCACCCTTTCCACCTTTGATGCCGCCGGATTCGATGCGTTTCTCGATTCACGCGAGGAACCCGATTGGTTGATCGAATTGCGCCGCGAGGCGTGGCGGCATGCCGATGCGATGAAGTGGCCCGAGCGTCGCCACGAAGAATGGATTCGCACCGACATTCGCACTTTCCAGATCAACAAGTTTTCGGTTCCCGCGGTCGAGCATGTTGACGAGGCGGTTGGTCCGGCAGTGTCCGAACTGCATCAACTGCGCGCCGGCGTGGAGCTGGCCGGTTCGATCGAGACTTACGACAGCCGTTTCCTGAGCGAGTCATTGGATCCGGCACTTGAGAAACAGGGCGTTGTGTTCGGTAACCTCGAACGGATTTGCGAGTCGCACCCCGAATTGGTTCGCCAGCACTTTCAAACGCTCTTCGACGCCGACTATGACAAGTTTGCGGCATTGCATGCTGCGTTCTTCGCGGGCGGACAATTCCTTTACGTACCGCGCGGCGTCGTGATCGACCGTCCGATTCACATCGGCTCGGTTTTGTCGGACGGCGGCACGGATACGACCCACACCCTGATCGTTCTCGACGAAGGCGCCGAGGCGACCGTGTTGCACGAGTCCAACAGCGTCTCGCCGGGTGCGAGCGGCCTGCACCTCGGTTCGGTCGAATTGATCCAGAAACCCGGATCGCATCTCCGCTACGTGAATCTTCAGGAGTGGGGACATAAGACGTATCACTTCGCTCACCAGAAGGCCCGTGTCGATCGCGACGCTCATTTGCAATGGACGATCGCCGCGATGGGTTCGCTGTTAACCAAGGTCAACCAAGCCGTCGAGTTGGTCGGCCCCGGTGCTACGTGCCAGGTAAACGGTGTGATGTTCACCGAGGCTCGCCAGCACATCGCCTATCACACGCTCCAGCACCACCGTGCACCGAGTTGCCGCAGCGACTTCCTGTACAAGGCTGCACAGCAGGACAAGAGTCGCACCGTTTGGCGTGGAATGATCAAAGTTGACAAGGACGCGCAAAAGACAGACGGCTATCAACGCAACGACAACCTGGTGTTGTCCCACCATTCACGCGCGGACTCGATCCCAGGTCTCGAAATCGAAGCCGACGATGTTCGCTGTACGCACGGAAGCACGACGTCCAAAGTCGACGAAGAACAAATTTTCTACGCGCGGTGCCGTGGTTTCACCCACGAAGAAGCGACGCGGATGATCGTCAGCGGTTTCTTCCAGCAAATCTTTGACCGAATCACGATCGACAGCGTCCGCGAAGCTCTCGGCGAAGCAATCGCCCGCCAGGTTCGCGAGTACGAGTAATGCGACGGCGCGATGCGAACTCGATGCCGACGTCAATGGATTCCTGTTTTTCCACCTTTCACTCATCACTGTTAACGGGAGATTTTCATGCCGCTTGCTGAAGACAAGATCCGTGAGGCGCTGAAACAGGTCATCGATCCGGAATTGTTCGTCAACATCGTCGATCTTGGCCTGATTTACGTCGTGTCGGTCGGCGAGGAAAAAGAAGACGGGCGACACGATGTCGAGATCGAAATGACGATGACCAGCCCGATGTGTCCGGCCGGACCGCAATTGGTTGCCGGCACCAAGGCTGCCGCCGAGGGGCTCGAAGAAGTGGACACTTGTGAGGTGAAAGTGGTGATGGAACCGGCGTGGTCACCGGACAGAATGACCGACGAAGCGCGAGATCACCTGGGAATTTTTTAATCGCTGGAAGATCCGTTATCATTGTCCGGCCACTCCGGGCGCACTTCGGGGGAAGGAACCAGGGGGACACACTCATGCGAATCTTTGTCGCCGAATATGTCTGCGGCGGCGGACTGATGGATCTGTCGACTCAGGAGTCGCCCACAAGTCTCCGCGCCGAAGGGGCGGCGATGCTGCGGGCGATCGTCAGCGATCTCGCTGAATTTGCCGATACGATTGCTCCGCTCGATCCTCGGTTTTCAGAACTCAAAGTCGATCTCGGCGAGACCGCTGCAATCGATCCGGACGAGCCGCTTTGGGCCCAGTGGGTCACGGCCGCCAAGTCCTGCGATGCGGCGATCGTCATCGCGCCGGAAAGTGACGGCGTGCTTGCCAAGGCGGTCGCGATGCTTCGCGCGGCCGGTGTCGATGTGATCGCCGGCAGCGGCGATTTTCTGCGCGTTGCCAGCGACAAACTGCTCACTGGCAAAACTCTGATTGCCGCCGGTGTCGCTCATCCTCCGTACTATTGCCTCAGCGATCGGCGCTGCGAGGAAGAACTCCGACGGTACGACCAATTCATCGTCAAGCCGCGTGACGGCTGCGGCACCCAGCGAATCAGCTTCTTCGATTCTTTCGACGAGGCTCGCGCCGAGTTGGAAGAGAATCTCATTCTCCAGGCCCGCATGCCGGGCCGCGCCGTTTCCATTGCCCTGGTTGCTTCGCCAACGCAGCAAATTTTTCTGCCCGCCGTGACACAGCAGCTTTGTGAATCAACCCTGCAATATGCGGGCGGCCAGGGACCGCTGGACGAAGAGATGCAGCGTCGCGCCACCGCGCTGGCGTCGCGCGCGGTCGCAGTCATGCCGCCCACGGTGCGAGGGTTCGTCGGTCTCGATCTGATTCTTGGTGAAAACGCGGCTGAAGATTGCGTGATCGAGATCAATCCGCGGCTGACAACTTCCTACGTCGGTCTGCGACGGATGATCAACGAGAACATTGCCGCGCGGCTTTTCGATTTGCAATCCGATCCATTCTCGTGCTGCACATCGGTTGACGCCGTCCGTTGGAAACCCGATGGCCAGGTTTGGATCAACGAAACGATGGCAACGCACGCGTGATCGCGGACGAATCCACTATCGTGGGCATTGATGTCGGCGGCGCGAATCTAAAGTACGCCGATATCGACCGCAGATGCCACGCACGCGTTTTCGCATTGTGGCGACAACCGGATCGGCTTGCCGAAGTGATCGCCGATGATCTGAAGCAATTCGCCGGCGACCGATCGATTGATGCCCTGGCGATCACAATGACCGGCGAGTTGGCGGACTGTTTCGTTGATCGCGCCCAGGGCGTCCAGCACATCATCGAGCACGTACAACAGGCTGCCGCCTCGGCAAAAATCCCAAACGTGCGGTTCTACGGGGTCGACGGTGAATTCCATGACGCCGATGACGCCGTTGAGCACGCCGAAAAAATTGCCGCGGCAAACTGGCACGCGCTGGCGCGATTTGTTGCCGCGGAGATCTGTGATGACGGTCTGTTGATCGACATTGGATCGACAACGACCGACATCATCCCTTTGGTCGGCGGTGATGTCGCAGCCATGGCCGGCACCGACTATGACCGCCTGGTCCAACACTCGCTGGTTTACGTCGGTTGCCGTCGAACTCCCGCTTGCGCCCTCGTTGAACAGCTTCGTTTTCAGGGCGAATCCTGCCCAGTCATGAACGAGGTGTTTGCAACCATCGACGACGCACGCATTCTCCTCGGCCACGCGCTCGAAGATGCGTCCGATCGTGATACCGCTGATGGTATGCCGCGTACACGTGAGTTCGCCGCCAACCGAATCGCCAGAATGATCGGTCGCGACCGCCGCAACGTCTCGATTGACGACGCAGAGTCATTGGCACGCCAAATCGTCACGGCGGCGCGCGATCGTATCACCGACGGCATTCATCGCAACAATTGCGGCGGTAGGATCGTGATCACCGGCCACGGCGAAGACTTGATTGCCGAATCGTTCAAAACGGATGCCGTGCGACTTTCTGAGAGTCTGGGGCCGGAAGCGTCACGATGCGCCCCTTCCGTTGCGGTCGCAAAACTTCTGCTGGCGCAAGTGACCGGTGCACGCGGTTGATGCGCCGCGTCATCAAAGTTGGCGGAAGTTTGCTGGTTCGTCGCGATTTGGTCGATACGTTGACCGATTGGTTTTCCAGACACTCCGCCGCGGAAAACCTTGTGATCGTTGGCGGTGGCGATTTGATCAACGCGATTCGCGACATGGACCGCATTCACGGTGGCGACCCAATTGAAACGCATTGGCGATGCGTCGAATTGCTCGACGTGACTTTCGAACTTTTCTCGACTTGGAGCGGCTGGAATCGCCTGAACAAGGCCGACCGGCTCAGCTCGTCGATCGAGTCAGGATTTCCGGCCGCATCCCCGACGCTTGTGGCTGTTTCGACGTTTTACACGCCGGAGCAATCCTTGCAGAGGAACGTCGAATTGCCACAGGATTGGCGGACCACAACCGATGCGATCGCCGGGTTGTTGGCTTGTGTTACTCGCGCGGACGAATTGGTCCTGCTGAAATCGTGTGACGTCGATCCTGCCGCAACATTGGAACAACTTTCACAACAAGGTATCGTCGATGGGGCGTTACCGATGATCGAATCGAAAATCCGCAGGATCCGCGTCGAAAAACTTGTGTAACGGCGACTGGTCACGACTGCAGAACTTACTCTTGGTCTGAGTCGTCCGCGTCGTCTGGGTCGTCCGCCTCGTCCGTATCGTCTGCCTTCACGACTAATCTCGAACGAATTCGGTTGCCGTGCTCCTGCGGGTCGCCGTCGGTCTTGTAAAGCTCCACCGCGCGATCAATTTCACCGAGTCGCTCGAGACTGCGCGCAAGGTTGTACCGTGCCGCGGGCGCCCATTGCGACAATTGCTCGGCATTCAACACGCGTTTGCTGAACCATGTCTCGGCCGTGTCGTACCGTCCGTCGTCATACTGTATCAAGCTGATCCAATAGGTCGCTGTGCGTTTTCCCAACCGCATCAGCACCTGGGCTTGTTGAAGTTGACGGTCATACGTTTGCGGGTCCATCCCGAGTTCACGTCGAACGCCATAGGCTTGTTGAAGATCGACATCGATTCGCAGATCTTCGATCTCAAACTCCGGAGCCCGTTGTGCGAGGTACAAGACACGAGCACCCTCGGTGTCCTCCTCTTCATCATTGTCGAATTGGCCGTGCAGATGGCGCCAACGCCCCTCGGCAAGCTTACGCGACATATCAACCGGCGCCTCGAGGATCGCCCAGCGTGAGAAAAACCAGAACGCAATCAGCGGATCGCGGGTCGCCGCTCTCTCCATCTCCTGTTGGTAGACCTCGGCCAGGATCGGCACGTTCCACAACCGCACGCCGGCAATTCCTGAGGCGTCATCAATCTGCTCGGCGAGCTGGTCGGCGTCGACGTACACTGTCATCCGCCGATCGCCGGTCAGTCCCGCTTCGAGGTTCTTCATGCGCGGGCTGATCGCTTCGGGCATGACGTTCAACAGCGCGACACATTGTTGCACATCATTCTTGCTGAGCGGGTAATCAAAGAATCCCGGGACATTCAATCGTCTCAACACCGATGCGTCGGCTCGCGCCTCGGCCAAAGTCGCGATGCCCACTTGCCCCGGACCGGGAACGTAAGTGCTCAATTCGGGCTCGAACAGGTAGACATCGTTGCCGATCAACACTCCGACGCACCACGGATCGAGCTGTCCCGATTCGATCGATTGAGTTGCCAACACAAAGGCTGGAATCGACGCCTGGCGACACAGCAGCGTGAACACGCCGGCTCGCTGCAACGAATCACCGGTCCCGCGCCACAAAGTCAGGTAGTCGGTTTGTCGGTACCCGGCTCCGCGGAATTGCATCCCCAGCGACAATGGCGGTCCCGGCGGCGCCGGATCCTGTGGATCCTTCGGTTCATAGGCAATGTTGCGGACGGTCCAATCGAACAGCCGCGTCGCCCCGCGCAGACGCAGAAACTCTTCTTCACTCAGCTCCTTCTCTTTCTCAGCGAGCCAATCGGCAAGCAATGGATCGTCGCTACGCTCGTGGTCCACCCATTCGACGATCCGGCGAAAAAGATAAGAGTCGCGCAAATGGTTCACATCGGACGGGACAAAATTTTCGCGCCCGATGGTTTTGATCGCCACCTCACTCGGCAACACATCGCTGATCGTCGAGACCAGATCACTCACCGAAGCGCTCTCAAACGACTTTCCCTCGCGCCAACGATTCAAATGATAAGTGATTTGGCGCTGCGCTTTTTCCGGGTTGAGTTCCACCAACCGGCTCAGCAGGCTGAAGGCTTCACCGAGATGATCCTGCTGCGACTCGCTTTGCATCCGAATCTGACGCTCGGCCTGGATCTGGCGAACGGTATCGATGTCGTCGCGGCATCCCGCGCTCGTGATCACCAGCGCCATGGAAACGGCTGTGAGAGTGGTCCACGGTGTCCCGACCGGGCGGCGATTCGACTCGTTGTGCATGGCTGATATTTTTTGTGGGCCGATTGTTCATCTTGATTCATGGGCGTGTGAACACCACGCCCCAGTGAACCGCCATCGCCCGATGCCGATTATCGGTTCACGCCGGCGATCTCCGATGCTACTTGCCGCAGTTTTAACAGTCGATGCAGCATCGGCTCGAACGCGGCCAGGGGAATCATGTTGGGCCCATCACTGGGGGATGATTGGGGATCCGGGTGCGTCTCGAAAAAGAGTCCGTCGGTACCGATTGCTACGGCAGCCCGGGCCAAAGGTTCGACCATTTCCCGATTTCCGCCGGTGGCACCACCCAATCCACCGGGGCGCTGGACGCTGTGGGTGGCATCGAACACAACCGGCACGCCCAGCGATCGCATCAGCGGCAACGACTGCATGTCGTTGACCAGCCGTCCATAGCCGAAAAATGTACCCCGCTCACACAGCATCACGCCGCCGCTGCCGCTGCCCTTCACTTTTTCAACCACATACTTCATGTCCTCGGGCGACATGAATTGGCCTTTCTTGACATTGACCGGTCGACCAGTCGATGCGGCAGCAACCAACAAATCGGTTTGCCGTGCAAGGAACGCGGGGATCTGCAGCAAGTCGCAAACCTCGCCGACGCTGGCCGCCTGGTCCGGCAAATGCACGTCGGTCGTCGTGGGCAGACCCGTGCGACTCGATACCTCCTCGAGCATCCGCAGACCCTCGTCCAAACCCGGCCCGCGCTCGGCGCCGAGGCTTGTTCGATTCGCTTTGTCGAACGAGGCCTTGAAGACGACGTTGACGTCGTCACGTTCGTTCAAGCGAACCAGCGTCTCGCCAATCTCGAGCGCAAGGTCCAAGCTCTGGAGCACGCAGGGGCCGGCGATCAACAGCAACGGCTGAGCGTCACCACAGCGGTATGGGCCGATCGAAACCGGATCGACGGTCGGTAGGGACGAATCACTCATTTAAGAATCTTCGACCATCGGTGCCGCCGAGGCAATCCGGTGGCCTGTGACAAACCGCTCGACAGCTTACTGGCCTTGCCCGGGCCAACTATTCTGTGCAATGCGGTTCGCGTCCATCAGGCATCGAAAACGGCGGAATCTTCCCCGGGGGAACTCGCAATCGAGCCTCCGCGTTCTGCAAAACGACAGGATCCAAGGTGGATTTTTTTCAACGACGCGTCTTTGTGATCATCGGGCCCGTGCTCGGCCTCATCCTCTTCGGCTGGCTCGACTACCTGACCGGTCCCGAGATTGGCCTGTCACCGCTGTACTTATCCCGATCGGCGCGGCAGCCTGGTTCTGCGGCATGCGGATCGGATCGGTGACTCGATCTTCAATCGGCCAATCACACGAACACACAATCCCGTGCAGATTCTTTACAACCCGGCACGACGGGCGAGTCGTAGGCCGGACCGAGCTTTGCGAGTTCCGGCACTCCCCTGAGTGATCGCCGGAACTCGCAAAGCTCGGTCTGGCCTACCCAACTATCCCGAAGGGATCAAAAGCCATTAGCCCCGGATCGCGCAGCGCATCCGGGGAAAACATCAAACCGAGACCCGTTCACCCCGAAGGGGTGACAGCAAGACCATCATTGTGACCCCTTCGCGATTCGCGGCACGTGTGTTCCACGATCGCGTGGGTGGCGCTGCGCTTACCCACGGCTAATAGCTTGAAATCCCTTCGGGATGAGCACGACATGTTGCATCCGATCAACAAACTCTCGCCCTATTGCCGACTCTGGCGCATCTTCGTCAGTCCAAGGTAACGCCATCGCGGATTCTTGAGAGCGGGCGCACGACCCTCCCCGGCCGCTCCCGCGTCCGATCCTCCCGCTGCGCGGGAGAGTGAAATATCGAAGTTCGCATTCCCACTAATCCAACTTCGGCACCAACAACGGCACTCTTCTCTCCAGCGTCTTGATCTCCAGCGGCAACCTTCCGGCGTAATCACCGTCGAGTTGAAACGGGATTCGACCCGCCTCGCTCGCCAACCGGATCGTCTTTCCACGCCGGCGAATCACGTCACGAAATCCCAAATGACGTTTCAACCAGATTCCCGATACATATTTCAGCCCGCTCGGGATTGAACCGCCGCGAAAAGCGATCACGTCCAGCAACCCGTCATCGCCGATCGCATCGGGCTCGATGCTCAATCCCCCGCCATACTTGGGCAAATTGAATACCATCGCCCAGCAACTCTCGATCGGCTCCCCGTCGTCGATGCAAATCGTGATCTTCGGAAACTTGTACTTTCGCATCGCCCGCAAGATCGGACGAAAGTAACTGAGCTTGCGAATGTGCCCGCGGCGGGTCAGATGCATCCCGCGCACCACCTCGGCGTCGAAACCGCACGTCGCCATGATCAGGAATGGCTTCCCGTTGGCCATTCCCATGTCAAGATCGTAGACCGCGCCATGTTGAATCGTCTCGACGACCGCTTCGGCGCGCGCGGTGTGTCCGAACTGGCGAGCCAACAGGTTTTCGGTGCCCAGCGGCATCGGCACCAGCGGCACCGCCGCGGTCTCGGCCGACAGCGAAATCTCGGACGCGGCCAGCGATAGCGTTCCGTCGCCACCGGCCGCCACCACCACGACTTCGTGCGACTCAGACGATTCGGCGACCATGCGGCACAGCTGCTCGGGTGAACCCGCCATGCGGCACTCGATCCCCTGCTCCACTAGCAATTCGACCAGCCGCGGAACCTGGTCACGGTTCGCGCCGCTTCCCGCTTTCGGACTGCTCAACACGACGACGCAAACCGGCCGTTGATTTTTGAATCGATCGATCGTCACGGCTGCACGAGTTTGTTGGTTGGAGATTTCGCATGATTCTAAGCCACGATCCACAATCGTGACCTACCCTTTAGCGGTTCCTGGCCAGAAGTTGACGTTGTAATCGTCACGACTGGCCCAATCGACACATCATGGCAGCCCTGCGGCGAGGACACTCGACCATCGGCTGCGACACGCCGAAAAAAAGAGACCGTTGAAGTGAAATTCGTTCGTCGCTACTGGGGTGCTGGACTGATCCTGCTGATGGTTGCGGTACACGCTGCCGTCATCGGGTATGTGCGCAGCCGCGTCGCTCGACTCGCTGTCATTGAGAGCACCGCTGTCGAAATCGGAAGCTTCCGTTTCCAGCCCGTGGGTGACCTGTCAAAGGTCTACCATTTCCAACTGCATGCCGTCGTCGATCCATCGAAGCGTCATCGCGGCGAGGAACAACTGGCGCAAATGCGAATGGAGATCCTCGAGGCATCGGAACAATTGTTGCGCCAGATGGAACCGGCATGGCTGGATGATCCCGGCCAGATCCAGATCCGCGAAAAACTGATGGAAGTCGTCCTCCGACACCTCGACGAACCACTCGTACAACGAGTCTTGATCACCGACTGGTTGGAACTTCCCGTCCAAAGCGTCGGACTGAAAGTCGAATCGCCCGACCCCGATCTGCCCGAGCGTACGTAACAACGCCCGCGTTTCTTGCGGCTACCGGCGCCATTTTGACGTTGCGCCTTGTGTGCTAAGTCCGTCACGCGACGGAACAAGTCTTACCAGCACGCTGCGCCAGTTTTAATGTTGCGCGCACGTGGTTGTTCGCTCACTCTCCCTCAGGGCATTGGTGTCTATACAACTTCCTTCACCCTCCCTGGGGAGGGTCGAAGCCGAGGAACGAGGCTTCGGGGAGGGGATGATTGCCGACGGTTGTTGACTCGAATAGCCATGGACCCCTTGTGCGGAAACTCGCAGGCTCGTTTCCGAGCCTCTCAAAGGATGGTGAAATGCGTTGCTGACGACTTGTGTCGTTACCAACGCCGGTTCATCGCAAACATGAAACGCCGATTCATCGCGACCGTGAAACGCAAGTTCACCTTAATCGTGAAACGTCGGAAGGCGTGAAACGTGTGCTGACATTTCTTTTTTTGGCAATCGAACATCGATTCGATTCCTGTGAACCAAATCCGGCTTGTGGCAATGCCCGGGGCATTGGTAGTTAGCGAGGACCCTGCTTGGCCGACCATGCGCCAGGCATCGAAACAAACTCGCTGCTGTCAGTCCAAACGGTATGCCACGAAGTTCGACAATTCCGACATTGCCCGGATCACAACGGATCGACCTGCGCGCCGATCACGGCCCGCGACGGGCACGGTGTGTCGCGATCAACAGCCATCCACTGCGCTCTGTCGCCTTACGCCTGGTGATCGGCATCGCCACCACGGTTGCGTGGACGTCGATGTCATCGGCGCAATTCGGCGGCGGTGGCGGAGGATTCGGTGGTGGAGGCGGCGGAGCATCGGCGCCCGCGCCCGACGCCAAACCCAAATTCCGCGAATACGTCCACAGCACCGATGGCTTGCCGCTGCGTCGCGAAAAAGGGGACGCGGTCGTACTGGATGTCAAAGTCGTCGGCAACAAGACCGTCGGCATCCATCGGATTCTGCAAGCTCTTCAAACACGCAAAGATCGCTTTTACGACTACGAGACCGTGCTGGGCGACGTTCGTCGATTGAACGACATGGGTTCGTTCGATCACGTGACCTTCAAACTTGATGAACAACCTGGCGGCGTCGCCGTGACTTTCCTGGTTCACGAACGCCCGGTGATCACTCGCGTTATCTATCACGGGAACCGTGCCATCAATGATCGCGAACTTCGTGGTCGCGCGGGGATCGAGAAAAAGGATCCGCTCAGCGAGTTTTCGATCGAATCGGCCCGGCGCCGGTTGATCGACTATTACCGCGAAGAGGGATTCAACCAGGTTTCGGTGACCAGCTCGATCGGCATCAGAGACGATGCGGGTGCCGTCGTGTTTCGCATCAATGAAGGCCCCAAGGAACGAATCGCCGACGTCGAGATCCACGGAAACACGATCGTCAGCGAGGCACGGCTGAAAAAGATCATCCAAACTCGCGGACCCATGGTCGGCGTCCTGAACTATGTCGGTAACACAGCGGACATGCGAACGATCGACAAAGATGTCGATGTGCTCGCCGCCTACTACCACAACCTTGGATTCCTGACCGCCACGGTCGGTCGACGGATCGCGTACGACGATTCGGGAAAATGGATCACCGTCACCTTCGTTATCAACGAAGGCCCCCGATTCAAAGTCAACGACGTTCAAATCGTCGGCAATCAATTCATCACCGAAGAGTCGCTGCGACGGCGCCTTGAACTCGGCCCCGGGGACATGTTCGACGGGACTCTGCTGCGTCGGGACGTCGGCGAACTCGTTTACGGCTACGGGGAACTCGGATTCATCTATGCCGAAGTCGAACCGAAAACGGTGATGCGAGACGAAGCCAACGTGGTCGACCTGGTCTATGACATCAGCGAAGGGGATCGGTGGAAGGTCGGTCAAATCCGCGTCAACATCGACGGTGAACCGCATTTGATGAAAGAAACCACGATGCTGAATCTCGTCGATCTCCGCGAAGGCGACTGGATCGATCGTCGCACGCTCGAATTGAACCGGCGTCGATTGGAACGCAGCCAACTGCTTGAAACCAACCCGCAAATCGCTGACCCGCCCGATATCAAAGTCGTGCCGCGCGACGAGTACCTCGACACGTTATGACCTCGATCATTTCAGCATCAGCCTGAAATCCTCGTTCCTCGATCAAATCCATCACCACACTCAAGACTTAGCTGACCGCATGAACGATTCGATTCGCACACGCTCCAGCCGAAACGTGGTGCAGGACCAGAAATGGTTCTGCCGCTCGACCAGCTGGCTTGCGATCACGGGATCGCTGGTGTGTCTCGTCGGTTGCGCCGGACCGCTCACCCGCCCGAACTGGTCAAACGGCCCGCAGGCACACTCGCAATCAAACGCCGACCTCGCGTCGACGCAAGTCTCGTTCCCCCAGCCGCAAACACCGCACCATGTCCCCGGGGCAAACCCAATTCCCGGAGCGAACCCTGTCACCCACGCTGTTACCCAGCACGCCGGTGATGAACCGACCACAGTGCAACAATCGATCTACCAGGTAAAGCCCGGCGCCGACGCCAGCCAACAAGTCGAGTTGGCAAGTGACGACGGCCGCCACGTTGCCTATCAAAACCCTGGCACCGCACAACCCTTCAACTTCACACCCCCCTCGGGTCCGCCGCTTCCGCCGGGATCCAACCTCGCACCAACATCTCCTTCGTTGACCGGGCCCGGCTTGAACGATGCCTACGGACCGGTCTATCCGACCATGCCGCGAATCCGGCAGGCGGACCTCGTGATCAACGGTTTCCCAGCGCGAACCGGACGCATCATGCTCGGTGGTGCCGTCAACAGTGATGCCGGCGTAACGGGTCAGTTGACGATCGACGAGCGAAATTTTGACATCATGCGATGGCCGACCTCGTTCCAGGATCTGTTCAGCGGGACAGCGTTCCGCGGTGCGGGTCAGACTTTCCGAATTGAGGCAGCTCCGGGGACCGACTTCAAGCGTTACACGATGCAGTTCGCCGACCCGAATCTGTTCGGCTACCGCCCGGTCAGCATGTCGGTCAGCGGATTCCTTTACGATCGACGCTTCAACGATTGGGATGAGGAACGACTCGGTGGCCGGCTTGCCTTTGGCTACCGCGTTACCCCTGACCTGTCATTATCGGTTGGCGTCAGCGGCCAGAATGTTGACATCAGCCGTCCGCGAGTCGTCGGCATACCGCAGCTCGATGCGGTGGTCGGTGACAACGAATACTACAGCGGCGAAGTTTCGCTGAAGCACGACACGCGCGACAGCCCCATCCAAGCGTCGCAGGGACACTACTTCGATTTCACTTTCGAGGAAGTGTTTGGCGACTTTGACTACGCTCGGTTCGAACTCGAGTTTCGACGCTACTGGTTGCTGGCCCAGCGTGCCGACAGCTCCGGGAAACAAACGATCTCGTATTCGACCAAGGTCGGATTCAGCGGGAAGGAGACCCCGTTGTTCGAGAACTTTTTCGCCGGTGGCTACGCCACGATTCGAGGCTTCGAGTTTCGCGGTGCCAGCCCCAAGGTCAACGGCGTCGAAGTGGGCGGGCGATTTCAATGGCTCAATACCGTCGAGTACATGTTCCCGATCACGGCTGACGACGCATTTCGCGGTGTCGCGTTTGTCGACTTCGGAACCGTCGAACAGGACATCGAGATCAAGGAAGACAATTACCGCGTGGCACCCGGGATGGGCCTGCGGGTCGCGATCCCGATGCTCGGTCCGGCACCGCTGGCATTCGACTTTGCCTACCCGGTGGCGATGGCCGACACGGACGAACGCCGCATCTTCAGCTTCTACATGAGTCTGATCCGGTAGTGTGGCTCGTTTGTCTCAAACGAGAGCCGTATCGCGGCCTGGGCGAACGTGGCCGCGAACCTCGCTGCTTCGAGCAGGCTCTTCCAAGGGGCAATGTCAGCACGATTCCTCCCTTGCGAAGGGGCCAAAGGTCCATTAAATTTCCCGTTCTATCCGGAGCAGAAATCCGGTCAATCCCCTGTAGCTCAGTTGGTAGAGCAGGCGGCTGTTAACCGCCTTGTCACAGGTTCGAGTCCTGTCGGGGGAGCTTTCGAGACTAGTCCGGGTTTTCACGCCCCACGACTGTGTTAACCGGGCCGAAGCAAACGCTTCGGCCTTTTTGCGTTTGAGCCCCGTATTTACGGCCTATCTGCCGACACTCGCAGCAAATC
>JAHELS010000112.1:16717-19412 GCA_024644085.1 Rhodopirellula sp.
TCGATTCAATTCAGGGCGCATCAAAATGTGCGATCGCTTCAGCCAAGCGGTCGCACTTGGATTGAGTTGCTGCCGACGATGTTGGATCGATGGAGGCGATTCCGGAAAGGGTTGCTTTCGATTCGGAGGGACCGAAAGAGACTCGAAATCGCTAACCTACCGCCCGCAAATGACTTATGCTAAACTGTCAAACAGAGAATCGTTACGAAAAGGGTTCCTTTCGGGGAGCTTCGAGACCAGTGCAGGTTTTCACGCCCCACCAGTAAGTTAAATAGGCCGTGGTTCTCGCCACGGCCTTTTTTTGTCTAGGCCCGCTTTTTGCGGCGTCTTTAGTCCGGCGGCCGACACTCGTGCTTGTCTCGTTCCGAATGGTACCCCGGACGAGAAAGCAACTTTCTCGCTCGGCACCCCGTCCTCAACAAAGCACTCTCTCGGGTTCTCAGGGTTAACAACGACACTCTGGTTAACAGCGATCAATCGGGCGACAAAACAGGTTCGAGTCTGTATCCATGGACAAAATCATCCGCACCTTCGACACTCATCAGCAAGCTGACCGCGTCAGCCGAGCCGATGACGCCAAGCTCAGCACCTCCGAGCGGCTGGCTAATTTCCTTGAGATGATCGGTCCGATCTATGAATCTTCCGAAAGACTTCAAAGAGTTTATCGAACTCGCAATTTCGATGAACCTGAAGTTCGTGATCGTTGGCGGATGGGCCTTTAACCGTTACGCCGAACCACGGATGACGGGCGACATCGACTTCTTTGTTGAGAAGTCACCCGAAACGGAACAGTTGGTGAAGCAACTGCTAACGGACTTTGGTTTTGGAACCGTCCTGCCAAGCGGTCCTCTTTTCGACAAAGACGTGATCATGCTCGGTCGCGCGCCCAATCGAATTGACCTGCTCACCAAGATCGATGGCGTGACCTTTGCAGAGGCGTGGGAATCGCGCGAGCACGAGATGATGGACTCTTTGCGCGTCCCATTTATCTCCAAAGCCCTGCTCCTCAAGAACAAAGAGTCTACCGGTCGCGAAAAAGACCAGCTCGATGTTCACGCACTTCGGCAAGCGACTGATGACGAACCACTGTCTTGATTCGGCTGGCTCGGTCCACGTCGATTCATGGAGTTGTTCCCAACGACTTTCAGCCCCGTTGTCTTTCGATAGCTGGTTACGCCGCGGCTCGACGGTACGACTTCAGCATGCCACCGAGTTCCTGAAGGCAGACAACTTTGTGTAGAGTCACATCGACCGCTTTGGGTGGATCGTCATCGCGAACTGGCGGAAGGTGTTCCCGGGCTGTATGACCGCGGCGGTGATTGTACCAGTCGGCAGCCGTCGAGAGGATGACATCCAGATGCTGATTGCTCACGATGCAGAATCCGTTGAGCACTTCATGTTTGAGCGTTTGGATAACCCGCTCCACGTGAGCCTGGAGATTGGGTGAAATGGGAGTAATTCGTTTGACGTCACCAGTCGATTCAAACACCTCGTCGAACTCTTTGTTGTACTTTTTGTCGTTGTCGCGCATCAGAAGATCACAAATCAACTCATTTTCATGTAAATGCAATTGAAACGCCTCCGCCTGTTGGGCGGTCCAGTGCGAGTCCGGATGAGAAGTACATGGTGAAACCCAGATGCGTCGCGTTCCCACATGGATGAACACGAGAAAGTACAGGTCGACCATGCCTTTGATCGTCCATTTTCGTTTGCAGGCGAAATCGCACTGCCAAAGTGTTGCCGCATGGCGTTTAAGAAAGTCAGACCACGTGTCAGGGTGGTCGTGAGGTTCAGGACCGAGGCCTGCTTGAACGAGAATGTTTTTCACCGTCTGACGCGAAACGGTGTGTCCGAGGCCACGGACCGTTTGCACAATCTTGGTGTAGCCCCAGCCGGATTCTTTTCGGATGCGGATGATCAGCGTGGCAAGGTCTTCATTGAGGCGAGGCCTTCCTGGTTTTCTGGTGGGGACTGGTCGCTGCGTCGGGCCGTCTTCTACCTGCCTGACCCAGCGGCGAAAGGTCGAGTAACTGACGATCGAGATTAGCTCTTTGATCCTGGGTCCAAGTCGCTTGCCATGTCGTACCAATATCTGGCGTTCATGATTGCTCAGCTCAAGTCGCTTCGGTAACTTGGATCGAAGGATGCGGTTTTCGGCTTTCAAATAGCGAACCTGCCCGGCGAGTTCCTGACGTGAGCAAGAAGCCAGAAGGCTCAAAAGTGGGTGGATAATCGATGCCATCGAAACGGTAAACTCTTGATGGAACTCTGTGTTTGCGGAAGTAGCAGAGTTTTTTTACCCCGCTCGGTGGCAGGATAACACGGAATCGACGACTCACGTTGCCATCACCCTCACCGACAAGTTGAGATCAGCAACGTGTCGCGTCGGGACCGTTAACTCTCGGTAGCCAATCGGAGTCATGGATTCACTCCCCCGTCTGTTAACCAGACTGTCACCGCGACTCAATCAGAAAAGGCGGGCAAATTCGGCAACTCTTCTCCGAAAGCCTCTCCACGAGAGCGTGAGAGTTCGGAAAAGACAGAAATCCCCCGCACACGCCCCGGTCAAATCCGGCCAGCCTGTTAACCACCCTGTCGCAGGTTCGAGTCCTGTACGGGGAGGGTTTTCTCGTGCTACTTCGACTTTTAATTACTGCTCACGCCCTGCGGCTTGTGCGTAGTGGCTCTCATTGTT
>JAHELS010000353.1 GCA_024644085.1 Rhodopirellula sp.
GGTTCTGCGTCAAGGATGGAACCTGGGAAGATAACCCACGGACGCGCGTCGACTGCTTTGAGATCAAGGTCGAGGGCGACAACGTTCTCGTTCGGGAAAAAGACAACGACGAGGCGGACGATTAGCCCCGAAAGTCGGTCACCGGGCGCCGCGACCTTTCTTATGGGTCCTATAACGATCTGCTTGAAGACCTGAGCCGGCTCGCCGCTGGCGAGGTTCAAATCGTTGGCAATTGGTCGTTTGCGCAAATCTGCAAACATCTTGCAGCGGCGTTTGATGTCAGCGTCGATGGCGTGCCCTTTCGCGCTCCCTGGCTAATGCGTCAAGTCGGGAAACTGACGATGAAGAAAACATTTCTCTCAGAAACCCTTCCGGCCGGGTTCAAAATTCCGGGCAACGCAAAGCAGGCAATGGAGCCTGAGCCGTCGGTTGAATTGGAAGTACAATTGTCCGCACTTCGCGACGCGATCGAGCGCGCTAAGAGCGACAAGACTCGGGCGATGCATCCTTTTTTCGCTGAATTGACCATCGACCAGTGGGATCAATTCAATCTCCGACACGCTGAACTCCACATGAGTT
This sequence comes from Rhodopirellula sp., assembly GCA_024644085.1. GTDB lineage: Bacteria > Planctomycetota > Planctomycetia > Pirellulales > Pirellulaceae > Rubripirellula. The sequence continues at coordinate 580 of JAHELS010000353.1, forward strand.
TCGTGAAGCAGGCGGACGCCAGTCGCTGACGTTCATTCCGGGTCACGCCGTCTGTCGGGGGCGGACAGCGTAGTCCTGCGGTTCACCTTGATGAAGTTCGCTTTCGCGGATCGCTGCCGGTACATTGAAGGATCCTGTTTTCGCAAAGGTGACGTCCGATTCACTTGGTGATCACAGCGGCACAGACAAAGGAGACCCAATCATGCAGCGCAAAGATCGTCGAGAGTTTCTGGCCCGCGTCGGCAGCGGCATGCTTGTCGGCAGTTTGGGAACGGCGTTGTCAGGCGATCTTGGGATCTCCGTCGCACACGCCGACGATGACTCGAACGATCGGTTGACGTTCGGCGATATGGAACCGCTGGTGGCGTTGATGCAGGAGACACCCCTGAATCGACTTCAGCGCGTGTTGATCAATGAAATCGATGGCGGCACCGATCTGTCGACGCTGATCGCGGCCGGTTCTCTTGCCAATGCTCGAACCTTCGGCGGTCATGATTATGTAGGGTTCCATACTTTCATGGCGCTCACGCCGGCCCTGGAAATGGCTGCGGAGCTGCCGGCTGAACGTAAGGCGTTGCCGATTTTGAAAGTCCTGTATCGCAACACCGATCGCATTCAACAATTCGGCGGATCGAGCAGCGAGGTTCTGCGCAAACTTGATGCGCACAAACATGACGGCAACCGCGCCGCGGGTGAAGCCTTGCAGGCGGCGACCCGAAAAGCCGATTTTGAGGGCGCCGAGCGAATCATGGCGTCTCTCCAGGGTGAATCGCCCGCCAAGATATTCAACCACGTCCAGCATCCGGTTCAGGACGTCGTGAATGTTCACCGCGTGGTGCTGACATGGCGCGCCTGGCTTGCGATTGACTTGGTCGGAGCCGAACACGCCGCCACCTTGCTGAGACAATCGGTGCGGTTCTGTCTGAACTCTTCGAAGAACCGAATCCGCGACGGCAGGTCCGATCCCGAATTGTGGACGCTGTTGCCCCGATTGCTCGATGAATACAAGCTGCTGGACAAGCCGCCCGGTGACCGCCGAGGGGATGACGATTGGATCGAGGAATTGGCTTGGACGTTCTTCCAAAGTGATCGATCGCAGGCGGCCGATGCAGCCGCTCAGGCTCTCGTCGCCGGATACGCCCCCGACCAGGTTGCCGAAGCGATGTCGATCGCAGCCAACCTTTTACTGTTGCACGATCCGGGGCGGTCCAAAGATGGTGATGGCGACAAGGTCAAAGGAACCGTCCACGGCGCTTCGGTCGGCGTTCATGCGTCTGATGCCGCAAACGCGTGGCGAAATATCGCGCGGGTCAGCAACCATCGCAACACGGTGGCAAGTGTGTTGGTGGGGGCCTATCACACCGCGGGTCAAAGTCCACATGTGCGCCGTGAACGTTGGCCACTGAAGATGGATGCGGTCGAATCAATCGATGACGCGGGCAAGCTGTTGGCGGAAACCGAACGTGCGATTCAAAATCGTGATCAAGCACTCGCCGCCGCTGCGGTTTCGCGCTATAGCGAGATCGGCGGATCACCGCGCGGTGCCTTCGACGTTCTGCTGAAGTATGCGACCAGCGAAGACGGCGCTTTACACGCCGAAAAGTATTACCGAACGGTGACCGAAGAATTTGCTTCAACGCGTGAGTCGATGCGTTGGCGGCACCTGGTCGGTCTGGCACGTGTTTCGGCGAGCGAATTTGGCACGCCCGCGCCGGGATACCGTGAAGCCTGCGAGATGCTCGGCGTCGACACTCAGAGGCCGTCTTAACACCGTGAGTGTAGCTCGGTTCACAGCTCGATTGACTGACCCACGTCGAGCACGACCGGTCTGGCGCCGGTTTCGTTTCGAATCCGTTCGGCCCAATCATTCGCGTCCTGTTGGATCGGCGGCCATGTGTTGTAGTGGGCCGGCAACACGACCTTCGGTTCGATCATCTTGGTGGCTGCCACGCTGTCGTCGATTCCCATCGTGAACAGATCGCCGATCGGCAGCACTGCCGCATCGACACCGTGGGCGTACAGCTTCATGTCGCTGAACAATGCCGTGTCGCAAGCAAAGTACACCCGCGTTTCGTCGATCGTCAGCAGAAAACCGGCCGGTTCGCCGCCGTAAGAGCCGTCGGGTAATTGGCTGCTGTGCAGGGCCGGGACCATTTTCACCGTTCCGATCGGAATCGACGTGGTGCCGCCGAGATTCATTCCGATCGTTGACTTGACGTCGTGATTGGCCGAGAACCACTGTGCGATTTCGAAAATGGCAACGATCGTCGCACCATTTGCGTTCGCGATCGCTGCCGCATCAGCGACATGGTCAAAATGGCCATGCGAAATCAAGATATGGCTGATCCCATCGAAGTCATCGGGCTTCATCGTTGCGGCGGGATTGTCGCCGAGAAACGGATCGAGCAACACGCGTTGGCCATCCGATTCGATCAGCCAGCTTCCGTGGGAGAGCCAGGTCAATTTTGTCATCAATCTTGTCCGCAAAGAAGGAAACTTCGTTCTTTCACCACGACTCACCACGGAGTCGGGCAATTTCCATGGCATCTTTGTCGCCGCGGCCGGAAAGACAGACCACCAAATGCTGATCGGCTTTCATCTCGGCGGCCAACTTCATGGCCTTGGCCACCGCGTGGCTTGATTCGAGTGCGGCGATGATCCCTTCGCGTCGTGCCAGTGTATCGAACGCCTGCATCGCGGCGTCATCCCCGCACTCGGAGTACTCGACCCGCCCGGTGTCCTTCCAGTAGCTGTGCTCGGGACCGACGCCGGGATAATCGAGCCCGGCGCTCATCGAATGAACATCACAGGTTTGGCCGTCGTCGTCTTGCATCACGTAGCTGTAGCTTCCGTGCAACACGCCGGGGCTTCCGAACGAAAGAGGTGACGCATGATCGCCCGGCGCATTGCTTCGCCCACCCGCTTCGACGCCGACCAACCGCACATCATCGTCGGCGACAAACGGGTGGAACATGCCGGCCGCGTTGCTGCCTCCGCCCACACAGGCCACGATGCATTCGGGCAATCGACCGAGCGACGCGAGACATTGCTCGCGTGCCTCACGTCCGATCACCGATTGAAAATCGCGGACCATCATTGGAAACGGGTGCGGTCCGATCACGCTGCCGATGATGTAGTGAGTGTGTTCGACCGAGGACATCCAATCACGCATCGCCTCGTTGACCGCATCACGGAGCGTTTTGGATCCGCTTTCGACCGGACAAATTTCCGCCCCAAGCAACTTCATGCTGAACACGTTCGGTTTTTGCCGGCGGATGTCCTCGCTGCCCATGTACACAGTGCATGGCAGTCCAAAGTGGGCGCAGGCGGTCGCGGTTGCCACGCCGTGCTGGCCGGCACCGGTTTCAGCGATCACGCGGGTCTTCCCCATCCTCAGCGTCAACAGCGCCTGGCCAACCGTGTTATTGATCTTGTGCGCGCCGGTGTGATTGACGTCTTCACGTTTGAGCCAGATTTGTGCGCCGCCGACCGCCTCGGTCAATCGCTTTGCATGGTAAAGCGGACTGGGACGTCCGACAAAGGTTTTCAACAGCCCGTCGAGGTCCCGCTGGAACTCTGAATCGTTCTTTGCTTTCTCGTACTCCTGGGAGAGTTGATCAAGGGCGCGTGTTAACGTTTCGGGGACAAATCGGCCGCCAAAATCGCCGAATCGGCCGCGCGCGTCGGGAACGGCCGGCGACGCGCCTGAGATCGGGGAAGAATTCATCTGCATCTGTCTCGAGAAAACAACTGGTTCGTCCACACGCTGCGATCACGGCAAACCGACCACCATTGAAAACCGTAAGATACAAGCCTACATCACAACCTAAAAATGACCAATGACCAGCCAGTGGACTCGTCCGGCTGAAATCCGAATTGAATGCAGGTCACTTTCATTGCCAGAGCTCCCCGAAGTCGAAACGATGCGTCGAGGCTTGCTGCCGGTCGTGGGAAGCCGGATTCGGTCGGCCGAGCGGCCGCCGTGTCGGTTGCGCCCGATCCTGCTGCGCCCGCGCATCGACGCTTTTGACCGACGTACTCGGGGAAAGAAGATTTCTGACGTCGGCCGCCGCGGAAAACGGGTGATGATTGAACTCGAAGACGGCCAGGTTGTCGTGATCGAACCGCGGATGACAGGGCTCGTGTTGCTGGCCGATCCACCGGGGGAAGAACATCTGAGGTTGCGGCTGCGGTTGACCGGAGGTCCGAGCAGTCAACTTCT
>JAHELS010000113.1 GCA_024644085.1 Rhodopirellula sp.
CATTCCCACGGTCTGGATTCCGGCGTCCTGCAATTTGCCGAACAAGACCGCAATCTCTTCGGCGCCTTCCAGGTCATCCGGCGCCAACCATGCGGGGTACTTGACCCAGGCAACCCCGAGGTCGGCCAGCCAGGGGACGAACTCGCGCAGCGAAACCCCTTCGTGGCCATCGGGTAACGTCCATCCAAAGCAACCATGCGGGGAACCACCGATGATCTTGCCGATCACTGCAAGGGTGGTCTCGGTGGCCAGCGTTGACTTGGTGTCGTTTTCGAGTCTTGCGGCGACCCGGTAAAAACCGGGTTCCAGTCGCGGCAAGTTCCAGGAGACTTCCGAGTCGAACGACTCAGCATCCCGGGTTCCCGCGGATCCGCCGCCGCGCGGGACAACCGCTCGCAATATCGTCGCAATCTGCCGGTTGTTGCTGTCGAATACTCGAAAGCGGACGGTGGACGCGTCGGCCGGCAGACCCATGATCTTTGCGGTTGCAACGACCGGACGTCCATAGGCGTAGATACCGAGTGATTGATCCGTCGTCACTTGCAGCTGGGGATATTGGTCGATACGCAGGTCATCGAATCCGATGGACCCGCGAATGTCTTCGAGACCGTCCTCGCTACCTTCGACGATCAGACGCGCCATCATCGATTTCGCACCGACCGGCGGTCGCATCAAGTCGAGGCTGACCCTGGTCCAGCGATTCGTGCCCGTCATCGGCGGACTCGAATGGGCACCCAACTCGTTGCCGTCTTGATCGTGAAATACAAACTCGACTCGGGCGCTGTCGTGACGCAGACCTTGGGTCATCATCCGGCACGAGAATCGGTACTGATACATTCGGCTTGCTTTTATCGGAGGCGAATGCACAAGAACCTGGCCGCCGTCCAAATCAATTCGCAGGTAGCGATCGACCAGGGCATCGGCGAGCGATGGCGGCAACATCGGCAAAGTAGGATCTAATTTGCGCAAGTACGGCCACGATCGAACACTCGCTGTGTCCAAAGCGATCAGCTGACGCTCCAGCGCCGGATCGCGGGCGACAATCCCAATCTTCACGTAGGCGGGATAGCGCGCGCCTTCGACACGTTTCCAACCGTCCGGCCATCGGTCGAAGTTCGCGTCCGATGGCCGGCTGAAGTCCCATGTGTAACTCTCGAGCGCCGTGATTTGCTCGGAGCCCGCGATTGGAGATTCGGTCCGGCCGGTCAGGGGCATCAACACGACGATCACGCACAGCTTCGCTGCCACCGGCCACATTGCGATCCTCGCGAAGATGTTTGCGATCCTCGCGAAGGTGTTTGCGATCCGGGCCACGACACGTAAGATGCCGCGGGGAACAAGCGTGTTCATGAAACCAATACGGGTAGAGATTTGGCTGAATTGAATGTGGCGGTGCGGCTCGATTCGATGCAGCTTCCTTTGCGCCGAGCCCTGGAAACGGCGGCCCGACTCGGTGCCTCGGCTGTCGAACTCGATGCGCGCAACGGGATCCACCCATCTCAATTGTCGGACACTGGGCTCCGTCAATTGCGGAAAATACTGGATGACTTGGATCTCAAGGTCGCGGCCCTTCGCTTTCAAACGCGTCGTGGATACGACAATCCCAGCGATCTCGACCGTCGAGTCGAAGCGACCAAGGACGCCATGAAACTCGCCTACCAACTTGGCGCACGCGTCGTGATCAACTCGATCGGGCAGATTCCGACCTCCGAGGAGGATCCCCAGTGGTCCTCGCTTCAATCGGTCATCGACGACCTGGGTCGCTACGGCGCCCGCGTTGGAGCCTTCCTTGCCGCCGAAACCGGAAACGAACCAGGGGCGATGCTAGCAAGCCTGCTGGGGAGTTCACCGGATGGCTTTGTGGCCGTCGCACTCAACCCCGGCCGCTTGATCATCCATCGCCATGACGTCCGCGAGGCGATCGCCGAACTCAAGGAACGGATTCAAATCGTTTGCGCCGTCGACGGTGTGCTCGACCTCGCCGCCGGCCGAGGTCTTTCCGTTCCGCTGGGCCAGGGTACGGCTGATTTTCCCGAGTTGATCGGGCGTTTGGAAGACATTCAATACCGCGGCTTCTATACCGTCGGCCGAGACGATTCATCGATCGATGAACTCAGCCAAGGGATCAGTTACCTCAAGAACCTTTGAGCTCAGGAAACGAGCAGTTTGTGAGGTGGTGCGAATGCAAGCAATCCGGTTGACCGGATCACCATCCCCGCACCGTTCAATCGCTGAAGCAGCCGGTTACGTCTGAAATCATTGCCCAGAGAACATTCGGGCGGACTGGCTTCTGTAAGAATCCGTCCATCCCAGCGGCCATGCATGTATCGCGGTCGACGCCTGCGGTCACCGCAACGATCGGCGTGTGCTTCCCACTGATTGATTCGCGGTGGCGGATCATCTGCGTCGCTTGGAGACCATCCATCACTGGCATCTGTATATCCATCAGCACCAGGTCGAAGTGCCGCTGGTCAAACTCGCGCAAACCTTCCTCGCCATTCTCGGCGACGATTACGTCGACGCCGCGACGCTGGAGTATCCCGATGAGCAGCTTTTGGTTGACGACGCTGTCCTCAACGAGAAGCACATGGAGCGGTGGTGGTGATTGATCGGCGGGCATTGGGGATCAGATCGATCGGCAAGGGGATGCCTGGTGGGGGGGTAATCGGACCCTAAGGTTGACCTTCGATGTTAAGACTTCGCCGTTTGGACTACAACCCTCCAAATGTGCATTTGAAGTGAAGTTTTCGTGAAGACATGCGTTTTAGCAAGTTTTTGAACGACTGCGGGCCAAAAACCTCACCGATTTGATGCGGGGAGTCGGTCACTTCCTCGTTTGGCGTACCGCCACGACCGCTGGAAATCCTTGGGCCGGCGATGGCGGATTCCACCACGCCATCTGCGGGAAGGCGCGCCGTTTTGCGGGAAGGCGCACGCTGCGCGGTTGAGTCAACGCACCGGTTCGATCGCAGACCAAAGGACGTGCCTACCGAGATTCGGAAATGCTGAACAGATGCTTCTCGCCGCGGATGAATAACTCGTCGTCGACCGGCGCGGGAGTCGCGTCGACCGTTTCTTCGACCGAGTTGGTCGCCACAATCTCGAACTCGTTCGAGTCTTTGATCACGACAACGGTGCCGCTACGTCCGGTCAGGTAGACGTGGCCGCCCGCAGCAACCGGAGACGCGTAGGTGCTGTCGACCCCTGGGATTCGGACGGCTGAGTAATGTGGTTGGCCGGTAGCTGCATCGAGACAGGAGAGCAAGCCTGTCTTGCCTTTGTGAAAGTAGAGACGCCCGCCCGAGAGCAGCGGTGATGCGATATCCGGGGTGTCGCGCTCAACCGACCAGACAACATTCTCGGTTCCCTCGATGTCGCCGATTCCGTCGAGCCGGAAGGCACCGAGGAAGGACCCGCGGAAACCGCTTCCGACGAAAACGAGACCGTTGTCGGCCACGGCGGAGGCGACCGGCCGCTCCGTTTGTCCGCCGCAGCGCCAAAGTTCCTTTCCGCTTTCGAGATCATAGCCGCGCGCAGACGTTTGGCCATTCATGACAACCTGCTTGCCACCGTCGTGCTGGACCACCAGCGGTGTCGCCCAACAGCTCGGCTCGTCCCGCTCGGTTCGCCAGATCGTTTCGCCGGTTAACTTGTCGAGCGCATACAGGTAAGAGGGGCCTTCGTGATCCCAGGGAACAATGATCTTGTCATCCACAATCGTGGGCGAGCTTCCCTCGCCAAAGCTGAATCGGGTGTCCATCTTTCCGAAATCGTCGCGCTTCCACTTCAGTTCGCCGTCGAGCGTGTAACAGTAAAGGCCGCGCGAACCAAAATGTGCGTACACATGTGTCCCGTCGGTGCAGGGCGACGCCGATGCGAACCCGTTGGTCGCGTGGGTTGCCTGGTGAGGTGTGGCCTCGGTTGCCGTCTTCTGCCACAACAGGTCACCGTTGTTCCGGTCAAAGCAAAGCACTTTGAATTGAAGTTGCGGCAGTGGGGCTTCCCCCGCGGATCCTCCACCGCGACGTCCGCCTGGACTGCCCTGCGCGCGGCTGCCGCCTCGCTGACGAGCTTGTTCGGACGGGTCTCGACGTTGCACGCTGTCGTTTTGATTCTCGGCTCCGCGTCGGGATTCGCTCGCTCGGACGGCGGTGACGACAAAGACGCGGTCTTCCCAGATCACAGGTGAACCAGAACCCTTTCCGGGGATTTCGACCTTCCACTTGACGTTCTTTTCAGTGTTCCACTCGGTCGGAGGATTCGCCGCGGGCGCAGTGCCATTGCCTGTGGAGCCTCTCCAGTGGGGCCAGTTGTCGGCGAACGCCTCCGAGCAAAAAAACAAAACTGACAATGCAGTCAGGGCGATCGATTTCCGCATGATGTTGTTTCCGTCAATATGGCTGGGCATGGCAGCAGGATTTTGATTGAACACACGAGGAGGGAAATTAAGCCGTCGGCGGTAACCCTCGGCGCGGTGCTTGGGGCAATCGGTTTTCTGTATCAGGTATGATTGGATGGCCGATGACCTCGACATCGCGCGTCTCCAGTCGAGATCGTCCGCCGGCACTCACCACAGTAGAGTTGTTCATTCGCCTCGATCCAATCCCCACCCCGACTTTCCTGCATTCCGATCGGCAAATCGAGATGAAGCTGACTGCAAGTGTTGTCCTATTGACGTCCCTATTGATCACTTGCACTCCGCCGGCCGCCGCAGGCGACCCGGGAAAACTCTTGCTGCATGACGGCGACCGCGAAGTGTTGACGTATAACGCCGAATTCATTCCTTCCCCGGACGTCGATCAACCGTACTTTGGACGCAGCGGATTCATTCACCCGGTTCGTACTCCCAGCGGTCGGATTGTGACCGAGGGTTTTCCGGCGGATCATCTGCACCAGCACGGTTTGATGTTCGCATGGACCAGCGCTGTTGTGGGCGGCCACGAAGTAGATTTCTGGAATAGCAGAAAACAGCAAGGGTTGGTCGAACATGTTGAGACCATCACGTCGGGCGGCGACGAGATTCGCGTGCGGCTCCGCCACGTCGATACTTCGACCGAAGGTCGCAATGAAATTCTGCGCGAGCAGTGGCGGATCACGCGCATCAGCCACCCTTCGGTGAACGTATTCGACCTTTTGTCGAGTCAGACCTGCGTTGCGCCGACTCCGCTCGAGATCAAACAATTCCATTATGGGGCGATGTGCGTCCGCGGCCCCAGCGCGTGGTTGGGAGATCAGGTTGCGATGATCACCGATGAAGGGAAGAACCGCGTCGCGGGGAATCATTCTCGCCCGCGATGGGTGACGATGCAGGGCGTGATCGATGATGCCCGGTGTGGGTTGGTGGCGATGAGCCACCCAGAGAATTTTCGGGCTCCGCAACCAGTCCGGCTGCACCCGACGAAGCCTTACTTTTGTTTTGCACCGATGGTGACAGGCGATTTCCAGATCAAGCCGGGCGAGCCGTACGTTTCGCGGTATCGATTCGTCGCCTTTGATGGCGAGCTGGATGCCGGCGAGCTCGACTCAATTTGGGATGACTTTACCGATTCAGCGAATCGGTGAGCGACTTGGGGATCGTAGGCGTTGCGCCGGATTGCGAACACACGTATTCGGCAATCCGGCATGCCGCGTGGTTGATCTCATCGAGTCCAAGGTTTCGCAACAGCCCCATCGTGACGGCGGCGGTGTAGCTGTCGCCCGCGCCGACGGTGTCGTTGACTGGCGTGGGCTGTGCCGGCACGTCACTCACTTCTCCCTCGCGGACCAACAAGCTGCCCCTTTCGCCTCGTGTCACGGCAACCAGTTTCAGGTTGAACGCCTCGCGAATCTCTTTGGCGCGTGCCAGCTCGTCGCCCCGGTTGCTCAGGAACTTCGCGGCGATCAAGTCCAATTCCTCATCGTTGACCTTTAGCACATTGGCAATTCGCAACGAATCTTCGATGACCCCGTCATCGTAATAGGGTGATCGCAGGTTCAAGTCGAGCAATCGCAAGGCCCGTGGCTGGGTGGATGTGACGAGTGAACGGATCGTTTCACGCGACTCGGCGGACCGCTGGGATAGCGTGCCGAAACAGACTACGTCGGCGCTCTCGGCCAGATCGCCAAGACTCGGTGTCCAGCGCAGCGAATCCCAAGCCTCGTCAACATTGAACCGATACGTCGGATGGCCCTGATCATCGAGTTCGACCGTGACACGGCCCGTCGGGCGCGTTTGGTTGATTGTGACATGATCGATTCGGATGCATGACTCTCGGAGCTTCACCAGCGCCTCTTGACCGAGTTGGTCGTCGCCAACGGCGCTTACCATCGAAACGTCGCCACCGAGCCCCGCGGCGTGATGTGCAAAGTTGGCTGGCGCGCCGCCGAACCGGGGACCTGATGGAAACAGGTCCCACAGGATTTCACCGGCGGCGATGATTGTGGGTGGCTTGTTGGTCTGCATGGAGTTCTGCTGGAGAGCACGGACGATTCAATTCGGTCGCCGGCGACGGTACGACTCTTTGCGCGTCGTGCCAAACGCAAGCTGCCGGGGTCTTGGAAGGCCGGCACGACCGATGACATGTTAAAACTTGATCACACTGACCCACACCCCCAATCCGAAATTCGCAGATCCGTCACCGAAGTATCAGCAGCGCGGGAGTCTCCGCACTGCGGATGGAATACAGCGTGGAAGTCTCCGCACTGCGGATGGAATACTCGGTGCAGCTGAATTCGAAGTGAGCAAACATGAGTGGCGGCCGGAATCTGGATCAGTTTCAATGCCCCTTGGCCTCTATCCAGACGCGGGCTTTCGCATTGACGAGATCCCAGCTTCGCTTGCCTCCGCGGTTGTGATCTCATACGCTGTCGCGATCTGGTGCGGCAAATGGAGCGCGGGGAAGACTGATGTCGGATGGTGAATCACGCGAAGTCGAGAGCTCCGATTCGTTAGCGGACTCGATACCGATTCGGCACGGACCCTATCCGGAGTTCACGTGGACGGCGGTCTTCGTCGGTTGGGCGATCGGAGCATTGATTGCGATCTCGATCGGCTATGCCGCGTTGATCCTTGGTTTTGCGATCGAAGGGTCGGAACTCGCGGCAATCCTCGGTTGGGGCGTTCTTCGCGGCGTGATGCGACGCACCAGCATCGTCGAGAACAACATCAACCAGACGATCGCCTCGGCGGTCAACGGCGCGTCATCCGGGATCATGTTTTCGGTGCCCGCGTTGTTCATTCTCAGCCGCAGCGAAGGTTTCGAATCGGTCGCGGATTTCAGCATCCCGCTGATGATCCTGGCGTGCATCACGGGATGTGTTTTGGGGCTCGCGTTCGTGATTCCGCTTCGAAAACAGATGATCGATTTCGATCGTCTGGCGTATCCGGGTGGAATCGCCGTTGCCACGATTCTGAAATCACCCGGTGCGGGAGTACGAAAAGCGATGCTGCTTTTGGGGGGCGCGCTCTTTTCGGGAATCACGCACCTCGTGGTGTTACAGGTACTTGGGGACGACCACGATTGGCATGCCGGCGAGCAACTGGGATTGCCGTCGATGCTCAACATCACGTTTTATCTTTCGGTGATGACGATCGGCGTCGGTTTTCTCTCCGGCAAGGGCGGTTTCTGGTTCGGGGCCGGAGGTTTTATCTGTTATTTCCTGTTGTCACCTCTGTTGAGCACGTTCGCCGGATCAGAAGTAGCCACCTTGGTTTCCGATCCATCGGCAATGCGCGGTGCTATCTACAAGCCGCTCGGAATCGGAATGCTCGTTGGCGCCGCGGTGGGCGGGATCATCGCGGCATTTCCGTTGATCGCTAGCGCTATGAAATCGATGCACGCGGCCAGCAAGGATTCCGGCGACGGAGCCAGGAACGACGAGATGCCGATTGGGTTTCTTTACACCGCGATCGGCATCGGTGCTTTGGTGATGATTTGGATCGCGTTCAGTTCCGTCGAGCAGATGACGCTTGGTCGCGCCGTCTCGATGGCGTTGCTCGGGACTCTATGGGTATGGGTTGCTGGTGTTGTTGTGTCCGAGTGCATCGGACGCACCAACTGGTCACCCCTGAGCGGCATGACGTTGATTGCCGTTACGATCTTGATTCTCGTTGCCAAGGGCGGGATGGATGATGCGGCAACGATCACCAGCTCGATGCTCGTCGGTGCGGCGATCTGTCTGGCCATTTCACAGGCAAGCGACATGATGTTGGATTTGAAGTCGGGCTACCTCGTCGGTGCGATCCCGCGCCGGCAACAATTGGCACAATTCATTGGGGCGTGGTTGGGGCCGGTGATCGTTATCTTTCTGATGATTTTGCTGAACAGTCAGTATGAAATCGGATCAGAAAAACTGCCCGCTCCTCAGGCACAGGCATTGGCATCGGTCACCGAAGGAATCCTGAACGAGGACGTGCCGGCTTATCGGTACACCGCCGGTGCCGGGCTCGGCTTGTTGCTGGCCGTCAGCGGACTCGGTGGCATCGGTGTGTTGATCGCACTTGGTTTTTACATGCCGTTTCAAATCGCTCTGACCTACACTCTCGGAAACGTACTGCGCATCGCATCGGACAAAATCTTTGGGCACAAGTTCAGCCACGAGATTGGCATTCCGATCGCCGCGGGGTTGATTGTGGGTGAAGCATTGGTGGGAGTCGGCAACGCACTTGTCAAAGTTTTCGCGGGAATGGGTTGATGAGAGCAGCGGGACATATCTTGTTGTGGATCGGGTTTTTGGCAGCGGCCTACTGCTCGGTGATGCAACTCGAACAAGGAGATTCGAGGTGGTCGACGATTCCCTGGCCCTGGTACGGTGCGGCGATGTTCATCGGAGTAGCCGGCGTGGTGATGTTGCGTCGGGCCAGAAGCGAGGACCATGCTGATGATGCAAAGACCGAAGCCGAGTACTCGGTGGTCCAGAGAAGTCTCGAGACGGTTTCGGTAGTGGTCGAGAGGATCGCGGCGACCTCCGATCACATTCCCGCAGAAGTACTCCGCAGCATTGATGACGAGTGCGCCGAGCCGCTTTCCGATTTCGCCGACGCCCGCCAGGCATTGGTGAAACGATTCGGGATGAGCGTCTACGCGGATGTGATGACCGAGTTTGCGTCGGCCGAACGGTACATCAATCGAACCTGGTCCGCCGCGGCCGATGGATACGTGGACGAAGTTGCCAAAAGTATCACGCGAGCAAGTCTGCATCTCAAGAACGCGCGCGGTCTGTTGAGTGCCGCTGAACGATCGGCCTGAGTTCAAGTGTGATTCTAGGCCAGCGTGCGTTGTCGTCGATGACCGGCCGGCCGCGTTGTGCGAAGACTACGGCACCGCTGTGACGGTAAACGTATGCGTTGTTTCCTGGCCGCTAGCGTCTTTGATCGAGACGATCACCTCATGCTCTTCGCTCACGCGGCGCGGTGTGCGCCACGTGACCAACCCTTCGTTGTTCACCTTCATTCCCGATGGACCGGCAACCACCTCGTACTCGAGATCGCCGTTTTTGGATTTCGCTTCGATCTGGTACTTATACACCCCGCCCGACTTGATCACGTTGGGTGCGCGTGACGCGACGTACAGGAAGTCGATACCCGATTCGCTCAGTTCCTTTTCCAGGTCGAGGTAGTGAAGGACAAGCGACTTGTTTGAATCGGGCAATGTAATCAGCAGATTCGCCTGGGGAATCAAGTAAACGCGTCGAGCCAACGTGAGTATCTCGCGTCCGTGAAAATCGCCGTACTCGCCGGGTCGGATCGAGACATCGGGAATGGTCAAGATCGGATCGAGTTGTCCGCTCACGAGAATGTGGACCGGGTTCACGCTTTTCTTCTTTCGATCATCGTTTCGCGGGACTCCGACGGCGTAGTTTCCGGTGACCGCGGGAATCCGGAAACTGGTGGCGAAGTTGCCTTTGTTCGCCAGGAATTCTTTGGTTTGACTCGTGAACACGCCGCGGGAGGTGTACATCAATTCGCCATCGGGACTTGGTTCGATGTAGCCCATCGTGTCGTGCTGGTAAAACGTGTGAACGATTCGATCGTTGATGATGTATGTGCGAAAGCCGCCGGGCGAGACTTGGGTTCGCCACATCGCGAACGCTCGTCCATTGGCACTCGCCCGCACTCGTGCTTCGGCATCGGCACCCTGGATCTCACCAGCCCGTTGGTATTGGTGGTCAACAACTTCGTACGGAATCGGTTTCAAGTTGCGGGGATTGAGAAAGCCGCCGGAGCCTTGGGGGGCACCCACGTAAATCGGACCCTCCGACGCATGGCCCATCACCACCCAATCCACAGGATGTTCGAGCGGCAATTTGACTGTCGATACCCGCTGGAAAGTTTCCAGGCTCCAACGTTCCATCACGTTTTGCGGGCGGGTCACGATGAAGAATTCACTTGCGCCGGCGGTGAAACGGACGTCGCTCGTTTCGATGGGAACGTATTGGGTGATCTCACGCGCGACGACGTCGAAGAACGCCAGTTTTTTCAGTGAATCGAGTCGAAAAATCAGGTAGCGCCCCGAGCCGCCAACGGCCAGATCGGTGTAGCTGGCGGGCAAGTCGTAAACAACTTTCCACTGCGTCATCGGCTCGGGCCCGGCGGGGGCCGCAGCAGGGGCATCATCGCCACCGGCCAGGTTGACTGCGGTCACGATGCCGAGAGATTCCGCTTCCTTCAACCGCGCCGCGGCTTTGGCTTTCTGCAATCCCTGCAATTGGGGCAGCGCGAGCCTGTAATACCATCCGGCGTGAAGCTTGGAATTGCTGGCCTCGTCACCATTGGCTTTATCGGCATGTGCCCACCACTTATCAGCGATCTCCGTTTGGCGCTGGACGTCATTGCTTCCTGCTAATTCCAATTGGGCGACATCTTTTAGCTCCTTGTCACTTCCCTTGGCGAGGTTTTGCAGCCCCGTCGCCCAGTCATCGCGGGCAAAACAGCGAAACTTTCCGACCGCCAGATTCGCGTCGGGATCGTCCGGGTTCTCGATCAATGTTTGGATGTGATCACGAACCTTGTTGAATTCTTCCTGCAATGATTCGACACGGTTGTTCAATTGCCCCAGTACTTCGCGGGATTCTCGTTCGCGAAAATACAGCGTGGCGACCGACAACAATTGGCCCGCCGATTCGTAGTCATGCCGCTCGATGGCACGCGTGCAATACTCGACGACCGCCGCGAGTGTCTCAGGTTCGGCGTCGGAATTGATCCGTTTGACCGTCGCTACGAGAGCCGCGAGCCGCACGTTTGGCTCATCGATCTCGTAGAACCGATCCATCATGTTGATAGCCTCGGTGACGATGTCTGCGTTTGCGGCTTGAACCGCGATATCGGTCGAGAGCTTGAGCATCGAGTAGCGGGCGACACTGTCGCGGGTGTCCTTGGCTGCGTCCAGGATCTTTTCCGCGAGCGCCGATTTCGCCTCGCTGCTTTTCGCGGCGACGTATTCCCCCTTGTAGATCTCTTGCAACAGCTTCATCACCTTTTGACGCTGCTCGTCCGTTGGAGGCGGAACCTTGGGATCCTGGGCCGACGTGACTTGTGGTGCGGCAAGGGTCAGCAAGCAGAGCGCGAAGCAAAAGAATTTCAGGAAGCGACGGTTCATCTCTGTCACAATTTCGGCGCAATGAGTCACGCCATGCGTCGTCGGCTCAATTGCCTTTGGGGGGGAAGTATCGGATTTCACACCGACGCCAAAGCAGAACGCAAGATAAACGAGCGTTCCAGGGGAAGCAACTTTCACGGTGTTTCTCTGCAGTTTCACCACGGACGAAATCGATCGATGAGTGTTTTTTCCAATCCAAACGGTTGTCACTCTACAATAGTAACCAAGCCCAATTAACGACTTTCTTTCTCCTCACCAATTCTCGTCGATGGACTGGCCCATTCTTCCCGATTACGGATGCATCGTTCGCTGGCCCCAGGACGGCCAGGCGTTCATTCATCCCGATGATGTCGCGATTGCGACACGCTGCTTTCCGAGCGAACGCGTGCTGCGGCGAGATCGGTTCGACGGCGTCTATTATCACTTTCGGTATGGCCCGCTCCGATTTCGCTTGCGTCCCTGCATGTGGTTGACGGTCGACTCCGACGGCATCGATATCGGCGACACCGTTGAAACGACGGGACCGTCGATGGAACGCGAGTTGTTCGTGGCCCAGGTTTGGGGAATGTACTACGTGCGCCGCAAAGGTTGCATCCTTTACCGGCTCAAGCGGGGTGACACGAAAATTCCAAAGTTGATGCCGGCGAGTCAGTTGAGGTTGCTGACGGAAAAACAAACCGTTCGCCCGGGTGAAACCACGCATCCGACACCGAAATGGAGCGGCGATGGTGATTTGATCAGCGGCCTCGATGTTTAGGATAGAGCGGCCTTTCGAGCAGTGCGGCCTCGATGTCTGGAGCAGAGCGGCGTTTCGAGCAGTGCGGGCCGTCCGGCGTTCGGACCAAAATAGCGTTCCGATTAGCTCGACCAGGAGACGAATCGGTCCGCGCGATCCGGCTTTACTTTTTCGAACCCGTCGGTTTCGGGATCGTTGGCGTAGTGATACGCATAGGCCTCGCCGAGAGATTCTCCCTGGGGTGACCAGGTCTGGATCGTCACGCGCAGGTACAAATCGGGCTCGCCGTTATGGCCCACTCCTTCGATCTGATCGAGCCGTTTGAGCACGCAGGGCATCACCGATTCATCGAATTCCCAACGTTCGCCGAGGACGTGATCGACGCCATCGGTCATGGCTGGGTAGTCACCGCGACCATACAGATTCCCGTGCACCCAGGCTTCGCGTATCGACGTTGGCTCGGCCGGCCACAATGCGGCACGACACTCTCCGCGTTTCAGCGTTCCGTAAACAAAAACGGCGTTCATCTTGATCTCACCGGCGTGCGGCATCCTTCCCAATCCAACGTCACTGCATCATCATCATGGGTGAATGCCGTTCTCCCATCCTATTGAAATCGTCCATGCCGATCGATCCGGAATTCTCGCAGGCACTCCAATCGCACTCGATGGAGATTGACGAACAGATCGCTTTGCGGCTGCAGGATTACGCGAGAACACTCTGGGCGTTCAACGAGCATTTGAATTTGACCCGGCATACCAGCTGGGACTTGTTCGTCGGACGCGACCTGAGAGACTGCCTGCAATTGGCGGCCGTGGTCGAAGAGGGCGAGGAGGTGCTCGATCTGGGCAGCGGGAATGGGGTTCCGGGCATTCCCTTGGCGATTCTGCGTCCCGACGTCGATGTCGCCCTCGCCGAATCGGTCGCAAAGCGTTCCAAGGCACTCGGCGAGATGGTGGCCCAATTGGGGCTCCCGATCGCGGTGTACGGCGCCCGTGGTGAGGACCTGCTGGACGATTTCCGTTTCTCGAGCGTCGTATCGCGTGCGGTCGGAAGCATCGAGAAGATCTGTCGATGGATCGAGCCACATTGGCCCAACGTCGACCGGTTGCTGCTGATCAAAGGCCCCAAATGGATCGACGAGCGTGCCGAGGCGAGGCATCACGGGGTCCTGGCGAGCCTGCAGCTTCGCCGTTTGGCTGCCTATCCTCTTGGTGACGATGCCGAATCCGAGGGGGTGATCATCCAGATTTGGCCCGAGGGGCGGACCGGGGGCCAATTCATCTAGTCAGGTTCTGGCAGACCTCTATACTCCATCCGTGATTCAATTGGCCCGAGTCCCCGCTCGTTCCGGTCACTGGCAGCCCCCCCTTCCGAGACCGTTCACAGCCCTCCACGTTTGTCGCAATGTCGGATTACAGCCTTACCCATCTCAAGCAGCTCGAAGCCGAGAGCATCCACATCATCCGCGAGGTGGTTTCGGAATTTCAAAAGCCGGTGATGCTCTACAGCATCGGGAAGGACTCGGCGGTGCTGGTGCACCTGGCCCGCAAGGCGTTCTACCCGGCCAAGCCCCCTTTTCCGTTGATGCACGTCGACACGACGTGGAAGTTCCGCGACATGATCGAATTTCGCGAGACGTACGCACGCAAGGAGCTTGGTCTCGATCTGATCGTCTACACCAACGAAGAGGGTCTCAAGCACGACATCAAGCCGTGGGAGGACAGCGAACGCCACACCGAGCTGATGAAGACCGATGCACTCAAGGCGGCATTGGACAAGTACCAGTTTGACGCGGCGTTTGGCGGTGCCCGACGTGACGAAGAAAAGAGCCGCGCGAAGGAACGTGTGTTCAGTTTTCGTGACAAGTCACACCGCTGGGACCCCAAGAACCAGCGCCCCGAGTTGTGGAATCTTTACAACGGCCGGGTCAACAAGGGTGAATCGATTCGCGTCTTTCCGATGAGCAATTGGACGGAGTTGGACGTGTGGCAATACATCCATCTGGAAGACATTCCCATCGTGCCGCTGTACAAGTCGGCCATGCGAAAGGTGGTCAAGCGGGATGGAATTCTGTTGATGCGCGACGACGACCGCATGCCCTTGTTGCCGGGTGAAAAAGAGGAAACCAAGATGGTCCGCTTCCGCACGCTCGGATGTTATCCACTGTCCGGTGCGGTCGAAAGCGAAGCGACCACTTTGCCGGAGATCATCCAGGAAATGTTGCTTGCCAAAACCAGCGAGCGACAGGGCCGCATCATCGACCAGGACGAAGGCGGTGCGGGGATGGAAGAAAAGAAACGTCGCGGCTATTTCTAATCGCCCGCCAATCCATCCGCTGTCTCCCCGGCTCACCGCCGCTGCATTTCGATCATTGCTCACTGTCCAACGTCCACTGACATCATGTCCCATCAATCAGATCTGATCGCGACCGACATCGAGGCTTACCTGAAGCAACATGAACGCAAGCAGTTGTTGCGGTTCATCACTTGTGGAAGCGTCGATGACGGCAAGAGCACGCTGATAGGTCGTCTGCTTTACGACAGCAAGATGATCTACGAAGACCAATTGATGCAGCTCGAAGCCGACTCGAAATTGGTCGGAACCACCGGCGGAAAATTCGACCCGGCATTGCTGACCGATGGATTGAAGGCCGAACGTGAACAGGGAATCACGATCGATGTGGCCTACCGCTATTTCAGCACTCCGAAACGTAAATTCATCATCGCGGACACTCCGGGGCACGAACAATACACTCGAAACATGGCGACCGGGGGCAGTACGGCCGACCTGGCTGTGATCCTGATCGACGCCCGTCACGGAGTGCTGACGCAAACCAAGCGACACAGTTTCATTGTTTCTCTGCTTGGCATTCGCCACGTGGTCGTCGCCGTCAACAAAATGGACCTGGTCGACTTCAGCGAAGAACGATTCGAAGAGATTTGCGAAGAGTATCGGAATTTCGCGGCACGGTTGGATCTGCCGGATTTGCACTTCATTCCGATCAGCGCACTCGATGGTGACAACGTCGTTGACCGCAGCGATCGTTCGCCGTGGTACACCGGCACCACGCTGATGAATTTTCTCGAGACCGTTTACATCGGCAGCGATCGCAATCTGCAGGACTTTCGCATGCCGGTGCAGTACGTCAATCGTCCCGATTTGAATTTCCGAGGATTCTGCGGCACGATCGCATCGGGCATTATCCGGCCTGGCGAAGAAATCATGGTGCTGCCGAGTCGCCAGAAATCGAAAGTCAAGGAAGTCATCACGTTCGATGGCAAACTCGACGAGGCGTATGCGCCGTTGTCGGTCACGCTCACTCTCGAGGACGAGATTGACGCCAGCCGCGGCGACATGATTGTGCGCAGCGGTAACGTGCCGCACAGTCGCGATCACATCGATGCAATGTTGGTGTGGATGAACGAAGAAGCGATGGTTCCGGGAAAGACATACCTGTTCAAGCACACCACCCAGACGTTGCCCGGGACGATCGACACGCTGCGTTACCGCGTCGATGTCAACACGTTGCATCGAAGCCCCGCACCCCAGCTCGAATTGAACGAAATCGGACGCGTAAGCATCTCGTTGAGCGCCCCGGTTCACTTCGACGCGTACCGCCGTAATCGCAGCACCGGCGCGTTCATCGTGATCGATCGAATTACCAACGCCACCGTCGCCGCCGGTATGATCCTTGATAAATCGGGCGACGGCGAAGTGAGGTCGGTGTGGGATGACGACATTGCTGCGACCGAGGACGAAGCCGACTTGTCCGCCGTCTCGGGCGACGAGCGGGCCGCCCGCTTCGGTCAAAAGCCCGTCACTGTCCTGTTGACGGGATTGACCGGGAGCGGCAAGACGGTCATCGGGCACGCGGTCGAGCGAAAACTGTTTGAATCCGGCCGCGCGGTTGCCATGATCGACGGGGAAGCGGTCCGCCGCGGGTTGAGCCGAGACCTCGGCTACACGGCCGATGACCGCAGCGAGAATCTGCGGCGTAGTGCGCACCTGGCCCACACGGTCAACGATGCCGGTTTGATTTGCATCGCCTCGTTCGTCGCGCCGTCGGAAGAGGTGCGTCAGAAAGTCAGGAAATTGGTTGGCGAAAAACGATTCCTCGTCGTGCATGTCGCGACGCCGATCGAAGTTTGCCGAAATCAGGATACCAAGGGCCAATACGCCAGGGCCGACGCCGGCGAGCTGCGCAATTTCCCCGGTGTCACCGCCAGCTACGAAGCTCCGCCAGATCCCGATCTGGTTCTCGACGCCGCGGAGCAATCGATTGATCAATGCGCCGATGCTGTGGTCGAATTGCTGAAAAGCAAGGGAATCATCAAGTAGCGACACTCTTCGTCGTTGCGACGATTCGGTGATGACGTTCCTATCGCGAAGGCTTGCTCATCAGCAGCTTGTAATGTCCACCGCCGAGCAAGTCGTCGATCCGGTTTCTTAGCTCCGGTGTGATCTCGACGCGATACTTGTCGCTCTTGAGATGCACCGTTTCCCCTTCGCTCAGCCGCATGCTGAACAATAATTCCTGGCCGCCGGGGTAACCGCGAATGATCTCGCGCAGCCGGCCGATCGTGTCGGCACCATGTTCGCTTTCGTTCAAACGAATGCGCATTCCGTGTGTGTAACGCGTATCGAGATCGGACAGCGGAATCAATTCGTCGATGATCAGGTTCGCTTCGTCACCGCCGCCGCGGCGATCGACTTTGCCCTTGGCCAGCACCACGGCGTCGCTTTGAACACGCTCGCCAATTGATGCGAAACTTTTCGGCCAGATGATGCAGCGAATGGAACCCTGCATGTCTTCGAGGTCGAAATTTGCGTACTTCGACGGCGTGCCCGGCTTTGCATTCTTGGTGTGCGCGAACTTGATCGAGCTGATCATGCCCCCCAATACCACTTCGCCGCGATCTTTGACGCCGCCAAGTTTGTCGGTCGTGTGCGTGCGAAACGTGGACAGCTTGTTCTCGAATTCCGCCAACGGGTGACTGGCCAGGTAAAAACCGAGGACCTCTTTTTCGGCGATTAGTTTTTCACGCTCGGGCCACTCATCCATCTCGGGCAGCGGTGTCGCGTTTGCGCCCGACGCGTCGTCGACTTCGTCCTCGAACGCGCCGAACAAACTCGCCTGGCCGCTTTTCTTGTCGGCCTGGACCGATGCACCCGCCTGCAGAGCACGCTCGATGACAGCGGCCAATTGACTGCGATGTGCACCGAAGCTGTCCATCGCACCCGCCTTGATCAGCGTTTCAATTGCACTCTTGTTACAGGCGGCCGAGTCGACCCGCTCGCAGAAATCGAAAATGTCCTTGTAAGGACCGTTCTTCTTGCGTTCCTGTTCAATCGAGATCGATGTTGATCCGCCGCATCCTTTGATCGCTGAAAGTGCGAAATGGATCTTGCCGTCGGCGACTGAAAAATCGGCCGCGCTCGAATTCACATCCGGAGGAATGACCTCAATATTCATCCGATCGCAATCCTCCATGTGCTCGACCAGCGAATCCTTGCGTTTGAAGTTGCGGCCCGAGATATCGCTCGACAATAGCGCCGCCATGAATTCGACGGGATAGTGCGCCTTCAGATAAGCCGTCTGGTAAGCGACCAGCGCGTACGCGGTGCTGTGCGACTTGTTGAATCCGTAACCGGCGAACTTGACGATCAGATTCCAGATTTCATCGGCATCTTTTTCTGCGAGCCCGTTGTCCACGCAGCCCTTGATGAAGGCTTCGTGGTTTTGATTGATCAAGGCTTCCTTTTTCTTGCTGATCGCCTTGATGCAGGTGTACGCGTTGGCCAGAGGGATCTGGCCAAGCCGGTTGAGAATCCGCATCACCTGTTCCTGGTAAACCATGATCGAATTGGTTTCTTCCAGGATGTCTTTGAGCACGGGGTGTTTGTACTCAGGTTGTTGTCGCCCATGCTTGATATTGACGTAGTCGTCGACCATGCCTCCTTCGAGCGGCCCCGGGCGGTACAGTGCGGCGGTGGCAATGATGTCGGTGAAATGGTCGGGTTTCATGCGCAGCAGCAAGTCGCGAATCCCGCCCGATTCGAGTTGGAACACACCTTTGGTTTCGCCGCGTTGAAGCAGCGCGTAGGTTTCCGTGTCGTCGAGCGGAAATTTGAGCGGGTCGACTTCCTTGCCGGTGGTCTGTTGGATCAACTGGACGGTACGACTGAGGATGGTCAGGTTGCGCAGCCCGAGAAAATCCATTTTCAACAGGCCCGACGCTTCGACGTCGCCCATGGACCACTGCGTGATCACGTCCTGTTTCCCCGGAACACGTCCGAGCGGAACGTACTCGGTCAACGGCTTATCAGCGATTACCACTGCGGCCGCGTGCGTACCGACGTTGCGGGCAAGACCTTCAATTTTGCGCGCCAGATCCAACAGTTCGCGGACTTCCGGGTCGCCGTCGTATTCGCGCCGCAGGTCGCCACTTTTCTCGAGGGCTTTCTTGATGGTGATCTTCAATTCATCCGGAACCATCTCGGTGATCTGGTTGACCCGCGCCAGCGGCACGCCGAGTGCGCGGCCGGTATCCTTGATGGCCGCACGCGCCGCGAGTGTTCCGAACGTCCCGATCTGGCAAACCATCTCAGCGCCGTATCGCTGCTTGACATAATCGATGACTTCGCCCCGACGCTCTTTTTCAAAGTCGATATCGATGTCGGGCGGCTCGGTGCGGCTCTCGTCGAGAAACCGTTCGAACAACAGGTCATATCGCAACGGGCAAACATGCGAGAGATACAGCGCATAGCAAACAATCGCGCCGACACCGCTACCGCGTGCCGTGGCTGAAATGCCTTTTTCGCGAGCGTGCTGGACGAAATCCCAGACGATCAGAAAATAAGTCGGATAGCCGAGTTTTTCGATGACATCGAGTTCACGGTCAAGCCGCGCGATCACCTCGTCGCTTAGTTCGCCGTCAAGGAATCGTTCCGGGTCATCGGCGTACCGCTCCTTCAAGCCTTTGATGCAAAGTTCCCGCAGGTAATCGATCGGCGCCTTGTCGTCGGGGCACTCGAAATGCGGG
>JAHELS010000009.1:0-42368 GCA_024644085.1 Rhodopirellula sp.
GAAACAGGCTCCGGCAATGACGCCGAGCCAGCTGAGTACGAAGCGTCTTTCGAGTATCAGCTCGAGGCTATACGCCCCAATGAAGGCGTTCCGGTTCTTACCGGTGCCGCCGCGGTGAAGCAGGTCGATTTGACCTACGACGAAGGTGGTTGGGATGTCGTCAGCCAGAGTGCCGTCCGCATCGAGCCCGTGCAGTCGGACGAGGACACGACGAAATTCAACGTGCTGCTCGGTCCCGGTCCAGCAACGGTTGTGCTTACGCCCAGAGCACGCGATGTGACGACTGAGGAGACCCAGTTTTTCGTGGAAGCTTCGAACCTCTACCTGCCCAGTCCCGGTGTGGTGGACGGACGCCATCGTCTTGACGTTCGTACGTCACAGGGCCAGGTCCGCGAGTTGCAGGTGTTCGTTCCCAAGGGCCTGACCGTCAGCGAAGTGAGTGGGCCGGTTGGCTCGTGGCAATTCGACGCCGATAGCGGCCGTTTGAAACTGGAGATCGAGCCTGCTCAATCTCAAGCCTTCAACGTCATGATCGACACACAGCGAGGCCTCGACCCGTTGCCGGCCGATGTCGCACTCGCTCCGCTACAGGTCATTGATGCCGATGGCCAGGTCGGTCTCGTCGCGGTCGCTTTCGGTCCGGACGCTCAACCCGAGAAGCTCGAATCCGAACAGATGTCCATGGTGAACCTGGGAGATTTCGATGCCTCTCTGATCACCAAAGAGCAGACGGTGTTGCATCGCGTTTATCGCTACGGTGCCGAAGGTGGAGAGTTGTCGTTGCGTGTCGCACCGGTCGAACCGGAAGTCCGTGTGTTCAGCAAGCAGGTCCTGTCCCTGGGCGACGAGCGTGTTGTTCTGGGGATTAATTTCGCCGCCGAGATTACGCGAGCCGGACTGTTTCAATTGAGTTTTCCGCTTCCCGATGGATTGGAAGTCGAGTCACTCAGCGGCGCCGCGCTGCATCATTGGGCCGAGCTGACCGAAGGCGACCAACGCCAAATCATTCTGCACCTGAACGGCAAGACGATCGGATCTCAAAGTTTTTCATTGACTTTGTCGGGAACGGCGCCGGCCGACGCCGGCGACTGGCAGATCCCGCGGTTCGAGTTGAACGAAGGGACGCGTCAAAGTGGTGAGCTGGTCGTTCGACCGACGACCGGAATCCGGCTGCGAACCGTGTCGCGCGAGAACGTGTCCGAGACCGATCCGCGGGCAATCGGTGGCAACGCGCAGGGTGCGCTGGCCTTTCGGCTTCTACAGCGCGATTGGAATCTGGTACTCGGCATCGAAAAACTGGACCCCTGGGTGACCGGACAGGTGCTTCAGGAAGTCACATTACGCGAAGGCCAGACGCGAACGTCGCTATTGGCAAACTTTAACGTGCAAAACGCGTCGATTCGCACCTTGCAAGTCGCCCTGCCGATCACCAACGATGATGAGATAAAAACGCTTCGGGCCAGCGGTGACACCGTCAGCGACTTCGTCCGAACAGCACCCGATTCGAACATTTGGGAGATTCAGTTCAAGCGTCGTGTGGTCGGCAAAGTCCAGTTTCAAATCGAATATGAACGTCGCGGCGACCGCGATAACGAAAGCGAATCGCTCAGCCCGGCTGAGTTTCCGCAAGCTCGCCAGCTTTCCTACTACTTTGCTGTCCGTGCCGGTGGCCGATTGGAGTTGGATTACGAAACCTTGCCACCGGGATGGCAGCGAGCGGATTGGAACTCCGTTCCACAAATCCTCCGTGATGCGGGTAATCGAAGCGGCCCGGCGCTGGTCGTGCGCAGCGTGGCGCCAGCCAATGCGCTCGTGATTCTCGTCAAACGGCACTCACTCGCCGATGCCCTCAAGCTCCGCGTTGTCCGAGGGACGCTGACGACCGTTTTGTCACCACAAGGGAATCAACTCACTTCCGTCGACCTGACAATGGAAGTCATTCAGAGGAGCAGTCTGAGCGTCGGTTTGCCCGATGGCGGCGAGTTGTTCAGTATTTTCGTGAACGGCGAAAGTGTGAACTCGATACGCCTGGGGGACAACACCAATACGTGGCAGTTCTACATTCTGCCAGGTATCGACGATCGGACCGCGAACGTTCGTTTCGTCTATTCCGTCGCAGACGACCGCTTGAAGAATCTCGAGCTCGGCAGTCCGCTGATGAACGTGCCCCTGGAAAACATCCAATGGAACGTCGTCGCTCCGAAAGGATACGAGTTGACCGACGATGACGGCAATCTCGAATTGGTGCGGCAAGATTATCAGGGAGAATACGATCGCAATTCCTACCTCTCGAAGATCAATAACAAGCGACACGTCCAGGCACAGCAGGCAGCTCAGTTGCTTGAGCAGGCCAATCAACTGCTCCAGGCCGGTGAGCAGACCAAAGCTCGCTGGGCACTCAACAGCGTGGCGAACCAGTACGCGCTCGATGCCGCCTCGAACGAGGATGCTCGTGTTCAGCTCGAGAATCTGCAGACGCAACAGGCGATCGTTGGTCTCAATACGCGGCGGCAACGGATCTACCTCGACAACAAACCTCGTGACATGGCTTTGGCGGACAACGAACAATTTCGCGAAGCCGCGGCAGTCAACCCCATCCTTCAGCAGGATGAATTGAACTTCCGCCCGCAGCAGCTGAGTGAACTGCTGCGCGGAAACACTTCCGAAGACAACGCCGTGCTACAGCAGATTGCTGGACGCCTGGTACAGCACCAGCACACGACTATGCCGGCACCACAGGCGATCATCATCAGCCTCCCCGAAGAAGGGGCCGTCTACACCTTTGGCCGAACTGTCCAAGTTGCCCGGAACGCGCCACTGGAACTTGAACTTGATTTCGAGCGACAACTCAGAATCCATTTCTGGCAATGGTCGCTGACACTTTTCCTGTTGGCTCTCTTCTCCGCGCTGCTGGCTTTCGTTGCGACGCGGCGCGAGGCGACGGAGTAATTACCGCGCGGTTTCGCCGTCGGACATGCAAGCTTCGTTCTAAAGCGGCGGACCGGGCGACTGCGGGGGCTGACAACCATGGCCCTCGATTCTGCGCTTCGCAACACATCGGTGGTAATCCGCGGGTTAGTATCAATGGAATGCCGCAATCGCCGGCATCCCAAATCGCGGACCGACCATCCATTCTTGATTGGAGTAAGACCATGAAATTTCGCATCCATCGCGATCTTTCAATCGCCGTGTGTTTGTTGTTCACCGGAAGTGTGGTTGCGCAAGAGGCACCGCAGATGCCGGGGCCGGAAAAGGAACACAAGTGGCTCGACAAGTTCGTTGGCCAGTGGGTAACCGAGTCGAAAGCCTTCATGGGACCGGATGGATCGGCAATCGAATGTTCCGGGACATTGTCGTCGCGATCGCTGGGCGGTTTCTGGGTCGTGAATGAAATGAAAGGCGACTTCCAGGGAACGCCGACACATGGTGTGCAAACCATCGGGTACGACGTGGAGAAAAAAAAGTATATCGGCACGTGGATTGACTCAATGACGTCGCATCTGTGGCACTACGAAGGGTCGCTCGATAAGGAAGGAAAAACTCTCACGCTCAACGCCGAGGGCCCAAACCTGATGGAAGAAGGGAAGATGGCCAAGTACCAGGACGTCTTCGAGTTCACTTCCGAGAACGAATTGCGGATGACGTCTCGCATGCTCGATGAGGATGGGAATTGGGTCGATTTCGTGACCGGCACGGCCAAGCGCAACTTTCGAGCTAACTCGCGGTGAGAATAATCTCGTCGATTCTGGAAATAGTATCCGCTGTCGGCGCATCGTAGTTGTGATGGCAGAGAGAAAGCTGCGAACCGTGACCGGTTTTCCGCGTCTTAGTCTCTGAACAATACACAACACAACCTATCGTCCGTGATGTCGCCCGGACGCTAAACCGCGCTGCCCTGGTACGGGCGAGCGGCTCTTCTTCGGAAGGGATAGACGAAAGGTTGACCGGGCAGCGGCGTTTATCCGTCGCTGTTCCCGGCGATAGAGCCGGTGGATAACCGCGTGGGTGCGGGAAGCCACCAAGTAACTGATGGCGTGAGTCGCTGGCCCACCGGCGGAATGCTGCCTGAATGACCACGGATCCAGTACGGCTATCGTGGAACGTACCATCACGCTGTAACAGAGCGTGGGACACAACAAGTGTCCGGGAAGTCGCCGACCCCTTCGGGGGAGGGCAACAAGCCGAGCGTGTAACAGAGTCGAAGTGCCTGCTGGCGGCGCCGCAAGGTGTCGTGCTGCCCGAAAGGGGACCAAGGGACTACTTCCCGGAGTAGAAAGCTGGTCGAGCGCGGTGAGAGTATTCGACGGAATACTCAATCCCAACCCAGAAGACTCGTTGCACTACCGCCTGCTGTTGGGCGATGGAGACATCAACAACAGGGGTGAAGGCGATGCAGGGTTTAACACGCCCGTGTGCAGACCTCGTGGAGTTCCACAGACAGTGAAGCGAGGGCCATCGCCGAGTCAGAATAGAGCTTGCGCTAAAACTGACTCATTTTTTCAAGGCTTGACGGGTGACGTTTCCGCGCGAAACGATCACGCCAACGATTGATAACGACGAATTGACTCAGCCCCGATGGAAAACGTCACAGTGTTGAGCTGTGGGCGCCAGGTTCGAATCCTGGGCGGGCTGTTACGCCTCGGCGGCGTCAGGAGCGAGCGGCCACATGGTTCCTGCGTTCACCATTAGGAATGACCGCTCAGACTTGCCAAATCTGAATGCTCGTTCTCCGAATCGGCTCCGCTCCGAGGCTCCTTATACCTGGCGATGAATGCGTGCCGATTGGGCAACCCGGTTGACCGCCCCACATTGGCTAACAGACACCACGAATTCAATAGCTGCGTAGGCCGGACCGAGCTCCGCGAGTTCCGGAGATCACTCAAAACAATGCCGGAACTCGCGGAGCTCGGTCCGGCCTACGATTCGCCCATCGTTCTTGTTTTCGCGCAACATCAAAACTTGCGCTTCGTGCTGGTATCAAAAAAATGGCTGTGTCCCCAGCTAAAACTGCAACCCAAAACCCCGACAACCGAATCAGAGGAGTGTGCGCAATGATGATCAATGGTGCCGGACGCGAGTTCATCATCAAGGATACGCATCGCGGTTTGTACTACGAAAACGGCAAGCTCAAACGGCTGCTCGAAGCGGGTCGCTACAAGATCCCGCCGCGAAAGCGGTGGCTGAAGGAGTTGCCAACTGTTGAGTGCCGGCTTGTCGATGTTCGCGAGCGTGAGCTGACGATCAAGGGCCAGGAAATCCTGACCGCTGACAAGGTCGCAATCCGCGTCAGCATCCTGGTGCAATTCCGTGTGACCGACCCGCAGGCAGCCATCCATACGGTGGAAAATTTCGAGGACCGGCTGTACAGCGACGTGCAACTTGCCGCTCGCCGTTCGCTGGCGTCGATGCCGTTGGAAGAAATCCTTACCAACCGGAACCGGTTGAGCGAGGATATCCTGTCGGACGTCAAGGAGTCAGCCAATGGTTACGGTGTCGCAATCCGACGCGCCGACGTGAAGGATTTGATTTTCCCGGGAAACCTCCAGGAGATCATGAACCGCGTGCTGGCCGCCGAGCGACACAGCGAGGCCCAGTTGGTCGAGGCGCGAACGCGCGCCGAAGTCGAGCAGATCGAGGCCCAGTCGCGAGCCGAAACGACGCGGCGTGACGCAGAAGCTCAGGCTGAAGCGCGACGACTGCGCCAGCAGGCAGACGCGGATGCATTACGATCCAATGCGGAAGCCGAGACGCGTGCCTACGAGGAACGTGCCAAGGCAGCGGAGGTCCTCGAAGGGCATCCGGCGCTGCTGCGGTTGGCAGAGCTTGAGACGCTGCGAGACCTGGCTAACAATGCCAACGCGCGGCTGTACCTCAACGGAGGAATCAAGCTCGATGAATGATGCCGAATGAGCGAAGGGCGGAAAAGAAAAATCGACCCTTCGCTCTTCGCGCTTCACATCGATACCATGAAAACGAATTGATCATGTCCAGATACGAACAAATCCTATCGCAGATTCGATCGGACGAACGTTACCAGAACAATCTCGATTGGGGTGAGCCCCGATCCGGGCATCCCGAAGGCAGCGTGCGTTGCCACATCGATGAACTCGAGATCAATCTTGGCCGATTGAAGTCGAGGCTGAGCGAGGATGACGTAGCGAAGCTGAGAATTCTGGTTCACACGCACGATACGTTCAAGGCGGAATCCAAACGCGGCGTTCCGATCTCTCACCCGCGCAGCCACTCGTCCCTGGCAAAAGAGTTTCTTGCGCAGTTCACGGATGAATCCGATCTGCTGGACATCGTCCAACTGCACGATGAACCTTACGCCCTGTGGCGAAAGTTTCTGGCTTCGGGGCGGCACGAAGATAGATTGCTCGAATTGATCGACGCGATCGCGGATTGGAACCTGTTTCTTGCGTTCCTGATCATCGATGGATGCACCAAGGGTAAAACGCGCGAGCCGCTGATCTGGTTCTTTGATCAGGTACAGGATCGTGTCGATTCCCATGTGACCATCCATTGGTTGATCTAGCCCACAGCTTGCCGGGGTTTTCCCCGGTCGCCGAAGAGCATTGTCGCCCGGCGTCCGGCGGAGCTGCTTGTGGCTGTGTTCGGTTCACTTGGAACCCCCACAGAGTGTCCGAACAACACCGTTCATCCGACGAGAAGGGCGAAACCGAGAACTGAAATCGAATGCTTTGTGATTTCAATGCCGATGTTTCTGGCGGCGATTGAAATCCATCGAAACGCAACTACCGTGTCGTCAACTCCCGCGAGTAGAGCCTTTCTATTTCGATGGAATCTCATTCAAAGTGTAGTACGCGTTGACGTGTACCAACTTTTCACCGCTGTCTGATCTCATCGGCGACAAGTTGAATTCGTGCACGTGTCCCTGCATCAGTCCATCGACGGTCAACTCAACACGCATTCCATCATCGGAAACGATTGCACCGGTTACCTTCGGCGTCGTGTGATCGACTTCTGGACTGCCGTAGCCTTGTTGGTAGATATGCGTGTAGGTCGTTAGCGAACAGGATTCGGGATGAGACGCGACGTCGCGATCGACCGGTTTGGTGAAGGTCACCAGGAATCCATTGGGACGGGCATTGATTTGCTTGATTTCGAAGGGAACCTTTCCGGTCCAATCGAGCCGCTGGATTGCGAACTCACGTGGACCGCGGACGGGCCAACCCCGGTTGGTACCGCCAACAATCAGATCACCGCGCGGTGTGAATTGACACGCCAACAACCCGGTGGCCAATCCTTCGCGGAACGGGTAACAGGCTCCCTGCCACACGCCATTGATCTTCTCGGTTGTCGCCCGCATCACGACGCTAAGGCTGAAATCGCCAATAAAAATCTGGTTCTCGAAAGGACCGAACTTTCCGCCGGTGCGATCGACCATGAAACCGGAAATCGAGCGACCCATCTTGATGTAGGGGAACACGACCGCGTAAGGAACGAGTTGTTTCACGCGGCCGCGCTCGATCAATAATCGAGACCGCGTATTGGGTTCGACCGGCTTCTCGCCCATGTTCGGCGCCAAGTCGTACCAATTGAAACTGATCGGGTGCCCCATGAATCCGCCCGGCTCGAGCACCTTCAAACTGCATGAACCGTTCCACGGTCCCTGGCTTTCGGCGTAGAACATCACTCCGTGTTCGTTCGGGCCGATGCCGCAGGGACTGCGAATGCCGCTGCAAACCGGGATCGTTTTTCCTTCGGGTGTGACTTTCAAAGCCCATCCGCGAAACGGTGCATCGCTATGGTACGACTTTGACAAACAGAGCGCGACCCAGATGTTGCCATCGGCGTCAAGCTTCGACCCGAAAGCGAATTCATGGTAATTGCGAAATCCCCAAACGTCGCTGAGCGTTTGAAAATGATCGGCTCGCTCATCGCCGTTTTGATCGGTGATCCGAGTGACCTCGGTTTGCTGGGTCACGTAGAACCCACCGTTGCTGTAGGACATCCCCAGGACTTCATCCAGACCATGCGCGAATCGCTTGAACGTGGGCAGCGGGTTTTCATCGAATGCGCCGCTGGCGATATAAATGTCTCCCCGCCGCGTTCCGATCGCCAAGCGCTCACCGGGCAGCACTTCAAAGCTTCCCGCTTCGATCGCCAGGTCGTCCGGGATCGGAATCTCCACGATCCTGTAGTACTTCGATTCCTCTTCAGCCGTGCCCCAGTACCCGCCGAGAGTTTCCGCGCGAAGCGGGATTGCCAGCGCAGAAAAAAGAAGCAGCATTGCGAAACGTGCACTCATCTCGATCTCCTACCACGCGTAACGGATGACGAGTTGTGATTTGCCGCTTGGAATCTCGAGCGGCACGACCAATTGATCCCCGGCCGCGGTCTCGGAGATCATACCGGCGTGATTGTCGTCGACGTGAATGTGAAGCTTGCCCCCGACGACAAAGGTCCGATCGCCGTCGGCCACGATTGGTTCGGTCGCCGTGATGCGAAACGCGAGTCCTTCATGTCGCTCTCGCGACGAAAACGTCAGCGTGCGCCGAAGTATCGGGCGGCCGTCGGTATCCTCGCTCGTTTCAACGGTGAAGTCCTCGACATCGATATCGCGAAATCGATAGGTAAACGCGGGCCGCTGATGAGCATCGAGGTGGTACCCGGTGAATTGATGATCGGGCGGCCGCGTGTCGTCAACGATCCAGGGCGCACGCAGGTCATCCAGATCCGGCCCCGGCCCGAAACGAACCAGGTCAGTTCCGAGCGGTCGAACGTTACCCGATCCCTGGCCCCGCCAAACGCCACCCGGGTCGGCAAACTTTCCTTTCCAGACCATTCCGAGCCGCATTTGTTCGGCGTCGAAAGCGTAATTAACGCCGCCGGGAAAACCGACGCCGATTCCCCGTTTCCCGATTCCGGGGTAGCTGCGCCGCAGCATGACCGCTTCGTCGGTCGCCAGCAATTCGATCGGTTCGATCACCAAACCGCGGGGCATTCGGGCCTGTCGCCCATCGAGCAGGTATGTCCAAATCGCTTCGAGTTGTTGATTGGCATCGCCATCGAGAATGTCCTTACGAATCGACTGCCCGCCTGGCCAGAACGAGGGCATCACCGTGTTGGGGCTGAGCAATTGCGGCGAACGCATGTATTGGTAAAACCAATTTTTGTGAAGCCGCTCGGCCATTTCCGTCAGATCAACGGCCGGCATCGTTTGCGAGGGCTTCATTTGAAAGGTGTGGCAGGCAACACAGTTCAGACCGGAACTACCTACCAATTCCGTCCCGGCCTTCTTTGCCTCCTTGGGATCGTTCCAACTGCCAAATTCAGTTTCCGGCAATTCATCCACCTGCTGAAACAGTTCGACGAGGTGTGCGACATTGTCGGCTCCGTACTGCGGCATGCGTGTCGTCAAATAGGGCCGAATGGTTCGGCCGCCAACGAGAACCTGACGCATCCACTTTGGTTTCAACTTGGCGCCAACATTTGTCAGACGCGGCGGAATGCGTCCTTGCGGCCCCAGATTCGGATTGGCCGTATGAAAGAAGATGTCGCGATCGTCTGACACGCCTCCGGTCTGGTTCCGGCTGTGACACGAATAACAGCGAAACGTTTCCATCGTCAAAGCGATTTCCTGCTCCCCCGATAATTCCTCGCCGAGTGAATCGATGGCATGGCGAATCGCCGCAAGTTGCATGGGCGTGAATTGGTATCGCGGCCAATCGCCATCGGCCGACGACAAACATCCTCGGTCGATCGTTCCTTTCTCAAGTGCCCGAAGCATCGTCGATTGCAGCGGAACTTCCAGCGAGTGGCAGTGGCCGCACCGCATTTCCTTGAAAAACCGCTTGCCGGTCGCAACAAGCGATTTCTGCTCATGAAACGGCGCCGAAGAATCGCTCACTTGGCCGGCAAGCAAGTAGTTCGCGATGTCGGTGGCCTCCCAATGGGTCAACGACAAGTTGGGCATTCGCCCCGATGGCCGTGTTGAATGTGGGTCTTTCAAGAACGTGACGAGGCTTTCAATGCTGTACTTCTCGTTCAACAATCCAAGCGGCACAGAATCGGGCAATGTTTCACGTCCGGCTTCATCGCGAGGCGAATGACAGGCCACACATCCGACGGAATGAAAGAGTTCTGCTCCGCGCGATTCCAACGTCGCATCGGAAGACTGGCGTTCAAACGGGGTCGGACGTAGCGATACCAGGTATTGTGTGATCGCTTCGGCGGCCTGCTGGCGTGTCTCGTCGTCAAGATGTGCCATCAATCCGGGCATCGTTGTACCCGGTTTGACTTGATGCGGATCGGCAATGAAGCGTCGAATGTAGTGCGGATCGATTCGCGACGCGACGGATGTCAAATCGGGTGCGCGTTTTTGCGGAAACCGATTTCGTAATGTTGTCGCGTGGCAGTTCCGGCAACCAAAGTCATCGAGCAGCGCCATGCCGCGAATTCGCTCATCGACTCTCCCCGCATCCGACGAGTAGGTTACCGCCGCAGTGTTACTGCCGGTCGCGGCAATATCCATCAAGTATTTAACCAGGTCCAGAAACTCCTGGCGGTCCTCCAACTGGTTCGCCAGGTCGTCGGGCATGGTCGACACAGAATTGGGCGAACGTTGGTCAATGTCATTCATCGCCAGTCGGATTCGGCGCTCCGGATCCGCGGCGTTACGCAGCACAATGTGACGCTCGTTTTCCTCGATGATTCGTCCGATGACCAGGCGTCCGTCACGCGTCAGGATTTTGGTTGACTCGAATCCCTTCTTTATGACCTTGGACGGCATCAGGATCGACTCGACGAAATGTGTGTCGTCGACGTCCTTGCCGGTGTGAGTCAAATCGGGGCCGAGCAAATCACCGGCACCTTGAGCGTGGCAAGCGGTGCAATTGAGTTTCTTTTGTGCAAACAGAATCGCGCCGCGTACCGAGCTACCCTCTTCTCGCGCCGCGGCTGCTAGCGAGTCGACACCTTCGTCTCGCAACGCCTTTGTCAATGACTGTGCTTCAGTTACCGGCTGAAGAGGGGCAGCACTGGCATCGAAAACACCAAGAAGAAACGCGGTCAACGGGATCAGAAACTTCAGGATCTTCATATTGCGTTGAAACTCAATCCATTCATACCAGGATTTCATCGATCACTCGTCCGTACACATCAGTCAATCGAATGTCGCGTCCGCCGAAACGATAAGTCAACTTTTCATGATCGATCCCGAGCAGATGCATGATGGTGGCGTGCAAATCATGGATTTCGCATTTGTCCTGGGTTGCCTTGTAGCCCCATGAGTCGGTCGCGCCGTGAGTTACCCCGCCACGCACACCGCCACCGGCCATCCACATCGAAAAGCCGTATTGGTTGTGATCACGGCCTTTTCCTCCCTGGGCAAACGGGGTCCTGCCGAATTCACCGCTCCAAACGACCAGCGTGTCGTCGAGCAAACCTCGTTGTTTCAGGTCCTGCAGCAAACCGGCGATCGGTTGATCCACCGCACGCGAATTGTTTCCGTGGTTGGTTTTGATGTCGCCATGCGCGTCCCAGCGTTGATATCCGTTGACCATCGGGATCAGGACTTCGATGAATCGCACTCCGCGTTCGACCAACCGCCGGGCAATCAAGCAGGCCTTCGCATACGTCCGGGTGTGTTCGTACTCCGCATCCAACCCGTAGAGACGCTTCGTGGATTCCGATTCGGAATTCAAATCGAGCAATTCGGGTACCGTAAGCTGCATTCGTGCGGCGAGTTCCGCATTCGCGATCGCAGTCTCAAGTGCGTCAACGTCGCCGGCTTGCTCGAGACCGCTTCGATTCAGCTTGGCTGCCAATTCCCGCTTCGCCGCTCGAATCCGCGCATCTTTCTGTTGAGCCTCGATATTGGCAAGCGGCGTCCCCACGGCGTGCAACATCGAACCCTGGTAAACGGCCGGCAAGAAACCGTTGCTGAAGTTATCGAGTCCGCCCGACGGGATCTGTCCCCCGTTGAGCACGACGTAACCCGGCAGATTCTGGTTTTCGCTGCCCAATCCATACGTCACCCACGAACCCATGCTGGGACGTCCTTGCAGCCCATGTCCGCTGTGCAAGAAGTAGTTCGCACCAGTGTGTTCCGGAAATTTCGATGTCATCGAACGGACAATGGCAAGATCGTCCATGTGTCGATTGATATTCGGAAAGAGATCACTCGCCCAGGTTCCGCATTGGCCCCATTGGCGAAACTTCCAGGGCGATTGCATGACGTTGCCGATATTGGCGAACTGGGTCTTTTCCAGTTTTCCGATCGCCTTGCGTGGATCCTCGCCGTTGTACTTTTCAAGCATCGGCTTGAAGTCGTAACTATCAACCTGCGAAACCGCACCCTCCATGAATAGAAAGATCACACTCTTCGCTTTGGGCGCAACGTGCGGCCGGCGGGGCGCCCAAGGTGTTGCGGCCGCTGGCGCGTTTTCCGCGAGCAGCGCCGACAGGGCGAGCGACCCAAATCCGATCGATGTGCTTTCCAGTAGTTCTCGTCGAGAAAATCGCATCATCGGGCACTACCTGACGTAGATGAATTCGTTGACGCGGAAAAGCGTGTGACAAACGCCGGTCCATACGTCTTCGTGGTCCATGTCTTTATCCTGAAGCGTAGCCAACACTTGAAGATTGTCCCTGTACGTATCGCACTCAGACGGTGTCGCCTTGCGACCAAAGGCTTCGATGTGCGCGCGGTCGATACGATCGGCGAGATCGGGGTACTCGCGTACGAGTCGCTGAGCCCAGAGACGCGCCTGTGCGTGAATGAACTTGTCATTCGCGAGGGCCAATGATTGCGCCGGTACATTAGTGACGTTCCGGCGCCCGATCGTGCTGAAAGGAGTCGGCATGTCGAACGTCAGCATGATCGTGGGCAAAAAATTACGTCGCACTGATGTATAGATGCTGCGGCGACCATGCCCATCGAGTGGTCCACTTTCCGTTGGGCGTCCTCGGCCAATAACGAATTCATCGAGGTGTACTGGAACTGGTGCGCCGAACATGGTGCGATCAAGCCGACCCGACACTGCCAACACGTTGTCCCGAATCGACTCGGCCTCCAACCGTCGGACGGGCATTCGATGCAACCATTCATTCTCGGGATCGATCCGCTCGGCTCGCTCGTCACGTGGCCGACTCGATTGCCGATACGTGCTGGAAAGCACAATCTCCTTGATCATCTTTTTGATCGACCAATCATGCTGGGTGACAAACGAGTGGGCCAAATGATCGAGCATTTCCGGGTGCGTCGGTCGCTCGCCGAGCCAACCGAAGTTGTCGACTGAAGCGACGATGCCGCGACCGAACAGGTGATGCCACAATCGGTTAACGATCACCCGAGACGTCAAGGGATTGCGAGGATCAGCGATCGCCTCGGCAAGCTCGAGCCTGCCGCTCGATGGTACATTCATTTTGTCGAACATTACCATCGCGCGGGGCAACCGACGAACGGCAACATCGCCCGGGCGATTCGGATTGCCTCGCAACAACACATGCTCGTCGACGCCGTTGCCACTCATCATTGCCACCGCTGTACGCGATGACCTCCTGACGTCCTGGGCCAACTGGTCGCGAGCTTCGCTGTATTGGTCGATCGCGGCGCGAATTTCGCTGGCAACCGGTGGCTCGACGGGAAACAGATTGGGACGAGCCAAAACCCAGTTGATCAGCGTGGCGAGCAATTCGCAGTTTTCCTGATCGCCAAGTGTACCGTCATGAAGATGCGAAAACGCTTCGATGGCAAGGGACTCGACCACGGACGCCGGTTTCGGTTCACTCGTCGAAGGCGCAGGTTTCTCCGCCGCGTCAACGACCCGGAAAACCTTACACGGTTTTGCGGCAACGGCTCCAAACTCGACATGCGCGCGATGACCAATGTAGTCTCGCAAGTCGTGTGTGATCCACGTCGGCTCGTCGGCGCTGATTGTTGTCACGAGCCCACCGTGGAGCGGCCCCTTGACCATCAGGTGCGAATCGACGGCCGCGTAGACCTGGGCTTCACCCTCGAAAAGATAATGGATCTGCCCGGAACGGATCGTGAATGTCGGCGTGCGGATCATTCGTCCGGCACGTTTTGTTCCGCCCTGGCTGCCCGAGTCGTTCTGATTGCCGGCGCTCGCTTTGAGAACGTCCCAGAAAATGTCCTTGGCTGCGTGGCCCTTAGGGACGACCTTCAATGCGTCATCATCGATGACGAACTCGCCGGCGACTCGCGGTCGCAAACCAAAGGCAAAGCCATTGAACAACCACGGCGTTGCAGCGTCCGAATAATCGGCCACAACTTCGCCTTCGGTCGCCATCTCAACAGGAAGCAGCGGCGGTTCCGCCTGGCCGCTCGAAATCAGTTCCTCGATCTGGCCTAGATTCGATGGTGCGCGGCCGACCAAAGGACGCACGTCCCGTTGGAAACGCGCACTGGCACGTTCGAGT
The DNA here is from genome assembly GCA_024644085.1 of Rhodopirellula sp. Taxonomy (GTDB): domain Bacteria; phylum Planctomycetota; class Planctomycetia; order Pirellulales; family Pirellulaceae; genus Rubripirellula. Next base: position 14,410 of record JAHELS010000009.1, read on the forward strand.
CTCTCGGCGATGTCACGATTTCGCAGATCGGACTCGAACCGCACCTGCCGATAACTCGAGCCGAGCATGAAGCCGGCCATCGCGTAATAGTCACTTTGGCTGATGGCATCGAACTTGTGATCATGGCATCGTGCACAAGCGACGGTGAGACCGAGAAAAGTCTTGCACAACACATCGATCTTGTTGTCGATTCGGTCGCACTCGTCCTGGCGAATATCGACCGGCGAGTGAACCTCCTCGCCGAAATAGGGCCATGCTGTGGCGAGCACCGATTCATTCCCGCCGGAGATCGGATTGATGCGCGGCTGATCGAGCATGTCACCGGCGACGTGTTCGCGAATAAATGCGTCGTATGGAAGATCATCGTTGAACGCGCGGATCAGGTAGTCGCGGTAATGCCACGCGTTGGCGAGGACAAAATCACTTTCGTGACCGCGTGATTCGGCGTACCGCACCAGATCCATCCAGTGCCGCGCCCAACGCTCGCCAAAGTGAGGCGATTGCAAAAGTTCATCGACGACTCGCTCGTAAGCGCGTTCCGACGGATCGTCCAGAAAACGATCGATCTGTTCGGGCGAGGGTGGTAAACCGACAATCGCAAAATGAACGCGCCGCAACCAGACCTCCGGTGACGCCTCCAGCGCCGGCTCGAGCGAACGCTGCTCGAGATCATGGAGAATAAAATGGTCGATCGTCGAGCGCGGCCACGTAGCGAGCGTGATCCGAGGTTTCGACTCTCTGGCGGGCGATTGCCAGATCCACGGCAGACGTTCCCTCCGCCGGTCGAGATCGAATTCATCCGCCTTGCCGACCGGCACGTCTTCCTCCGGCCACGCCGCACCTTGCTCAATCCAACGGCGAAAATCCGCAATTACCCCATCCGGCAATCGTTCACGATCCAGTGGCATCCGCAGATCTTCGGTCTCGTGTGTCAACGAGACGAACAACTGGCTTTGTCCGGGAGCCCCGGGCACCACCACCGGCCCAAAGTTTCCTTCGGCAATTAAGAAGGAACGGTGATCAACACGAAGATCCGATTCCTGTTTGTCCGGTCCGTGGCACTCGTAGCAGTTTGATGCAAGAACCGGTCGGATTCGCTTTTCAAAGAATTCGAGATCCGCGTCCTCGCCGCGTGCACAAGTCATCGGCAAACAAGTTGCGATGATCAACAACACGATCCGTGCGTTTTGGGGAAACATCCCTGGGGGAATCATCGGTCTGGACCAAACGGGGAATGCAGCGAGGTCGATCCGAGAAACAATCAGAAACGACGATGGCTCATGATACTTTAAACGATTTAGCATCGTTACCAACGTTGTCATGAAAGCCCCCGACTCGCTGTTCCGGCAGAGTGAGATTCTGGCTTCCAGCATGAATCTTTGGCCTACTGCACAAATCGGCGTTCCCCGCAGGGGGGCTTGCGGCACTTCGACGTGAGCATGCCTTCGGCTTGAGCTACAATACCGGCCTCCCGCCATTGATTCCCCCCGCCTCGAGGAGTTTTCGAGATGCAACGATCTGCGATTGCACTTTTCATGCTACTGGTCGGATCGGCTTCCACCTTGCATGCCGATGATCACGGATTGGTGGACCTTTTCAACGGCAAGAATCTCGACGGATGGACCCAGCGCAATGGAACCGCGACCTACCGTGTCGAAGACGAAATGATCGTCGGAAAAACATCCGACGGCAGTCCCAATTCGTTTCTGTGTACGGACAAGTTGTATGGCGACTTTGAATTGAAGTTCGATGTGAAGGTCGATTCAGCACTTAACTCGGGTGTTCAGATTCGGTCCCAGAGCGTCGGGGACACGCCGGAAGGACGCGTCAACGGACCACAGGTTGAAATCTCGACTGACTTGATGGCGGGATACATTTACGGCGAATCAGCGGGTGGTTGGATGACTCCCGACGAGGACCGCAAACCGCATCACCACTTCAAAGAGGATGAATGGAATTCATACCACGTTGTCGCCTTTGGAGAGCACATCCAGGTTTGGCTCAATGGCCACCAGGTGTCGGACCTTACCCACAAAGAACGATACGAGTCACACCCCAAGGGATTCATCGGGTTGCAGGTTCACGGAATCGGATCGGGGCAGGGTCCTTACGAGGTACGGTGGCGGAACCTGAAGATTCGCGACTTGAGCCAGTTCACTCCGCTGTACAACGGCAAGGATCTAAGCGGATGGACCACAAATGGCAACTGGTTACCACAAGACGATCGCTCGCTGCTGATACAACCTCGTGAAGGCGAGACAGGATGGCAGCGATATGACGACTACTTGTGGTCCAACAAGAAGTACAAGGACTTTGTGTTGGACGTCGAGTATTCGTATCCGCCCGGCGGAAACAGCGGTGTGTTCTTTCGTGTCGGTGATCTCGAAGATCCGGTCCAACAAGGGATTGAAGTGCAGATTCTCGATTCGACCAGCAAGAGTGAACCCCTTGGACCCCACGATCATGGCGGCGTGATTCGTACGGCCGGACCGTCGGCGAACATGTCACGCCCACCGCACCAATTCAATCGCATGGTCTTGACCTGCATCGGCAGTCATCTGCAGGTGGAACTCAATGGCACGGAAATCATTGATATCTCACTGGATGAGGGTCCGGTGAAGGACAGGCCGCCGGAAGGTTACATCGGCTTCCAGGACCATGGCCAACCCAACAACATCAAGTTTCGTGACATTCGGATTCGTGAAATCAACCACTGATACTGTCCTGGTGCGACCCTTGATCCTCGCGCTGGCTTGCGCCTGCCTGTGCGCCGACGGTGCAGCCGGCGAGGAAGTTCGTTACAACCGCGATGTGCTGCCGATTCTGGCGGAGAATTGTTTCGCCTGCCACGGATTTGATCCAGCCGCACGCGAAGCCGGCCTCCGACTGGACACGCAAGAGGGCGCGACCGAAACCGCGATCGTTCCGGGGGATGTCCAGGCGAGTGAGCTGATCTCGCGGATTGATTCGGATGACCCAGATTTGGTCATGCCGCCGGCCGATTCGGGCAAGCAACTCACCGATTCGCAGCGCGATACTTTGCGCAGATGGATCTCCGAAGGCGCCCATTACGAAGAGCACTGGGCGTTTATCCCCCCGACTCAATCGCAGCCGCCATCGATCGAACGGGTTGAACACCCGATCGATCGCTTCATTCAAGCGAGTCTTGCCCGTCACCAACTCGCACCGGCGCCGGCCGCGGAGAATTCGACACTGATCCGACGTGTCAGCCTCGATTTAGTCGGTTTGCCACCCACACCTGAAGAAATCGATGCGTTCGAGAGAGCGGCGGCCGTCGATCCCGATGCTGCGTGGCGTGACTTGATTGATCGTTTGCTGAGCAGCCCACATTACGGTGAACGCTGGGGCCGATGGTGGCTTGATCAGGCGCGCTACGCCGACAGCAACGGGTATTCGGTCGACGCACCGCGATCGATCTGGAAGTACCGTGACTGGGTCATTGGTTCCCTCAACGAGGACATGCCATTTGACCAGTTCACGATCGAACAACTCGCCGGCGACCTGTTGCCCGACGCCACCAATCGCCAACAGGTCGCGACCGGTTTTCATCGCAACACGCAGATCAATCAGGAAGGCGGCATCGACAAGGAGCAATACCGCATCGACAGCGTTTTCGACCGGGTCGCCACCACGGGAACGGTATGGCTCGGGCTGACCATCGGCTGCGCCCAGTGCCACGACCACAAATTCGACCCGATTGAGCAGCAGGAGTTCTATCGATTCTTTGCCTTCTTAAACAACCAGGACGAACCGACGATCAAGGTCGATGAACCCGGGATCGACGTTGCCGCCTTGAGCGAGCGGCGCCAAGCGGCCGAAAAGACCATGAAGGTGACGCTCGATGCGCAGCGCGAGGCAATGAAAGCCTGGGAAGAAGGCCTCGATGATGCCACCCGTGATGCTCTTGATTCCGCTGTGAAAAAGGCGATCGACGTCGAGGCAAAAAAGAGAAATCTTTCACAACAAGCTGCGTTGTATCTCGCAAGTTTGGGTGCGGACGACCATGCGTTCCATGAACAGCAGAAGATCTATCACCAGTGCGATGAAATCCTGCAACGGGCGCCGACCACGATGGTGCTTCGCGAAAGAGACCAACCAAGGACCACTTTTCTACTCATTAAAGGTGACTTCACCCGACCGGCCGATGAGTTGACGCCGGGAACTCCGGCCGTTTTGCATCCATTGGAAACTTCGTCCGAATACCCCAACCGCCTCGACTTGGCGCGGTGGATCACCAGCCCCAAGAATCCGTTGACGTCGCGGGTCATTGTCAATCGAATCTGGCAACAATACTTCGGGCGCGGGCTGGTGGTGACGGAGAATGATTTTGGGCTACTCGGTGCGCGGCCCACCCACCCGGAACTGCTCGATTGGCTTGCCGTGGAATTCGTTCGACGCGGATGGAGCCTCAAAGAGATTCATCGATTGATCGTTTCCTCGCACACCTACCGGCAATCATCCCGGGCACAAGAAGGTTCGAGGGGTGACGCGGACAACCGGTGGTACAGTCGCCAGGAACGTTTGCGGCTCGACGCGGAACTCGTCCGCGACGTGGCACTCCGCGCCAGTGGACTTCTTGCGCCCAGATTTGGCGGACCACCCGTGTTCCCGCCGATCCCGGGCGGGGTCATGAGCCAGGGTCAGGTCAAGCGTGAGTGGAAGGAAAGCATGGGCGAGGACCGATACCGCCGCGGACTTTACACATTCCGGTATCGAGCAACACCGCCACCTTCGTTGAATGTCTTTGACGCGCCGGATGGTTACAGCACGTGCACACGTCGCAACCGGAGCAATACACCTCTTCAATCGTTGACGCTGATGAATGATGCGGCGTTCTTTGAATGTGCCCTGTCGATGGAGAAGATCATCGCACGAGAAGGTCTAGAGGTTGCCTTTCGCCGCTGCACGGGACGACGTCCCGACGAAAAGGAACTCGCCGTTTTGCGGCGACTCGATTCTCTAACCGCAGCCCGCGCGCTGTTGAATCTGGATGAGACCATTACTCGAGAGTGACCGTATGAATTCCAAGGACCCGCTACAAGACTCGACACGGCGACATTTTTTCAGCCGCTGCTCGATGGGGCTCGGATCGCTCGCGCTCTCGTCAATGCTCGCCCAACGAGCACCCGCGGCGCCGGCGGCCAATCCAAAGGGTGTTCGAAACCCGCTACAGCCCAAGCCGGCACATTTTCCGGCCAAGGCGAAAAACGTGATCTATCTGTTCATGGCTGGCGGGCCTTCGCAGCTGGAAATGTTCGAGAACAAACCGGAATTGACCCGGCTCAACGGCCAGCCGATCCCCGACAGCTTCGTGGCGGGAAAACGGTTCGCGTTCATGAACAGCAGCCATCGAAGCAACCTGCTTGCCTCAAAAAGGACTTTCCAAAAACACGGACAAGCCGGTACGTGGGTTTGCGACCTGCTGCCATGGACCGCAAGCATCGTCGACGAATTGAGCATCGTGACCACGTGCAAAACCGAGTTGTTCAATCATGCGCCGGCAAAATTGTTCATGAACACAGGCACCGGACAATTTGGACGCCCAAGCATGGGCTCGTGGGTGACCTACGGAATCGGCAGCGAGTGTGAAGATCTTCCAGGTTTCGTGGTCCTGCAAAGCGGTCCGCGAGGCCCAAGAGGAGGCGCGGTCCTGTGGGGAAGCGGAATGCTGCCGAGCACGTACCAAGGTGTTCCGCTGAGAAACCAGGGCGACCCGATTCTCAATCTATCGACGCCGAAAGCGGTTAACTCCGACCAACAACGCGAGCTCGTCGATGCCCTTGGTGAGCTGAACTTGCGGCGGCTGGTTGATACGGGAGACGACGAGATCGCGACTCGAATCAATGCTTACGAGATGGCCTACCGCATGCAAACCAGTGCCCCGGAGTTAATGGATATTCGCGACGAAAGTGAGGACACACTCAAATTGTACGGAATCAAGGATGTGAACGAGGCGACCTACGCGCGTAATTGTCTGTTAGCCCGACGGTTGGTCGAACGGGGAGTTCGTTTCGTCCAACTTTACGACACCAATTGGGATCATCATGGCGGCCCGACGGAAACGCTCGAAAAACATTTCCCCGAGAAATGCAAAGACATCGATCAGGCAAGTGCCGCGCTCGTGCTTGATTTGAAGCGGCGCGGGTTACTCGACGAAACGATCGTCGTGTGGGGCGGCGAATTCGGACGCACCCCGATGGGCGAGGTCCGTGAATTCACCGGCCGTAATCACCATATCGATGCCTTCACGATGTGGTTCGCCGGTGGCGGATTCAAACCGGGCCAGGTATTCGGAAAGACCGATGAGTTTGGCTTCGGCGCCGTGGAGAATGGTGTGCACGTTCATGATTTGCACGCGACGATGCTGCATCAACTCGGTTTGGATCACGAGCGGTTGACGTATCGTTACCAGGGACGCGACTTTCGATTGACCGACGTTCACGGTCACGTCGTCCGGGGCCTGCTTGCTTAGCGCACGAGATGGCGATGGTCGCGAGTTCGCGGCGAAACAGCTTGGAATTCGCGATGCTATCAATATTGAATTGGTGCGGCGGGACCCTCACGCTTCGGCACGGGTCCGGTTCTGCGCCTTGCACTTTGGGCCGTCGACAACGCTGCGAGGCGACACTAATTTCATCGCCCGGTTTAGAACGCGCGGCGTTCGGATTGATCGATTTGGGCTCGCAATGTTTCACGTTGATCCACTGAAAATCCAAAACTCGCAAAGTATGAGTCTTGAATCAACAGTGGCATAACGGTTGCGGGCAAACGGCTGCCAACCTCGCTTGGACTTGATTCGTGACCGCGGCACGAGTCACGTCTTTGGCGAGGCGGCAGCTGGAAACCCTATTTCGATTTGACCCAGAGAAAGCTCTCAACTTCAATTTGGAGGATGCCCTATGTTACGTATGACTGGTTTGACGATTTGTTTTGCGCTGAGCGCGACGCTCGGATTGATGAGCAATCACGCTTCGGCTCAAGGCCCCGGCATCTTTGACGGCGGCGGCGTGATCGACGGTGGCGGCGTCTTTGATCGACTGCCGCGCTCCGGGATCATCGACGGCGGCGGAGTCTTTGACGGCGGTGGGGTCTTGGATCGCTACCCCGGCTCGGGCATCATCGATGGCGGCGGCGTGATTGACGGCGGCGGTGTGTTCGATCGCTTTGACCAGGGTAATGTCAGCTACACCTACCCACAGACTCAGTACGGGACGACTTACGTGCAGCACAACGGTCAGTTGTATCAATACGATTGCACGCCGAATCGTCGGGCTCGACGAGGATTGCTCCGTTGGTTCAGGTAAGCTATCGCGGCGTGTGATTTCGCGCAGTGATTCGAGAAACGAAGACCGGCATTTCCTCGGGAATGCCGGTCTTTTTCATGGACCGATCAATCCATTCGCACACCGATGGTTAACAGGATGTTCGCGTAACGCTGCTGGTCCGCGGTTTGGATGGTCAACACGTGATCGGGAGTGCTGACCGCTTCGTAAAATTTCCACTTGTCGATCGGCTGCAGATCGACGTCGAGTCCGGCGGCGCGAATCGTTTTTCGATAGTCGTCCCATACGGGTGGATCACCATCGAGCGCGTAGGGTCCGCTGGTCTCTGTTTCCATCGTTTGGATGGCCTCGACCGGAACGGCCGACAACACCGCTTCAAGGACCTGGTCGCAGGTCGGGACGCCGGGCATCAGGTTCAGGCTGATCAATTCGGCTCGTGGGCCCCTCTTGCTGGCGGCAGGGTAGTTTCCGTCGGCGATCAGAACGGTGCTGTGGTGGCCTGCGGCGGCAAGGATGGCCGAAATCTGCGGATGGATCAGTTTGTGGCGTAGCATGCGTGGACTCGGAGATTCAGGTGGATTGCGATAGGATCAAGGAAGCGGGAAGGACCACGGCCGGTTCTCGCGACAGGCTCGATCATCACCGGGCCGCCGAAACCAAAGCCTCGCTCCAGCATTGTGACGGAGTCGTCAGTTGCCCGAAAGCCTGTTAGACCGTCGCTTGAAACTTGGGACATTCCTCGGGATTGGTCTGTACGTTCACTGGTCTTTCATGCTGGTCGTTGCTTACGTCGCGATCACGACGCGCGCGGGTGGCCCGACGGGGATGGCATTCGGGATTGCCCAGCTGCTGGGAGTCTTTTTCTGTGTGACGCTGCACGAATATGGGCACGCGATGGCGGCCCGACGGTTCGGGATTGGAACGGCGGACATCACGCTGTTGCCGATCGGCGGCGTGGCGCGGCTCCAGCGGATGCCTCGAATTCCCTGGCAGGAGTTGGTGGTCGCCGTGGCCGGTCCGGCTGTGAACGTCGTCATCGCGGTCGCGCTGTTGGTCGGATTCGTTCTCTTCAGCGATGCAAACCTGGTTTGGGCGTTTTGGGCGGGGACAGTCGACCAGGAGATGGTCAACGCAATGTTCGAAATGCTGACATCCCCTTCGTTGATCGGATTTGCGATCCTGATGTTGATTGTCAATGTGATGCTGGTGTTGTTCAACATGATACCCGCCTTCCCGATGGACGGCGGACGTGTTTTTCGCAGCGTGATGGCGATGGGGATGGACTACCGAAGGGCGACGATGATCGCGTCGCGCGTCGGTTTGTTGTGCGCAGTACTGATGGCGTTTTTTGCGTTGAGCACTGATCCGCCGAACCCCGTGCTCGTGTTGATTGCTTTGTTCATCGGATACGCAGGCATCGCTGAGGCTCGTCAAGTCGACGTGATGGAACAGGTTCGGGGGCTGACACCGCGGCAAGTCATGATCCAGGTTCCCGCCACGCTGCCAATCGACACGCCGCTCGACCAAGTTGCCGATCAATGGAAGTCGACATCTCTTGCGGCGTTGCCGGTGGTCGCGCCGGACGGAATGGTCGTTGGCATGCTGAGATTGGCTGACGTCGCCCGTGCGATTGCGGCCGGTACGGACGCGACGTCCACGGCCGGGCAATTGGTCAATTATGAATTGACACCTGAAGCGATCGGCGTTGATGAAGAACTTGAAGGGGCTTTGACGCGCACCGGAAAGCATTTTCGACAAATCCCGGTCGTTGACGACGTTGGACGATTGCTCGGGGTCGTCGATCTCGATTCCATGCTCGCGCGGGGCGAAATATCCAAGCACCGGGACAACCGCCCCGGTAACGATGCGGCGCGATTCGACGAAACGAATTAAGCGCGAGGCTAAAGAGTTCCGTCGGCGCTTTGGCCACAGTTTGCGTCGTCGACCGAACGTTCGATTTGAATCGTCGTGTGGCTGATGTCGAAGTCGTCGTGCAGCCGCTGCGAGGCCTGCTGGAGCAACGCGTCGTCGTTATTCATTTCGGGACGGACCAGGTGTGCAGTGAGTGCAATTTCGGTTGTGCTCATCGCCCACACGTGCAAGTCATGCACTTCCGTGACGCCCGGCAACCTGGCCAGAAAAGCATAAACTTCGTCGATGTTGACGCTCGGAGGCACCGCCTGCATTGCCAACTGCAACGACTCCTTCAACAGCCCCCAGGTTCCAAACAGGATCACGGCGGCGATCACCAGGCTTGTGACGGGGTCAACCCATAACAGATGGGTCCAGAGAATCACGAGACCCGCGATTGCGACGCCAACCGAAAGCAGGGCATCGGCAGCCATGTGAAGAAACGCGCCGCGAATGTTCAAGTCGTGTTTGCGTCCACGCAAGAACAACAGTGCCGTGCCGGTGTTGATCACCACACCGATCATTGCGACGACAATCACCACCGGTGCGGCAACCTCGGTCGGACTCGACAGCCGTCCAATCGCTTCCCACGCGATCCCGCCGACGGCGACCATCAACAGAAGTGCATTAAAGAGTGCCGCCAGAATCGTTGACCCGCGCCATCCGTAGGTTCGCTGGGGACTCGGCGCGACTTTGGCCAGGGCGTAACCGCCCCAGGCCATCAGCAGACCCAACACATCGCTGAGGTTGTGTCCCGCATCGGCGAGCAATGCGAGTGAATCGGCCCACCAGCCGTAGCCAGCCTCGACAACGACGAAGACGACATTGAGAACAACGCCTAGCGCGAACGCCCATCCGTAGTTGTCGCTCGGAGAATGATGGGCACACTGGTGCATCGGGACGTGCTGGCTGGTCTGCGCCACGCCTTGAGTCTGTGTGTGACTAAGGAATCACGCGGTTGAGGATCTCGGGGTACTTATGACACTCGTCCCCGGCCGTGTCGGGCAATCGGGCCTCCAGTGGCCGACAATTCCTCTGCAGGGAACCCTGGAACAGTGGTGCTGATGCACGCTCATAATCTACGAGGCATCGTTCGTCGTGCACACCGGGTTCAACGATGTGTGGAACCAGGGCCACAATGATTTCGGTGCGTGACCGAACCGCCTCGCGGCGCTGGAACAGCTTTCCGACCCGTTTCACGTCCCCGAGCCATGGCAATTTCTTGATAACGGTGCGATCTCGTTCCTGGATCAGCCCGCCGATGATCACCCCTTGGTGGTTGTTCAACAGTACCGAGGTCTCGACTTCACGCGTTTCCTTTTCCGGCAGTTTCGTGGCCGGGTTGATTTCACCGTCGCTGACCTCCGGCTTGACCAGCATCAGAATTCGGCCGTCACGGCTGATCGTCGGAGTGACGCTCAACACCACGCCGGTCTCGAGAAGCTGGACATCCTGGATCGTCGAAGTTTCAGTAACCGTCGCGACCTGGAATCCGAGTTGTTGACCCACCTGGATCCGTGCGTTCTGGCCGTTGATGACCTGGACGCGCGGTGATGCCAGCGTCTTTGAATCGGTCGTCGTCTCGATCAGAGTCAACAGAGCCGTGACATCGTCGCCATTGACCTGGGCAAAGAACAGCGGGTTGGGTGTCGGCGAGATCGGATCAGCCAAACCGACGGCACCAACTTTGAAGTCGCCAGAGAGGATCGCTTCAAAGTTTACCCCATGAAGCATGTCATCGGTCAATTCGACTTCCAATACGTGTGCTTCAATCATGACCTGTCGCGGCGCGCGGTCCGCCTGCAGGATAAAACTTTCCACCTGTGCGATCACCGGTGGGATGTCGACAACAACGATCGATTCCTGGGTTTGCAGGTTATCGGAAACGTCGATTTGGTTGGCGTATGCATTGCCCACCGGTGAAAGCAGACCCTGGATCGTTGGTTCGAGCGTTGCCGCGCGGGCAAAATCGAGCGGAAAGATCCGCAACAGCCGAGCATCAGTGGGAATATTTTCCGGAGGATAGATGTAAATCAAATCTCCGTCGCGTTGCATGCTGAGGTCGCACATCTTCACGATTCCATTGAGAGCCTGGTCAGGCGTGAGACCTTCGACGTTGGCCGTGACCACGCCTTCGACTTCGGGTGCAACAAGAATGTTCATTCGGTAGCCGCGAGCGAGCATTTCAAAGACGGTGCGAACATCCGCGTTGTCGACATTCAATGTCACCCCAGCGGTTGGCTCGACCGCGCCGCTGTCGACGAACGGCCATTTCGCCGCAGCCAGCCTGGTTTCAGGGTGCGGTGTTGCCTCGGTAGCAACAGCCGGATTCACGACAGGTGTCACAACGGGTTCCAAGATGGAGACATCTTCCGGCGCCACCGTGGGTTCGCCTACCGGTGCAGCGATCGAAGCAACATTCGGTGTCCCGCCGAGCGTCGCAACTGAAACCGAATCCTTATCATCCGGCGCGGGAATCTCGGCAACGACCGTTACCATCTCCGCATTGTTCGGCTCGTGCGAGGCAAGTTCGTCGACGTCCAAGGGAGCCGCCAATGAATCGATGCTTTCGATATTCTGTGTGCGTAACACTTCCACGCCGCCGAGGATCGAATGCGGTGGGACGTCCAACAGCTTCGGAGCCGCGCGGTGGACCTTGGTGATTCGCGCCGAGGGCGGCTGAGGGTTCGTTGAAGCCGCCATTCTCGGCTGCTCCGTGGGTTGCGACTCGGTGGCATGAGAATCGGTGGCATAGGTATCCGTGGCCTGGGAATCCGTTTTCAATGGCTCGGTCGAATTGACGACGTGCCCGTCATGTTCCGTTTGCTCATCGTCATCGACCGCGAGTGTCTGCGTATCGGATTCCACGAAATCGACTTTGCCCGTCGCCTCGTCGCTCCGCGTCTGGATCGAGTCGGTGCTCTGGACGTGAATGGGTGTCATCCATTGGGTGAAGCTGTGGGCCACCAGGCTGACGAGTTCGCCGGATGCCTCCTCACGCGGTTGACTGATGGCTTGGCGAATCGTTTGATAGGACGGGGATGGCAAGGGTTCGATTTCGACCGCCGTGAGTTCCGATGCCGGATCGGCTTCAAGGGGCGTCGAGGACGGGGGCGCTTGTGGCGTGGAATCAGGGGCGACGACGGAATTGCCGTGCGCGGTGTGTGTCGTGAGTTCCGATGCCGGATCGTCTTCAAGGGGTATCGACTGAGGGGCCGCGTCTGGCGTGTCCGCAGGAGCGGCCACGGTGTTTCCGTATACTGTTTTTTCCGTCGAGTTCTTTGATTCTTCGGCAATCACGGACTCGTAGAAGCCGCGGCGGGAACTCTCGCGTTGCACGCGATCGAACTCCGCCAAGCCGGAGTGGGTGATGGCGTATTGAGTTGACCTGAAATTCCACTGTTGGAGCATGGAGGCGGGCTGATCGAACTGCTGAGCACTCAAGGACTGCTGAGCACTCAAGGAGCGAGGCGTCGGCGGCTCGGCACCTGTCACGTTCATCTCGAAGAAGATCGTCCCGGCCAACCATGCCAGTATGATCCAACCGACGGCAAATAGCTGCTTCACGCCGTACGGAGCCGTTGCCACTGCGGCGACCGCCCGCACTTGTTGCGAAGGCGGAACGACGCTTCGATCACTTGATCGAGCAAGCTTGATTCGTTTCATGTCACACCCGACCTGGTCGTGCTGCACTAGGGAACTACGCGTGAACCGGCGTACCGATCCGTGGCGTACCGGAAGAATCGGTCAATGCGATCGGCGGGGATAAGCCGCACACGACGAACAAGACGAAGGTAGGGATCGCTCGGGCAGATTCCCGGCAATACCATGACGAGCCGAAACACCGCCAAAAAGCGGCCAATCGTCAAAGCTTGCCTGACGGAAAAAGTTTCGACTAACGACGGGGCAGAATCGGCTCGTCGGCGATGCTGTAGAAACCGAACACCGTGGCTGCGATCCGGAAGATCAAGAAGACGAGCACAAGGATAACGGTCACTCGGATGACCACCGTCGCTGTTCCCGCGATCACTTTGATAGCTCGCTTGGCCCGCTCGTCATATTCCTTCGTCAAGTAATCAATGGATTCGGCATCGGTCCCAGAATGCTCGGCAATTTCGATCCTCTGGATGAAATCATCCGGAAACAGGTCTGTTGCCTGGAGGGCCTCAGCGAGCGAAGCACCACCACGAATCGCAGCTTCGGAGTCGCCGGCCGCTGACCGGTAGTAATCGCTGTCGGTGCTATCGAGTGCCAATTTGATGGAACGGATCGGGTCGAGTCCCGACCCGAGGGCCAGGGCGAGCGTCCAGCAAAAGCGTGAGATCGTGATCGTTTGGATCGCCTTGCCAATCCCGGGAACCATGTAGATCAATGGAATCAGATTCTGGATTCCCGCCACGTTGCGAAAGAATGCCCACACCAACAGACCCAATGTCCCAAAAAACACTGAGAGGTAAAACCAAAACCACAACACGCCGCTTCCGCCGCGCAAACCGAACCCGAGTAGATCGGTCATCTCGCCGCCGCCAGGCGGCTTCAAGATTCCCATGATATAGATCAACAGCGAGATGATTCCGATTCCGGCCACCAGCTGGAGTGCCGGCCACGTGATTGACGAGATAAACCAGCGTCTGGTCGTCAACTGTTGTTGGTAGTGCTCGCCAAGGGTTAGTAGTGTTTGTTCGAGTTTGCCGGTTTCCTCACCGACGCGCGTCATTGTCGCCATGACGGTCGGAAAAAAAGGATCGTCGGCCATCGTCGCGCTGAGGGGTTCGCCACGCTTTGCGCCGTCGGCAAGCTTTAACATCGCAGCACGCTGTCGATCGGGCCCCTGCTTGGCCTCACTTTGCAGCAGCTTGAGAAGATCGGCTCCCGCTTTCAAGCCGGTGCCAAGGCGGTAACAGAATGACGCTGCGGCCGATAACTTCATTCGCTGGGAGAACACTCTCGGCTGCCTCGACAGATGCGCAGGTGCGATGACAATTCGTCGACGAATCGAAGACGAAACGCGGGAGGTCGCTGAATCACTCCGACCACACTTCCACGATGATCACACTTTACCTGAAAAAGCAAGCAAGTGTCTCAGGCAGCCCGTTTCACCGCTTCGCGAGCGACAGACATGTTCTGGCGTTCCAGATTTCCCCCCGGCACCGATCTGCTGCTGAGGTACGTGCGCAGCGTCTGGTCAACTTGCTGCAATTGTTCACCGGCGGTTTGCGAAATATCAACAAACAGCGTTTGAACTCCGGCAATCTCGCACCAAGTTGCCTGTTCCCCGTCGAGCATCTCCATTCGCACTTTGAAACCCATCTGCCGCGCCTCGCGCAGTTTCTGTTTCAATCGGATCACAACGTTGTCATCGGGATGAGGAGTCATGCTGGTCTCGCTTCCTCTTTCGGCCGCGGATGCTACAGACGTCCCAGATGTACCAGGCGAAACAGCTTGCCCATGTGGAGGTGGGAATCGATTCCGGTGGCAATCTATGCGGGAACGTTTGGCGTGTCTGTAGCAAATGCCGTGTCCACGACGATAGGTCAATCGGGGCCTCCACGGCTCTGCGCGATTCGAACGAATGCTCGAAACGTGCGTGAAACACCTGCCGATTTGCAGTCGAGACACCATGCATTTGCACTCAACCGCCCAAGGTCAATCAGCCGATCCCAGCGCTTCTCCTAGCGAGAGAAGCGCATCCCCTAGCGAGGCATCGCCCGATGCACAGATGCACGTCGAGTACCTCAAAAGCGAGCTGCGGAAAATGCAGTCGCTTGCGGCGCTGGGTGAATTGACCGGAACGGCGACGCACGAATTCAACAACATTCTGATGACCATCCTCAATTACGCGAAGCTGGGCATCCGAAACCGTGATGAGGCGAGTCGCGATAAGGCACTCGGAAAGATCCTGGAAGCTGCCGAACGGGCCGCGAAAATCACGGGGACAATCCTCGCTCAAGCGCGAAATCGAAGCGAGAGTATGGAACCGACCGATCTCGGCGGGATCGTGCGTGACTCGCTCGTCTTGCTGGAACGCGAAATGCGCAAGTACCGTATCGCAATCGAAACGGAGATCGATCCCAACACCCCAGTGGTCCATGCCAGCGGCAACCAGATCCAACGCGTCCTGTTGAACTTGTTGATCAACGCTCGACAATCGATGCCCGAAGGCGGCACGATCCTGATTCGTTTGGCCGCGGCCAGCGAAAAGGGTTGGGTTGAGATCGTGGTCCGCGACAGCGGGAGCGGGATCCCGCGTGAGGCGCTTCCGCGTATCTTCGATGCCTTTTACACCACCAAGGATGGGCCGGACGAATCAGGCAAAGGCGGCACAGGACTGGGACTCGCCGCCTGCAAAGAGATCATCGACGCACACCAGGGACGTGTCCGCGTGGAGAGCACAGTGGGACGCGGAACTGCCTTCATCATTCGCTTGCCAATCAGCAAGGAATCTCACGCCGCCGCTTGAGCGCCCCGCGATACGGCGATTTTCGCACACTCGCGACATGCTAAATGCGACATACAGCGCGCCGCGCGCCCCATCGTCGCGCCTTGGATTTAGCCATGGAAACCGCGGCGTGACATCTCTATGCTTCACGGACCGATTGTGTCGTTGGCATGGCGTGTGCTTTCGCATTTTCGGTATTCCATTGATCCCGAATTCGGAGACCTTGCAAGCATGTCACGCCACGAGATTCGTTGCCGTTATTTTTCCCAGGAAGATCTGTTGGGTTCGGGGTGTCTCGACATTCGAATGGCGATGGAGGCAGCCGAACAGGGAATTCGGGCGTTTCACGACGGCGATGTCATTTTTCCCGAGAAGATCGTTCAGATTTTCAATGATGAAACGCAGGAGCGGATCAACTGCCTGCCCGCGACGTTCAAGTCCCGCAAGATTTGCGGCGTGAAGTGGGTGTCGGTGTTTCCGCCCAACCCGGTTCGGCACGGAATCCAGAACTTGTCTGCGGTCATCATCCTGTCGGAGATCGAACGTGGATTTCCGATCGCCTTCATGGAGGGAACCCTCTGCTCGAACATTCGTGTCGGCACGATGGGCGCGCTGGCGGCCAAGTACCTTGCCCGCCAGGACAGCGAATCGATCGGGTTCATTGGTGCGGGCGAACAAGCCAAAATGCATTTGATCGCAATGAAAACGGCGATTCCCTCGCTTCAGATTTGCCGCGTCGCCGCGAAAGATACAGACGAAGAGGATCAGTTCGTCGATGAAATGTCGGCGATTCTCCCGGGCCTCGAATTTGAGAAGGGGGCGACCGACCTGGCTCGCGCCGTTTCCGATGCGGACATCATCGTTACGGCGACCAGCGCCCAAGCACCGTTATTGAAAGCCGAGTGGGTCAAACCGGGTGCGTTTTACAGCCACGTCGGGGGCTGGGAAGACGAATACGGTGTCGCGAAACTTTGTGACAAAATCGTTTGCGATGACTGGGAAACGGTCAAGCACCGCACGCAAACCTTGAGCCGCATGTATAAAGACGGCGAATTGACGGATGCTGAGATTCACGGTGATCTCGTCGATTTGATCAGTGGCGCGAAACCGGGGCGAGAATCACCGAGCGAACGCACCTACTTCAACGCCGTCGGACTCGCTTACGTGGACGTAGCCATTGCAATCGCTATGTTCGAGCGAGCCAGAGCCGCCGGCATGGGCCAGGATCTGCAGGTGCAGCACGAAATGATTTTCGAGCATGCCCGACTGAAAGATTGGGTACGCGTCTAAACGTCGATTCACGACATGCGACAGGAGGTTTTCAATGAACCGCATACAGGTTTTGCTTGGTCTCGGCACATTGCTCACGGGATTGTTGGGCACCGTGCTCTTGTTGGCTGATGATCCGCCCGCCGGGGTAATCCGTGAAAACGAAGTCTTGATGCGGGCAAAGCTCTCCAGCTCGCAGAAGGTACTCGAGGGTTTGCTCGCCGAGGACTTTACCTTGATCGCCCACGGCGCCAAGGAAATGAAAAAGATCAGCGAGGCGGCCGAGTGGCCGCGGGCGCGGGACCCGATCTACGAACATCATTCCGCCGAATTCCGTCGCCTCTGCCTCAAGCTCGAAAGTCTCGCCCACAAGACAAACCACGAGGGTGTCTCGTTCACGTACCTGCAGATGACGATGACTTGCATCAATTGCCACAACTACGTGCGCGATGCGCTGAGGATCGCGGAGCAGCCCAACGGCGGAGTTCAGCTGATCCCGGCTCAATTGCCCGGGGAATGAACTTGGCAAAACGGAGCTAACGAGCCGCGATCGCCGGCGCGATCTTGGGAAGTTGCCGGACGATGTACCGCGGCAGCAACATCAGCGCACCGCCGCTGTGTTCATCGACCGTCAAGCGATACGCATCGCGTGAGGCGCCAGCCATGATCGAGTTCATGCGCTGCGTGAATGTCTCGCGCGCTTCGCCAAGTTTTGGAGTCCAAACTACAACGGGCAATCGGTCGTACGTCGCCTCGCTACCGACCCACCAATGTTTCGAGTCGACCCGGCGCGCCTGGAGCGAAAACGGTTCGAGGGTTTTCTCCAAAGTGGTCGCGGCATCAACTCTGACATGCGGGAAAACCAGGTACGCCGGCGCGGCACCGCGGCGATTGCCGTCGTACCAATTGACCACACAAGTTGCTCCATTGCGTTGGGAGATGCGCCGCAAAAACCCCGCCAACGTGACCGGTGCATCGAGTTGTTCCCCGGCGTCACCTCCCTCGAGCGTCCGCCAACCCGCAAATTCATGCTCGGATGCGTGTGCCCAGCGGAGCAAGCGATTATCTTCAACAACAGCTTCCATCCCACGCATGCGTCGCAGCGATTCGACGGCAAGCGCGGCCAACTGTTTCCCTTCGCGCGATTGACCGAATTGCAATTCGCCGGCAACAGCCTCGTCGTCGCGCAAGAAATCCTTCAGCACTTTGCTGGCCGATTCACGGTCGTCGCCAAAATCCTCGAGGCTTGTGATCGTGGCCAATGATTCCTCAAAGCGATCGTCCGACAGCGTGAGGACGATCAGAGATTTTTGCTCGCGGATTTCCGCACCCATGCTTGAAGCGGTCGCTTCGAGCAGTTCGCCGGCGGGCCACCAACCCTTCTTGACCGCCACGGTTTGATCAATATCGATGCCGGCCAAGTCAAACGAGACCCAGTCAAGTTGAATTGGAACGCCGACCGTTTGGCTGATCAGCAACATCAGGTCCGCCAATGGGTATCCCCTGGAATCGAGTGCCACTCTGAACGACAGGTCAGCCTTCAGATTCAGTTCCTTTGGTCTTGCCGGCAGCAGCGGGTCGTGGGCTTCGTCAGCGGCCTCGTCAATCTTGACTTCGTCCATCGTGGGAGGCGCCTTCAAGGTGGGCGCCTCGGCGACTCCCTGATCAAGCAGGAATTGCGTGTACTTCTCGAGTTCGGGCGGCAACTGTTCCATGCTGCCGGCTTCGTCATCATCCCTGGGATTCTCTGCAACCGGATCGGGAATGATTGGGGAAGTCGGAACCAGGTCCGACGGGATCACCTGACTTGGCTCGGTAGCGACCGCCGAATCCTCGGTCGCGATATTCCCGTCGGCGGTGCTACCGGGAGCAGGATCAACGGTTTCAGAGAGAGCGGATTCTGTGGATTCGGATTCTGTGGTCGCCGATTCTGCGGTCGCCGATTCTGCGGGTTCAAGCTCGGCGGCCGCGTCGGTCTCGGCGGAAATGTCCGGCGATGCGTCCTCGGTCACCCTCTGGGCGGTCGAGTCGGCGGTGTCTGGCGGCGCATCGGGCTCGGTGCTCTCCACCTCCGTCTGAGCGACCAGCGCTTGGGCTCGCCACGAGCGCACGAACCAGCCGAAGACGACGCCCGCGATCAGCAGTCCGGACAGGGAGAGTGCGACCACCAAAGCGATTTGTTTTGAACGGCGAGTCCGTTCGCTTTGCCACTGTGGCTGGTCGAGGGACGGCGGTGCCGCGGATTCGATTGACTCCGATCCAGCGAATCGATTCGGATCCGCTGCGGGCTCAGCTGGGAATTGTTCGTCCTGACCTACCGCGATTCCTTCCTCGGTGATCGCCTGGCTATCGATATCGGATTGACCCACCGCCACCTGCGGCGCATCGGTGACTCCGAGTGGCCTTTCGATCTGGACCATCGAGTTGCATTTCGGACATGCGGCGATCGTGCCAACGATTCCCGGCTCGGTCACTCTTAACCGGCTACCACAGGTCTGACACTGCACCACGAAAGGCTGAAAAGACAAACGAAAGCTCGCGGGAGGAGAAGGGATTGTCGCGGGCTGTCCTCGCGACACCATTTATCATGAGTGGTTGAGGGGTCGAAACCAAGGGCTTGGGGGTGATTCTTGGGCGGCAGGATGCCTGGAAGGTACGATTGCAGCGGAAACGGCGCATAAAAAAAGCCGGGCCAACTCACCAGAGCGGCCCGGCATGTTTGCAAGCCTGGCGAGCTCAGCCCCACTGACTCGAGACGTCATCGGCCAGCAGGTCGAGCACGTCATCGGAGTCATTTTCCGATGTGGAACTATTCTCAGAACTGAGAGCGTCCGGCCCGGATGAATTCGCCGGCGCGTCGCTCGAGGTGACTTTGGCAACTGGATCCTGGTCGATCGCCGCGAACACTTCGTCGGCACCTTCGCTTGAGGAATCACCCGTGCTCGTCTGGGTCGGCGACGCCACGACCGCTTCGCCGGCAAGCGGTTGCGAGTTTCGATTGGCGAGATAGTTGATCACCTGCAGTGCATCGAGAACCGTCGTTTCATCGTCGCCATTGACATCGGTATAGAAGTGACTTGCGGTGATCCCGCCGATCTCGCCCGCGGCCGAACCGCGACTGACCTCATTGATCACAAGCAGTGCGTCGATTGCCGAAACAGCGCCATCGTCGTTGACATCTTGCCGCAGATTCCCATTTTGCAGCGGCGCGGTTCCTAAATTGACGTTGAACTGCAGCGACTCAAATCGAATATTCTCAACCGGAACGGGCTCGTCCTTTCGGAACAGGAGGGTGTCCTGGAAGGGAGAGGCATCGGCGGGTGATCCGACGACTCGAGCCTGACCAACGTTGACCGCATCAAAGAACACGGTTGCCAACAAACCGCCATTGAGACCGATCGTGTTCGACGGTACCGATCCGAACAAACTGCCGAACTCGTCAATGATCCCGGGCCGAATTGCCGTGCCCACTGCACCGTCAGTCAAATAGTTGGGTCCAAAGACGACGTCGAAATCGAAGTCATCACTGGGCAGGAACGTGTCACTCGGTTGGATGATGCCGTTGTTGTAGAGCAGATCCATGAAGCCCGCAAAAACGAACGTCGGAGAGAATGGACGTTCGTCGGTCGCGAAGATTTGAATACCAACCGTATCATCGGTCGTGACTTCGTTGATCAAATCGGTGACCGGAGCGACGATGGGACGTCCGCTACCGTCCACGCCCACGACTTTGACAAGTTCAAAGTCGAAGGAAACGTCGGCCGTGGCGTTCTGGGTACCCAACGCGATGGTGACTTCAGCCGTACTGCGAACATTGTCGCTGGTAACGATGGAATAGGTGAATCGATCGAGGCCGTTTTCGCCGGCGTTGGCTCGATAGCTGATGAAATCGTCGTCCAGGCTTGGCGTCCCATTGGTTTCGAAAATGATGTTGCCGCGAGTTGGGCCCCTGACAACGTCGAATTGAAGCAAGCTTGCGCCTGGTCCACCGAAATTGTCATTAGCCAGAACATCGAGCCGGTTTCGTGTCGGCGACGCGTTATTGATTGGATTGCCGTTGGAGTCGAGCCCCTCGGGGAACGAATCATCAACCGCCGACGCGAAGTCGTCCGAGGCGGGGAAGATCAGCAATTCCGTTCGGCCCAGGTTCAATTGTCCCGGTAACAGTGCAGTGTCGGACGCCAACACCGTCGTCTCGCTCACCGAGTCATTCGCGGGGTCGCCCACGAAAAGTGCCACGCCCGGTGCGTCTGCCTTCATTGTGAGAGTAAACAGGGTGACCGGACCGGCATGAATGTTGTTCGCAAAGCCGGGCGAAACGTTCTGCACGCCGCCAACTTCGTTGATCAAACCGGGGATGTCAGCGTCACCTCGTTGGAAGACCGGGAACATCGACCCAAATTCGATCTCGAAATCAAACAGTGAGGATGGATCGGTGTCGGCAACGGTCGATACCAATTCATCGGTGTAAAGCAGATCAAGGAAGGCGGAAGCGACGCCTTCGGGATTCGCAAAATTGCGAATGTCATTGACCGAGACGCGAACAAGGAACTCCTTGCCGACCTGGACGTTCGTTACCGGAGTGTTGGTGTTGGTCGGATCAAAGATATCAATCGTAAACGCGACCTGGTCACGCTCTTCAAACGGAGCGAAGGGATCACGTGATCCGGGCAGCAGGTCGACCGTCACGGTCGCGCTGCTATTGGTCCCAGCAGAATCCTGGATGCTGTAGATGAATTGCTCGGTTCCCGCAAACCCGGGAAGCGGAGTGTAGCGGAGCGATTGACCGCCGCCGACGATCGTCACGGTGCCGCCGCGGTTACCGCCGGTCGCGCTGGTAATCGTGATGCCACCGGCGAGACTCGCGATATCGTTATCCAGAACGTTCAGGGCTCGGTTGACCGAGCCTTCGGCAACCTCAAACGCGTCGTCCAAGGCGATCGGGACGCTCGATTGGAACGAGACGTTCACTTCCACCGTCGTGAAACCGGAACGATTGCCGAATTGATCAATTACCCGGTAGCTGAAAACATCCCGACCGATGAAGCCATTCCTGGGCGTATACAGCGCCGCACGGCCGTCGGCCGATGCTCTGACCGTCCCCTGAGTTCCCACGGTGTTAAGACTGTCGATCGTCAGCAGATTGTCAGCTGTTTCGAAGTCCACGCCGCAACCGGCGCCCGCACCGACGCAATCGATGACACGGAGAACATTGGAGTCGCTGTTGCGCGGCACGACGAACGAATCAGGATTGGCAACCTGTGCCGCACCCAGGATTCGAACAGTGATATCTTCGACTTCGCCTGTGTCGGCGAAACCTCTCGGACCAATACCACTCGAACCGCTGAGACGGAATCTTGCGTACGAGCCGCCCGGGGTCGCCGTCACCGGAATGTTGGCCACGACCGGCAACTCAATTCCAAACGGGCCTGTCTGCGGCACAGGCACATCAACCGCGAAATGCTCGCCGACATCGTCAAAGTCGCCGTCGAAGAGCGGGTTGAAATTCATGAAACCTTGCAAGAAGGCCGGCGCGCCCGTTGTGTTGACGACCGTGACCAAAAAGGTCGCCGGTGCGCCCGGGCCGGGCGGTGTCAATGGAGAGATCCGAACGCCATCTTCGTCGTCGATTCCGGCCAGGTCATCACCAAGGGCCGTCACCGTGGGTTGGCCGTCGTTGTCACGGTCAACGGTGGCACCGATTCGTAGTCCGGATGTGATTCCGTGCCTGGCTCCATTGGATGAAAGAAGTGTGCCGTAGGAATCCGGCGCGTCACCGAAATCCTGGGACGGCAACAATCCAAAATCAAAGTTGCCACCCACCGAAACGCCGTCGAAAAAGACGGTATGTTCATCGCCAGAGGGGAACGTCTGCTCAAAGCCGGCCGGAATCACGTCGCGGATGGTGTAAGTTCCCGGGCCGGGGAAGTTCAACGAATAGGTACCGCTGGCACTCGTGTTGGTTCCGGGTTCGCCAAGGTCAGGTCGATCATCGCCATCGAGATCGACGAACACGTAGACACCGGCGCGGCCGGCATCACCGATGTCACGGAATCCGTTGCCGTTGTTATCAACAAAGACCGACCCGGTGATGTTGGATACCACCTGGTTGAATCCGAAGGCGATCGCGCCACCGGATGAAGAAACCGTCGTCGGCGTCGTGGGGGTGAATTCATCCGGCGTCATCGCGACCACGTTCACCGTTCCAGGGGCGATGGCGAGGGTGAAATTACCGCTGGCATCCGTCGTCGCGCGCGGCTCGTTGCCATCAAAGACACCGTTACCGTTGACGTCGGCGAAGACCATGACATTGGCCAGTCCCGAATCGCCGGCACCCGAGCCATCTCGGTTGGCGTCAACGAACACGCGCCCGGTTAACGCACTGCTGGTCGTGCCGGTCACAAGGGTGTTGGCCAAGCCATCGAGAACACGATTGATTCCGATGAAGCCTTCGGCCATATCGTATCGATCATCAATGAAATCGACATTCTCGTCATCGAGTGTGCCATAGATCCCGTCGGGGCCGACGCCCAGATCCTGGTCGACGTCAACACCACCATCGATGATCGAAACGGTCGTGTTGGCCCGCTCAGTGTGCCGTAGTCCAAAGGAATGGCCGGCTTCGTGGGAAATGGTCAATGCAAGCAGGTCCGCGGCGGCGTCCAGAA
Source organism: Rhodopirellula sp. (assembly GCA_024644085.1). Lineage (GTDB taxonomy): Bacteria > Planctomycetota > Planctomycetia > Pirellulales > Pirellulaceae > Rubripirellula. The sequence goes on from JAHELS010000009.1 coordinate 38,001, forward strand.
CGCTTGCCGTCGGCGATACCGTGGCGGCGTTGGAATCAGCCGCCAATTGATCCAACACGGCGATGACAATGTCGTCCATGCTGAAGTTGCCGATGTCAATCGTCGACGAGATACCATATAGCCCGCCCGGTTGGAACGCGTCGGCCGCCGTCCCGCCAACCAATACCCGCGTGACCAGCGGATTGCTGCCTGGATCGGCGTGATCGCGGCTGTTCAGAATCGTCACGCCGTAGTCGCCCGGTCGACCCGTGGTGTCGAAGTCACCTGCGTTACCGTTGTCGCCCAGGTAATCAAACTGACGTTCAACCTCAGCAACGGTCAAATCGATCAGGCGAGCCAACCCGGCGTCATCCAATTCCTCAATACCAAGAATCGGCAGCGACTCCTGGAGAGTTGGAATCCGCACGATTCCCGGTTGAGGCACACCCGTTCCGTCGGTAAAGATGCTCGCGGGATAAACGGCCCCGTCAAAATCCAAAAAGATGAACTGCTGGGTCCCCACCGGAAATTGCTCGACGATAGGACGATAGGTTCGCAAGCCGATCGTGTACGTCACGGTTGTGTCGATCGGTGACACTGTCAAGAAGTAACGCCCGTCCTCCGGAACCACTTGGGCCGCCGTAATGTTTCCAAGGGTCTGAAGGGGCGAGTCCGCAGGATAGAAAGCCGCTTGCGGAGTATCGGTTGCGAACCAACGGCCTCCGTTTTCATAGAAGAGGTCGAGCGAACCGGCGGTGCCGATCATCGAAATGTCAAGAATGTCACCCGCCTTGAGATCGAACGCGAACGTGTCAACGTCGGTCGCGAAACTCAACGGATCGTTCGGAAATGCCGTGAACGACATCGTCCCGTTGATGTCGACCGTGTTCTGCTGGCCCGGTCCATTACCGAGCGGCACGAGATCCGCGTTGAAATTGGCGTCGTTCAATCCCGACTCGGAGATATTCTCCGATTCAAGGAACTGGAATGCCTGCACCGTCCCCAGGTTACGAGGACCTGTGAACTGAGGAATGTTCGGAACCGTGGGGATCAATACATCCACCGCGAGCAATTCTCGCTTCTCCAGTCCCTCCATCATCAGGCGTCGCTTCTTTTTCGCTCGGTCTTCGCGAGGGCGACGGGGATATGTTGTTTTCGATTCGCGTCGTTTGATCATCGAGTGTCTCTACCAAACTTATGACCAAACGCCCACCAGCGTCGGCCCAATCGATTTGTATGGATGAAGTGGATCACGGTACAGGGTCAAAGGTTCCACACAGCGACAAAAAAGATGTGACCGGTGGAAATCTGGCTGGAGCGGTGGTCTCGAATAGGGAAAGAGATGTGCGGTCGTTCGCCGTCGAGCCAACACCAGCCCATTCGAGATCAGGGTAAATAGGAAAGATGGAATGAATGGACAAGGGGCGAGTGCGATTCTAATTGCACCCTTAAAGGTGTCAACGAAACGCAACTTCTCGGACGCGTGAGTGTAGTCAAAGTTCCTCTCTGACGGCCCAAAATCGCTCTAACTGGTGCAGTCGTCAAAGACAACACTGCAAAACCCCCCACGAGAGGCACATTTCGAGAGGTTCTTTGTCCACTGGTCTTCCATCGCGGCCAGAAAAAAAACCTCTCAGCGCAATAGAAAACCGCCCCAGGCTTGGCCCCGAGGCGGTTTTGGTCGATTGGTCGTGTCGGTGGCCGCCAGGCCGACCGCTACCACATGTATTCGGCACCGAAGGAGAAGCCTTGCACGACCAGCGTGTCCAGCTGGCTGCGGGGGGCGGTCAACGGATTGGCCTGCACAAAATCGCGAATGGTTTGCCGATCGGTCGTTCCGAACGCGATGTCTTCGATGGCAACAGCGTAATAGCTGGTTCGGACCGACCAGGAATGGGTCAGCCGGTAGACCATTTTGGCCTCCAATTCGCCCATCACCGTGCCGTCCTGTTCAGACGTCGAGACGGCGACCGTTCCGGGGCCACCGACGTTGATCGAGTTTGCCGACATGACGAAACGTCGATCGATGTCGTTTTGGACCCACGCACCCTTCATCCCGATTCCCAAGTTGATTCCGGGAGTCATGTTCCACCAAAGGTCGAATCCGGCTTGTGCACCGAACAGGTCGTTCTTGATCTGGTCGTTCGAGGAGAAGAAGCGTGGCAGGTTGGCGTTGACGGTGTTGTCGTTCTCGCCCATAGCTGAATAAAGCAGCCCGTTCTCGAAGCGAACGTAACGCAATCCGACGAGCCAGGAAGATTGGAACCGGCAGTAGGGTCCCATCGTGCGTCGACGATAGTTGAGTTCGCCACTGTGGAATTCGCTGCTCGCCGAGACGCTTTGAACCAGCGAGCGGTCTGTGTCGTCAAAGCCGGGGTCAAACGCGGGCGTACCGGCGTTGTCCGGAGGGTTGGTTCCGAAATCGCTGATGAAGGAGAACAGGCCCGCACCCGGATCGAAAGCCGATGCGGTGCTGTCCCATTCGTTGGCACCGATGTAGGTTCCCTCGATGTTTCCGCCTGCACCGAAAATGAACGATGCCGATAGACGCACGCCTGCTTCGTAGTCATCGCCGCCGTCGGCGTCACCGAGACGCAACACGATCGGCCCCAGTGGTGCGGTCCCGAGCGAAGTGATGTCGCCCGAGAGTCCGCCGCTGGAGTGACGCAAGAACATGGCCTCGGCCGACAGGTCATACCAGCGTTGAGCACAGAGTCCCGCTTCGGTATAGGGCCGCAGGCTCTGCATGGCTCCGATGATAGCGCCGGGGCTGAGGAATTGACACACACTGCAACCGCCACCTCGACAGAAAAAGCAGAGGTGACGCATGTTCGACATCCCGGTGCCGCAGCCGTAACATCCGTTGCCTGAGGCAAATTTGCCCAGCAAGCCGCCTTGGCAACGTCCCGCCATGCAGCCGCCGCCAAGGCCATCGAGAATTCCATAACCCTCGTCGCATGCGTCGCAGCCGCCGTCGCATCCGCCGTCGCATCCGCCGCCATAGCCGCTGGCGCAACCACCGTCACAGGCGATCATGTCGCAACTGCCACTGGCACAGCCGACTTGCACGACACCTCCTCGGTACATCGAGGGAGGCACCATTCCCGCCGGTACGACGTACCCGCTGGCGTCATAGTCGGCATCAGCGTGTCGAACGTTGGGTGGAGCGGCCGTCGCGGACGTTCCTCCCATCGCTGTGCATAGCGCCAATGTCGTCGCGGCGACGAACAGAGAAAATGATTTGTTTTGAGTCATTCGGTGCATCGCAAACGTCTCCGCGGCGGTCGCCGCCTCGCTGTGGGCCGGTAATTCACGGGCGGGGGTGACGCGGACGCGTGACAGTTTCCTGTCGATCGCTTTCGCGGCGGGTAAAAAGACAAGCAGACTCGCTCGGCTCTCTCCCAGGACTGGCTCGATACCCGCGCTTGCGAGTTCCAACCAATCCCTCCCCCTTTCTATCTGGCCTGAAGTAGATGATCCGTTCTTGGTCGGTCGAATCCTCATAAAGCGATACGACCGGCTGTCTGGAACAACCGCTTCAGGCGGATTTATCGGCACAAACCATCTCCGGCATTTGGTTATTCCGCTGGATCCGTGTGGGAAAACTTTGCGGAGACGTTTCGCTAGCATCACTCCGATCCGATAAACTTCCCCTCTTGGCTCGTTGTTCCTCCATTCAACGGCATTTCATCGCGTCAGACACGGGCACGTCATGACCGACCGAGAAACGATCGAATCGGCTTTGAAGCGAGTTCATTCGGGAGAATTAACGCCGGCAGAAGCGACCGAGTTGTTGCTCGCCGGTGAGCAAGGATCCGGCGGCGGACCCCGCCCGCTCGGCCCCCTGCATGAAACACATGACCGTGCAACCGGATCGCTTGAGTACGAGTCGATCGAATCGCTGGTGACGCGGCTCGGCAACCCTCCCACTGAAATCGTCGAAGCGTGGTGCCAAGCACTGGGTCAGATCGCATGCCAGCATGAACAGGAAACCGACCAGCCAATCCCGCCGATTGTGCCCGCAATGTTCGGTGTCACTCACCGGGCAAACACGGTTTTCTGGAACGGTCGCCTTTACGAACTCGGCGACCGAGCGATTCCGACGCCTTCCCAGGAATCACTCGATCAAATTGGAAAGTTTCGCGAGAACTATTGTCCCCCACAGTCACAGTCTCCTCAGTCGGAAACTTCGCAAGGGCAAGCGATCAATGTCTCGCCACTGGAAAGTCCCGGTGGTGCGGAAATCCGTGGCGAGGAAACCAGCGTCGAGGAAACCAGTGGTGCGGAACCTGCGAATCCCCGCGCCGACACAGCGGTTCATGAATCGAGCACTCGGCGGTCGCCGCGTACCGCGATCGTTTTGAGCGTGGTCGGCGTCAGTGCGGCATT
>JAHELS010000009.1:42468-60198 GCA_024644085.1 Rhodopirellula sp.
AGGAAACCAGTGGTGCGGAACCTGCGAATCCCCGCGCCGACACAGCGGTTCATGAATCGAGCACTCGGCGGTCGCCGCGTACCGCGATCGTTTTGAGCGTGGTCGGCGTCAGTGCGGCATTGATCGGAGCCGTGCTTTACCGCAACTCGCGACCTTTGGATGCCGAATCCCAGGCAAGCGAGTTCCAGGCCAGCAAATCGCAACCCGATCCCTTCGCGGTCAGCTCAATTCCGAGTCACGCAGGAGCTGAGACAGCTGCCTCGCCCGCGTCGGCCGGCGCTCCTCAGGGGGACTCTCTCGAGACGATCGGCGATTTGGAGACGTTGGAATCAATGACCGCTGCGGAGTCGACACCTCTTTCCGACGCGTCGGTCGACCTCGAGCCCTCGTTTTCGCTCGACGATTTGATGCCCCCGGTGGCCGAGTTCGTCGAATCTTCCGATTCCGATCCGGATCGGTCATCAGCGGGTTCACCGCTGGACCTGACCGACGTTCCAGATGGCCTGGATATGTCAGACGCGTCGGATGGGACGGTGGACGAGAGAGGCGAACCGGGGCAAGCCGCCGACGTCGACGTCACACCTCCCGATGAATCGCCGCAACCGACGCGGACTTCGCCGGTCATGTCCGTCGCTTTGCCACCGATCGACCAGGTCGAGCCGGCGGTCCTGCTGAGCGAGAGTGCGATGACGGGATTGAAGCTTGACTTTCCATTCGACGTTCCGCTGGTTCTGGGCGGTGCGGACGGAAAATGGGAACTCCGGGACTCTCGTAAAGATATTGTGATCGGCGAATTCACTCGCGGATCGAATGAAACGTCATTCCACTGGTCCGATCGGGCGGGCGAATCACCGCTTGCCGCATCGCTGTCACATGGTCGGATCACCGACGATAACGGCAACACGGTTTTCTTGCGTCCGGTGATCGAGGCTGACCCGTTGCCTCTTCGCCTGAACGAAAGCGACGTGATGCCGACGTGGAATCTTCGCTACCCGATTCCTCCACGCGCGACCCGTGTCTCACTCGAATTCGAACTTCCCGACGAGATCGAGCACGCCTGGATCGAACCAATCGATCCCGAATCGCTGCGTCGCGGCCGCGGTCTCGCCGTGCTGACACCCAAAGACGGCGAATCGGTCGCGTTGGGAATCCGATTCGATCTTCGGTGCAGCCGAAAGTTGTCGTGCCGTACCCGGTTCGCAGCCCGGCTCGATCCGTCCATGCCGTGGCAATTGGTTTCGACGCCCATACTCGAGCGGGTCGCGGACCAATTGGTCCACCAGGCGATGATGATCAGCCAGGAGTCGACACGATTGTCCGCCGTCTACGACAACGCCGGGACATCGGGCCGAAAGATTCTGCGGGCCAAACGCGATCGCAACGACGCCCTTGCCGATTCGGTGCGAATTGCCGCCGAGCGCGTCGCCGAGCTGCAAACATTGATCGCAGCCATCGAAGCGGAGGCATCGCTGGAATTGCGAGTTTGGATCGAGTGGCCTGACACCACGCAGGAACTATTGACGATGCAAAGCGAATCGCCGGATCCGAACGCCGAAGACAACCGGGGCGCGGCGGGCGAGGAAGAAATGGCGCCCGAGGACGTCGATCAATCAACCAACTCGTCGAAGCTGTGAAGTTGGAAATCGATTGATTCGCGCGGCTGCTTCGGCGCAACGGCGATCGCACCGATAAATCCCGGACGCGGATGGATGGAAAAAAACCTCCAAGCGGTATTACTTTCCAGCTTCGGGCTTAACATCCTGATGCGAGGTGTTTCCGAATCGATCTCCTCAAAGGCAAAGTCGGCAAGCGGTGTCTGCAAGCCAGTTCCGATCGCTTTGATGAATGATTCTTTCAGAGTCCAGATCCTCAAGAACGCATCGCGTCTTGCCTGGTCACATCCGAATCGGTGCAGGTAATCGATTTCGGGCCTCGAAAAATAGCGGTCGGCAAGTTCAGGATCAGTGCGACGGTCAAGCCGCTCGACGTCGACGCCGACCAACTCGGTGGTTTCATCGCCGATTCCACACATCACCAGCCCGTCGGTGTGCGCGACATTGAAGGGGCGCTTGGCACTGTCGGGCTGGGTGACGTAGGGCTTTCCATGAACCTCGGCCGCGAACCGGATCGAGTGCGGATCAATGACGTCAGAGCCCAAAAGTTTTCTCGCCATTCCCCGTCCCACAACGTGCTGGTTCCGCGTCGTGGGTCGGCGAAACAGCGAAGCTCGTTCGCGATCGAAATCGTCCAACCATCGTTCGCAAAACTGTTCGACCGGTCCCGGATGCGACTGGGAACTGGTGGCGTGCCAGAGATGGATCGCCGGCGAAGGGGGAGTCGGACAGGGATCAGGCACGGTAGTCACGTCGAGCAGGACGCCATGTCACGGAAACAAGGGCACGGAAACTGGGTCATTGGGGCAAGTCACAGGCGGCCAGCACTGTGGGGATCGCATAACCGGAGTATTTGAGATTACCGATAGTCTCAGCGAAATGCGACCTTCTTCAAGCCAGCTTAGCCAAGAGCGGCAGCCACGACGATAAAAACCGATGTCCGGGAGTTTTTTTGCAAGAGACGAAGAGCCAATGATTTCGATCATCCGATTCCATTTGATCGCCGACATGCAACAGGCCCAGATGCTCATGGTCGCCGGTTTTGTGATGCTCGGCTGGGTGCTGGCTCGCCGTCAAATCAAAATGCGAAAACGGGTCAACCGGGATGCCCGGGTCGCCAATCGGGCGATCCAGCAAATCCGCGAGCGCAAGGAACCCTCCGTGCCGCTGGCCGACGCGCCGCCGGAGACCCAGCGGTGGCACGCCGCCCTGTTCGATCTTCAACGCGAACTCAAGGCCGAACTGGATACGCGGATCATGGTCGTCCAGACTTTGCTCAACCAGGTCGACCAGCGGATCGAATACCTGTCGGCCTTGCAGGGCACCCCCTCGCCTTTGTCGATGTCCGTGCTTCCCTCGCCCGAACAACAACGAACGATTCAATCGCTCGACAGCGACGGCCACACGGCCGAGGAGATCGCGACGGAAACCGGGTTGCCGCTGGGCGACATCGAATTGACGCTCGCCACGATCCCAAACCGAAGGTAACGGCGAAGCACCGGAACGTTCCGAGGGTCAGACCCCTTTTTTAGAACCATCGACCGATCGTTCCGCAACCCAGTGACGTGTTTCGGCGGCAAGGAAAAAAGAACCGCACACGACAAGAGTTCCACCCGGCGTCGCGGCGGACAAACCGCGGCGGCAAGCTTCGATGGGATCCTCCAAGACCTCCGTCCGCTCGACGAGTGAGGGCGGAATCATCGCTCGGAGTTCCTCGGGACGGCGAAATCGCGGATTGCCGTGAAATCGCGTCAGGATCAACCGCTCGGTCACGTCGGAAAGCAATCGCAACATCGGCTCGGCCGACTTGTCGATGCTCGTCCCAAATACCACGGTAACGGGTCGGTCGGCCGATCTTCGCTGCAAGCAATCACGCAGCGCGCTGATGGAATCCTGGTTGTGCGCTGAATCGATGATCGCCAACACATCCTCGTCGAGCATGAACCGTTCGATGCGACCGGCACACTGCAGTTGGCCCAGCCCGGATTGAATTGCGTCATCGCCAATCTCGACGCCCTGACCACGCAACAATTCGACCATCGCGATAGCGAGACCCGCGTTGGCCGCCTGGTGCTCGCCATCCATCCGAAGTGGCACATCGAACTTGCCGCGTAGTGGAGGCTGCAACCCGGTGTAGCTCAGATTTGAACCCCAGTGGGGTGACGGTTCGCTCTCGACGAGGAACGATCGGCCCAATTGATAGAACGGGCTTCCGGACTCACGCGCCTGCGACTCGACGACCTCGGCAATCGCTTCATCGCGGACACCGCTGACCACCGGTACGCCCGGCTTGATGATTCCCGCCTTTTCGGCAGCAATGGTTGCAAGGTTGTTGCCGAGCACGTTTTGGTGATCCAGACCTATCGATGTCACCGCCGTCACGCTCGAAGCGCAAACATTGGTGCTGTCGAGCCGCCCACCCAATCCGACCTCAATGACCACCGCCTCGCAATCTTGCGAATCAAAATGCAAAAGAGCCATCGCCGTCGTCAACTCGAAGAAGGACGGAGCTCCGATGAATGGTTCGATCTGCTCGGCGACCGGTCGAATCCGTTGCACCAAGTTGACAATATCGTTCGCCCCGCAAGATTTTCCATTTATCCGAAATCTTTCCTCGAGCAGATGGAGGTGGGGTGATGTATAGAGTCCGGTCCGCAATCCACTAGCGGTGAGAATCGAAGCAACCATCGCCGCGGTGGAACCCTTTCCCTTGGTGCCGGCAATGTGGACCAGGGGCACCGGCGGTCGCTGGGAATCGCTGTGGAGATAGCCGCCCAACGAGAGACGTCGCATCAGGTCCGCGATCCGCTGGAGCCGGAACGGATAACGGGTGGTTCCACTGACGAGGCGTTCGTAATTGATGCGGTCGTACAGAAACTCAGTCGCTTCCTTGTATCCCCCGGCAGCATCCGGGCTGGGAGGTTCGACCGTGCGATGCGATTGGGTCAACGGCTCAACGTCTCCGATTCTGGGTGGCGAAAATGGATCTGGAAGGGGAAGGGCTTGCCGCCGCTGGGAATTGATTGTCGCATGGCGGGTCGAATTGCAAGCCCCTTGGTGAAGCAAATCGGCAACAATGCGGGTGATCTGTGGAGCCCGGGGGCGGGCCTTGTTGGTTCCAGCCCCGGAGCACGTCGGTCACGATTCGGGACGAGTCTCTCGGTGCGTCGTGACCCATGCTTGAAGGCTCGGATTGCCCCGGCAGTTGTAGCCCAGAGGCCGATACCGGTGCGGCCCGAGGCCGATAAAAATACGAACTCTTTCGCTCGAGGTCCCGTAGCGTAAAAATCTCCTGTTCCGGAACCGCCAGCGATCCGGGACCCGTGTCCGAGGTTTGGCAACCGCTTGCCGACTTCTCCTCGTTTTCGTCCTCTCTACGGAATTTTTGCTCGTGGATACCGATTCAACCGCGGTCGCCGAGACGGAGCCTGACGCTTCGGCAGGAACCAGTCCCGACGATTCCGCGTCGGGCATCGTCATCGAATCACGGAACCTGAGCAAGATTTACCGTGACTTCTGGGGGCGAAAAAAGGTTCACGCCCTCAAATCGCTGGACATCGAGGTTCGCCCCGGCGAAATTTTCGGGCTTCTGGGTCCCAACGGCAGTGGTAAGTCGACAACCATCAAGCTGATTCTCGGCTTGCTGTTCCCCAGCAGCGGACGGGTTCTGGTCTTTGACAAAGACGCCAGCGAGACGAGCAAGAACGAGCGAATCGGCTACCTGCCCGAAGAATCATATCTGTACAAGTTTCTAACGGCCGAGGAGACGCTTGACTTTTACGGCCGGCTTTTCGACATGTCGGGTGCGGCCCGTCGCAAGCGTGTCGACGAACTGATCCGGCTGGTCGGATTGCAGGGAGCCAAGCATCGTCAACTTCGCGAATACAGCAAAGGGATGACACGCCGCGTCGGACTGGCCCAGGCACTGATCAACGACCCCGATCTGATTCTGTTGGATGAGCCGACGACCGGTCTCGACCCGATCGGAACCCGCGAGATGAAAGACTTGATCCTGGCACTTCGAGACCAGGGCAAGACGGTACTGTTGTGCAGTCACCAATTGGCCGACGTCCAGGACGTCTGTGACCGTGTGGCGATTCTGCACCAGGGAGAACTCAAAGAGCTTGGGCGTGTTAGCGATCTGTTGAAGGTCCAGGACGTCACCGAAGTCCACGCCGAGGGGCTGACCGAGGAAGCCAAGAATGAGATCGCCGAAGTGATCCGGCGGCACGGGGGCAGTGTGAAGTCCATCGACAATCCGACGGCAACGATGGAAGACCTGTTCCTGAACATTGTGCGCGAGAGCGAGGCCCGTCCCGGCGCCCGGCGCGTTTCGGGCTCCGCTCCTTCCGAGCCGTCGTCCGACACCCAGGCGAACGAATCCGGCAACGACACCGAGGCTGGTCAATGACCCTGCAACTGGATGACTTCTGGTCCTATTACCAATGGCTGATGCGACCCGAGGCGTTTCTTGAAAGCGCCTTTCTGCAAGGTGTCGTGCTGTTCGTTTTGGCGATCTTACTCGGCTTGATCGTCGGGTACGTGGTTTCGGCCGCCCGTTACGGGCCGGTGGAAGGTTTTTATGCGGTCGCCCGGTCGGTGCGTGAGCTGGTTCGTTTCGATTTGCCACGGACATCGCTTCGCCGCATCTTCGCCCTTGCCCGCCTGGCCTTCAAAGAGGCGATTCGCCGAAGGGTGCTGTTTGCGGTCGGATTGTTTCTTGTCGTTCTGTTGCTGGCCGGATGGTATTTGAATCCCGAGAGTGACGATCCCGCGCGGCTGTACATCAGCTTTGTGCTGACGGCGACCAACTACTTGATTCTCGCCTTGGCCCTATTTATCAGCGCGTTCTCGCTGCCTGCGGATATCAAGAGCAAGACGATCTACACGATTGTCACCAAGCCGGTTCGGGCGACCGAAATCGTGCTTGGACGAATGCTCGGATTTGTCGCCGTTGGCACACTGATGCTGGTCCCGATGGGATTGGCGAGTTACCTGTTCGTGACGCGCGGATTGCGGCATTCGCATTTGGAAGTGACCGATGTGCGTGAATTGTCCGACGGCACGCTCGAGGGAGAAACCGACTACGTTCGGTATCACAAACACACATTTTCGATCACACCCGATTCCGGCGGTCTGGGGCTGACCGACATCGTTCGCGGCCACCGGCACGTGGTCACGCAAAAGGGGGACGGAAGTTTCGAGATCGGCCCGCCGACCGGTGCACTGCGAGCACGCGTGCCGGTCTACGGCGACGTCCAGTTCTATGATCGCAGCGGCGAGGCAAAAGACGCCGGTGTCGATATCGGTGCGGAGCGATTCGAAACCGGTGGTTACCGCAGCAGCGGCTTCTCACGTGTGATCGGACTCGCTCGCGGCAGCCGCAAGGTTGTCCATGGGTACGTCGAAGGGGGAACGCTCGGCGCCGCGGAATTTACATTCGCCAACATCACGCCGGACAGATACGCCGGCGGCATCCCAATCGATCTATCGCTGCGTGCCTATCGCTCCTTCAAGGGAGACATTGAATCGGGGATCCGCGGTTCGATCACCATGAAGCATCCGGGATCGGAGATCGAGAGCAACCCCATCGTGTTTGTCGTGGACGAATACGACGTTGACGAAAAAATCCTCCCGCTCGACATCGAGGGAACGGATAACAACGAAACGCGAATGCTCAACGTCTTTGACGATCTGGTCGACGAAAATGGTCGGATGCAGATCGTGATTCAATGTTTGGACCGGAGCCAGTATCTCGGTGTCACACGCAGCAGCGTCTATCTGCGCCCTGAGGAGAACCCTTTCGGGTGGAATCTGACCAAAGCGTACATCTCGATCTGGTTGCAAATGACGATGGTGATCGCGTTCGGTGTCATGTTCAGCACGTTTCTGAGCGGCCCTGTCGCGATGGTTGCCACCTTTGTTTGCGTATTGCTCGGCTTCTCGGCAGAACAGGTTTATGACACGCGGCATTACATCGACGCCGGTATCGAACGGGGCGGCGGGCCGATCGAATCGATGGTGCGATTGCTGAAACAGGACGCGATGACGACGCAGTTGGATGTTGATACGATCGCGGCCCGCGTGATCAAGACCGTCGACGCCGGCATCGTCTACTCCCTCGATGCCATCGCCACTGCGCTGCCGAATCTGCCGAAAATGCTGGGTACCGCCGAGTACGCGGCCAGCGGATTTGACATTTTCGGTGCGCTGCTGCTCAGGCACGCTACCGCTACGCTCGGATATTGCATCCTGGCGTTCACTATCAGTTACTTCTTCCTGAAATCTCGCGAGATCGCGGCATGAATCGAACGACAATTCTGCGTCGAAAGATCATTTATCTCGTGGTGCTCGTCGCCATGCTGATTCCGCTTTACATGCTGGGACAACCGGCCGGTGGAAAGGGAGATCTCGGCGGACGGCTGTCGGTGATGCGTCACCAGTACGACATTGCCGAGAGCGATCTGGGAGAAATCAGCCCGGCAAGCGAGACGATGAAGCTGGCCTCGCTCGGCCTGCGCGGAGTCGCCGCTACCTTGCTGTGGAACAAGGCACACCAATATCGCGTGCTGCACGAATGGGATCGACTCAAGGCGACGCTGAATAACATTGCGTTGCTGCAGCCACATTTCGACAAAGTGTGGGAACACCAGGCACACAATCTTGCCTACAACGTTTCGACCGAGTTCGATGACTATCGGCAGCGCTACGAAATGGTGCGAGAGGGAACGGAATTCCTGACCCGCGGCGTTCGACAAAACCGAAAGGCACCACGATTGGTGTGGTACACCGGTTGGTTCTACGGTCAAAAAATGGGTTTGTCGGACGAGCGGACCCAGTATCGCCGCCTCTTCGCCGACGACGAAGTACTCCACGAATCGTTGCTGAAAGAGAATATCGCGGTCGACAGTCCCGAGGCGCGCGGACCGCTCGGCAAACCGGACAACTGGCTTGTCGGCCGACTGTGGCTCAATCATGGCTACGAGATCGTCGACAGCGGCGTGAAGATCCGGCGTCAAACGCCTTTGAACTTCTACGAGACCGGACCGAAATGGCGTTTCAAGCATGCCGAGGCGATCGAACGCGAAGGGATCCTCGACGAAAGCTCCCAAAACGCCTGGCGACTGGCAGCCGAAGATTGGGCCGCCTTCGGCAATCGCAGTATCCCTACCACCTCACCCTTTACAATCAAGCTCGATTCTCTTGATGTCCTCAAGGCTCAACAACAAGAACGAATTGAGCAATTCCGCGCGCTCGACCCGGAACTCTATGACGCCGCCCGCCAACAACGACTGGAAGTCATTTCAGATCACCTGCGCGAGGTCTGGGAGAAGCCGGAATCGGAGTTGGATCGTTTTGAAAAAGCCCTCAAACCGAAGATCGCTGATGACCTGGTCCCCGATCTCGGTGCCCTGGCCAAGAAAATGGATCCGGCCGTACGATTGCAGGCTGTCAACCTGATCGGAGAAATCCAGGATCTCCAGGAACGGTACCAGAAGACCGAAGGCTATCGCACCCAGATCAATTACGTCTATTGGAAGACGCTCGCACAGGCGGAAGAAGAAGAGAGAACCGTCAAGGCCAGGCGGTTGCTCTATGAAGCCGAGCAGGCCAATAACGACGCCGAACTTGACAAGGCCATCGAGCTTTACGAACAAGCGTTCGCCGTATGGGCGGAAGTATTCGACGACTATCCCTTGCTGACCATCGATGACACCGCCGAGGACCTCTTCGATGCGGTGCGGCGGTACATGGTTGCGATTGACTCTCAGGATATCGCCGACGACTTCCCCCTCAAAACGCTCGTCGAAATGATGGGCGAGTATGGCCACGTCGACGCCGGGATGTACGAGGAAGTCCGGGCCAAGTCCAAGGATGCTGCCGAACGGCGGCGCGCCGAACTCGAAGCCGAAGAAAAACGGCGTGAGGAAGAGGCTGCTGCTGAGGAAAAAGCTGCTGCGGAAAAAGCTGCGGCCAGCGATGACGCTGACAGTGATGATGCCGACGACGCCTCGGAGTCAGCGACCGACCCGGCGGATTCCGAGTCCGAGGATTCAACTCCGAGCGGTAGCGCCCAAACGCCGGACGAACCGGCTGAACCGGAAAGTGATCAATGAATGGGTAAACGAAGAATGCGGCGGACAATGCCCGCCGCATCTTTCGTTCTCTCTATCCCGCTCGGTCTACTGGATCTCCAGCAATTCGACCTCGAAGACAAGTACTTCGTGGGGGCCGATCGCACCGGGGCTGCCTCGTTCGCCGTACGCCAGATCGGACGGGATGTACAACATCCACTTGTCGCCGACCTTCATTTTCTGGAGCGCCATCTGCCAACCCTGGATTACCTGGTTGACGCGGAACGTGGCCGGCTCCCCACGCCGCACGGAACTGTCAAAAACGGTTCCGTCGATCAACTTGCCTGTGTAGTGGACCTTGACGGTGTCGGTAGCCGCGGGTGATTCGCCATCACCCTTGGTGATTTCCTTGTATTGCAAGCCACCTTCGAGCTTCTTGACCCCGTCGGCTTTCGCGTTGGCCGCGAGGAATTCCTCGCCCTTCTTTTTTTGAGCCTGCTGCATTTCCTGCTGCCGCTTCTGAAGCAGACTTTGAATCTTGACCTGCGTCTCCTGCAGCTGCTCGTCGGACAATGCCGAATCCACCTGCTTCAGGCCGTCGTTGAATCCGGCAATCATCGCGTCGATATCGAAGTCGCCGGATTGGAATCCGTTTTGACGCATCTGTTGGCCGACCGAGAGTCCGAGAAAATAGCCGATCGGTTCGTGAGCCGGCTCAGCTTGCTGCTCGTTTTCAGGCTCTTCCTGTGCCAACAGATTTGGCACCACCGAAAGTGTCGTCATCATCACGATGGCAGCGATTGACAGTTGTTTGATCATTTTGGGTTTCCGACAGAAAGTCCGGTTGGCAATTCGATTGCGCCCGAACGAATACGAGAGTGGGTCGCGGCACGTCGTCCCCAGACGTCGCACAACGACAAAACCGGCAATTGCATCGCCGGATACGAGCAAGCAGGATAACAATTCGCACCCGATGCTTCCCACCCCCTAGCATCCACGCAAAGCTGGACCACGGGGCGACGCCGATCAATCCGACGCTCCCCCCCCGCTGCAGAAGGTAGTTTCGATCAAATCCAATCCCGAAAACCTGCTTCGATGAAGAACTGAATCCAATTGGATCCTGCCGCCCACCGCGCGTGCGGGTGTAAGCTGCTTTTGGAGACGGAGCCTAAGCCCAGAGCGATGGGAGAGTTAATTTCCCAGGAATGTTGCCGCCACAATGACTGCTGCGATCGCCGCGACCATCATCCCCAGCTTTCGCCAGCTGATCTCATCGGGGGAATTGCCGGACAGACGCTGGTCGATTTGTTGCCGCAGTATGTCGCGACCACTGTGCAACACCTGTCCCGCCCCGACATCCGGGGCCGCCCCGGCGCGGCCCATCGCCGCATGATCCGTCGGATCGTCACCACGGTGCGTGCCGGCCAATCGCAGCATCACCGCCTGCACCTGCCGAGCATTGAAAGGTCGTTCATCAGGACTCTTCGCCAGCAGTTTGGAGACGATGTCCTCCAATTCGGCAGGACAATCTTTGACATGATCGCGGAGCTTGGGCGGCTCGGCACGAATGTGTTGTTCAAAAAGTTTCTGGTAGTTATCGCCGACAAAGGGCGTGCGTCCAACCAGCATTTCAAACAGGCAGCATCCTAGAGCGTAAAGATCTGCCTTACCGCTAATCGACCTATCGCCAGCGATCTGTTCCGGTGCCATGTAGGCATGGGTTCCGACCATCATCCCGTTGGCCGTTAAGTCGGTCCCCTCGAGGTCACGCGCGATGCCAAAGTCCCCGAGCTTGATATCCCCTTCGGTAGTCAAAAACAGATTACCGGGTTTGAGATCGCGATGGACCACGCCGTGGTTATGAGCGAACTGGAGTGCCGAACAGAGCTGACGGGCGATTTCGATGACGACCGGCCATGCAAACGGGCCCTGGACTTTCAGCAATTCCTTCACCGTGCCCCCGTCAACCCGTTCCATCACGTAATAGAGATGTCCGTCTTGCTCGCCGCCGCCGAAACACCGGACGATGTGTGGGTGGTCCAATCGATCCAGGATCAACATTTCGCGACGGAATCGCGCGCGAATCAACCGATCCTGGCTGACGGTGGGGTGGAGGATTTTGATCGCGACAATCGCACTGGTGCGGCGATCCTTGGCCTCGTATATGGTCCCCACGGTTCCCACACCGAGGACCTTTCCGATGTCATAACCTGCAATTTCAATCGCCGCCATCGGCAACCTCAATCGTTCACGCACTGAGAACATGCTTCGACGACGGAAAGGTCCGAAGCGAAGCGAAGCCGCCTAACTTAATTGATCGAAAGCCAAACGGTGCCGATTATTTTACACCGGCAATTTTTTCGATCCGCACGCGCGTATGCATTTGGCGGTGTCCGGTGCGGCGGCGGCTGTTTTTGCGGCGGCGGAATTTTTGAACGTAGATTTTCTTGTCCATCGCTGGGCCGATGACCGAAGCCGTCACGGTCGCACCATCAAGGGTCGGGGAACCGAGTTTCATGCCGTCGTCGCCACTGACGGCAAGCACTTTCTCGAAGGTGAGGCTTTCTCCCTTGGGAAGATCACGGTAATCGACGTCGACTTCCATTCCGGGTTGAACGCGATATTGGCGACCGCCGTCGACGATGATGGCGTACATATTTCTGCTTCCTGAAAGACTTTGCTGACTTGTTTCGAGCCACGCAGTGTAACGCTTATCGATTTTTTTGCCCAGACCCGCCTGGGTTCCTACCGCCGCCCTTATCGGCCCGATTTCGCGGCGTTTTCCGGCTTTCCGCCCCTCTCGGTGAGAACCGCCGCGGCGAGACCGGCTCTGGGGTGACCAGGAGTTCGTCGCTGAGAAAACGATCGACCATCTGGTGCATGTGCCACGCCTGGCGTGGATCATGGATCGCGTGGGCGGCTCCGGGATAAATCATCAAGCGAAAATCCTTTCCGGCGTGCTGCAGGGCCCTGGCCATCCGCAGCGTGTTCGAAGGATGCACGTTGTCATCCGACTCGCCGTGAATCATCAAGACGCGGCCGCACAATTGTTCGGCCACCCCGAGTGGAGCGGTCGAGTCGTAGCCCTCCAGGTTCTCCTCGGGCAAACCCATGTACCGCTCAGTGTAGAACGCATCGTATTCCCTCCAATCGGTGACCGAGCCACCCGCAATGCCGGCGACAAACGCATCGCTGTGCGTCATCGCGTAAAGCGTCATGAATCCACCGAAGCTCCATCCACGGATCGCCAATCGTTGCGAGTCCACCCATGGCTGTTCCTTGAGCCAGCCGACCGCGGTCATCAAATCCTGGAATTCGATCTCACCCACCCGGCCCTGGATCGACCAAGTATCAGCGATTCCACGTCCCGCGCTCGATCGATTGTCTACCGCCAACACTGCGATCCCGCGGCGGGCAAGCAGTTCCCGGTAGAGTGATTTTGTGCCGCCCCAGCGGCTCGAGACCACAGGTGAACGTGGGCCGCCGTAGATCTCGATGACGACCGGACAGGGGTTGTCGCGCTGGGCCGCCTCGGGACGAACCAACAATGCCGGTATCTCGATCCCATCAGGAGTCGGAATCGAAAACACTTCCGGCTTTCTCATTGCCTCGCGGAGCTTCAACTCCGAAGCCGCAAGCAATGTTTCTCGGTCGTCCAACACGGATCGCACACGCAACTCCGGCGGCATGGTCGTCGTGCTGTATCGATCGACCAACCATTTCCCATCCGGGCTGAGGATGGTCGCGTGCCAGCCCGGCTTGTCAGTCAGCGGAAGCAACGCGGAAGGACGGTCCGAATCGACGTCAACTCGGTAGGCGTGACGCTCGACGGTTCCCCGATCCGCGTCGCCGGTAACCACGGCGAACGATCCATCACCGCGGACATGGAAATCATGAACATCAAAATCACGGGGCGTCAACGGCGTGACTTCCTGGCCGCCTGGTGAAATCCGGTACAAGCGCGAGCGTCCGGTCGGCAACTCGCTGCGCCACACGAGACTCCCATCGGGCAACCAACCCGGGGCCGAGGGTGGTTCGACCCAAGCCGGGCTCTCTTCTCGAATCAGAAGCGTCGGTGAGGGTTGGGCTCCCAACAATACGTCCATCGTGCACAGGCGAAGTTCTCGCCATGTTTGCAACCGATCGCTAACACTCACCAGCAAACCGAAGTGGTGCGGATTCCACCAAACGCCAGTGATGATTCGCTCATCCTGCGGCGTCGATCCAGTAATGAATTGCGACGGTGGGACGACGCCCGAATCGAATTGCCGCAGATCCCAAACGTGCAAGTCGGCATGAGGAATCGGGTCACCCGCTTTGGGGTATCGACGGACCACGCCCGCCCCTCGCTCACTCGAGGCGGACGGCAACACGTAGGGTTCGATTGCGCCAATATCGATTCGCAACATTGCCAGCCAGTCGCCGTCGGGACTGAACCAAAACCCGCGGTAATTACCGCGGCCAAAAATCTCCTCCTGATAGGTCCAATCAAGCACGCCATCAAGGATTGTGTCGGTGCCATCGTTGGTTAATTGCAGCGACCGCCCGCTCGAAGCATCCAAAAGAAACAAATCGCCGTCGCGCGTGTAGGCGACTCGTCGCTTGGTCGGGTCGAGTGTGGGGTCTTGCCATTTGGACGCATCGCGCGTCAACCAGCGCGCAGGTTTCGATGCCGAGACCAATGCCAGCCCCTTGTCGATCTTGACCAGCACGACATCGTCCACTTCCCGCATTCGCGTCACGGCCGTGTTTGCGGCCCGTTGAGCCTTTTTCGCGTCCAGTGGGTCGAGGTCCGCCAATTGTTCCGCCAATCGATCTACCACCGGCCAAGGCGTGGTCTCGCCGGTGAGTGGGTCGACCTCGACCCATGTTTCCTTTCCGCGCTGCAACAACGTCGACGCCGACTGACCAATCCAATGCGTGGCCGGCAACGATCCGTCGAAATCGAATTTGTTGTCGGGATGAAACAGCGTCTCGAGCGAAAGCGGCGGCGCCGGCTTGGCGTCCTGTGTCTCGACCCCCTCCTGCGCCCTAAGTACGCTGCCCGAGAGCAACACGATCACTGGCAGCAACACAATCACCGGCAGCAAGCCGATCATGAGCAGTCCCGAGCGGGGCAAGTGACAAGCCCAATGCGTACAATGACGGATCTTCCTGGTCGATTTCACACGCATCCCGGTAGGTCTCCACTGTGAACAGTTCACGCCTGATCATGCTCCTGTTTCATGCCACGCACGCAAGACGCGCGTGGGCTTGCACGTTTTTTGCAATCCTCTTTCTGGCGACCGCTTCGGATTGCCTTGCCGACGACGCGCGGCCGAATGTGGTCTGGATCATGTCCGAGGATAACTCGAAACATTACCTCCGCCACTTCGACCGGCACGGGGCGGTCACACCCAACATCGAAGAACTGGCCCAGCATGGCGTGACGTTTGACCGCGCGTTTTCCTGTGCCCCGGTCTGTTCGGTCGCCCGCACCACCCTGATCACCGCCTGCTACGCTCCTCGCATCGGCACCCAATTTCACCGTCGCAGCAAGATGGCGGCAATGCCCGAAGGCCTGAAAATGTTTCCGGCCTATCTGCGCGCGGCCGGATACTACACGACCAACAACAGCAAGGAAGATTACAACGCGGTGAAATCACCCGACGTGTGGGACGAATCATCCAACCAGGCATCCTGGAAAAACAGGCCCAACTCTTCGACGCCATTCTTTCACGTGCTGACAGCAAAGCTGTCACACGAGAGCAGTCTTCATTTCGATGCCGCTGCGATGCAAGAACCGACTGTCACAGAAACCGATTCGGTGCAACTGCAACCCTATTTTCCTGATACAAGCACTTTTCGTTACACGCGCGCCCGGTATCACGACAACATGATGGCGATTGACCGGGTGGTCGGCGACGTTGTTGCGGAACTCACTCAGGCGGGTGAACTTGAAAACACCTTCATCTTCTATTTCGGCGATCATGGTGGCGTGTTGCCACGGTCCAAGGGATACGCCTACGAATCGGGACTGCATGTACCGCTGGTCGTTCGCGTGCCCGGGAATTATCGGGAACTTGCCCGCCGCGAACTGGCAACTCGCACCGAGGGCTTTGTCGAATTTGTTGACTTCGGCCCCACCGTGCTGGCCCTTGCCGGCGTCGATGCGCCGCATGGAATCGACGGCAAAGCATTTCTTGGTCCAGAAATCGATCCGGACGACGTCGATTCGCGCGCCGAAACATTCGGCTATGCCGATCGATTTGACGAAAAATACGACCTCGTGCGGACGCTCCGCAAGGGGAAATACAAATACATGCGGAGTTTCGAACCGTTCCTTCCCGACGCCCTGCAAAACAACTATCGATACAAGATGTTGGCGTACGAGCAGTGGCGTGAATTGCACGCCGAAGGAAAACTCAACGAGGCACAAAGCCAGTTCTTTCGAGCCAAACCGGTCGAAGCTCTCTACGACATCGAAGCCGATCCGCACGAGATTCATAATCTTGCCGGCAAAGCCGAGCACGCCGATAAGCTCGTCGAATTGCGCGAGCGGCTGAACACGCGTCTCAAAGCAATGCCCGATCTAAGCTTCGTGCCCGAGGCGATTCTATTTGAGAGTGCGATGGACAACCCCGTCGGATTCGGCGCTGCCAACAAGGAATCGATTGGTGAGTTGATCGACACAGTCAATTTGGCTTTGCTGCCGTTCGATCAGGCCGAGCCGCAAATCAAAAAAGCCCTTTCCAGTGACGACCCATGGATTCGTTACTGGGCGCTGGTTGCTTGCTCAAGCTTCGGCAAGCAAGCCGAGGGGTTGTTACCGCTGGTCGAGAAAAGGCTCGTCGATATGGAGCCTCTGGTAGTAACGCGCGCGGTCGAGTTTGTGGCAATTGCAGGAGAGCAAGACCCGCGACCCTGGTTGTACCGCTCGTTTCAGCGTGCCACCAACGAGCCCGAAGTACTTCGGATCATGAACACCGCCGTTTTCCTGAACGATTTCACCGGCGGTCGTTTTCCGATCGACGTTGACAAGATTCAATTGTTGTTCGAACCGGGACCACGCAGCGAGGTCGTTCGCCGGTTCGAGTACCTCAGCCGCTGAGCCGTGCAAGCCGTGAGCCGTGAGCGGAGAGCCGGGAAGCCGTGAGAGCTGGTGAGCCCGATGGATGGTCGGCGAGCGGGACGGTGGGATCGCTCAGGGCCAATCGGGATCGCGCCGCTCGAGAAACGATTGGATGCCTTCACTCGCAGCGTCGGTCGTGCAAGCGGTGGCGCTGTCGGCGGCGCCGGCCGCCAATTGCGTGAGCAGGGTTTCACCAATTCTTTCGTTGAGGAGTCGTTTGTTGGCCTGGACGGCCTCTCGGGGCGCGTGCGTGCACTCCGAGGCCAGCTCGGTCGCGGCAACCCAGATTTGGTCCGGGGCGACCACCGGCCCACACAGACCAAGTCGGTGGGCTTCCTCGCCGTCAATCTCCTGGCCCGTCAATACGAGTCGTGCTGCCACCGCACCGCACAGGCGGAACGACAGCAACGCGGCTGTCGCGCCGCCAACGAGCCCGCGTCTCACCGCGACCGCCGAAAACCTGGCTCGGCTCGACGCGACAACCAGATCGGCCGCCAATGCCAATCCGAACCCCGCACCGACCGCCGCGCCATCGACTGCGGCCACAATCGGTTTCGGAAACCGCAGCATTGCCTCGAGCAATTCGGTCAGATGCTTCCATGCCGAGAACCACTCGGGAAGTGCCTCGGACTCAGGCATCTCGCTGATCCGGGACAAAGTGCGCAGATCAAGTCCCGAACAAAAGTGTTCACCGGAACCGGCAAGCACGACCGCATGCACTCGCTTTTCCTGGTGGACATCGGAAAATGCCATCGACAAATCCTCGAGCAACTGAGGATTCAAAGCATTTCGAACTGCGGGACGATCCATCAGGATCGTGGCGATATTGCCGTGAACTTTCACATCGACGTGTTGCAAAACGAACTCCTGAGCGAGCGGCGAACGATTGACCTCGGGCTTTTGCTCCATCATGCCGGAATCGTTCGCCCAC
>JAHELS010000354.1 GCA_024644085.1 Rhodopirellula sp.
TTCCTCTGTGGCGACGTTGATCCGCACGCTGGGCAGACAGGTGATAGGTATAAGCGACAACGCAGCGAGTTATTCTAATCGAGCGTCGCCGATTCCCTCGCGTCGAGTCGCCCGCAAGATGACGCTATGTGACCGGGTCCGAGTCACAAGCGATACATTCCGACCATTTGCGCCAAGAGACACAATCGACATTTGCGCGGCAAAACCAGCTACGGCGAATCGATCGCGGATGATGGACCCTGTACTTGCTGGTCAGTCCGAACTCGGACCCTCGTGAATACGATAAAGGTGTGTCGTGGTGCGCAGGTAAACGGAATTCCCGCAAATAGCGGGAGTCGCAAAGAAGCGGCCGTTCAGTTCGTTGGTTGCTACAGATGCGCCATCGTCCGCGGTGCTGAGAACGTAAGTAACGCCGTCCTCCGAACAGGCATATATCCGTCCGCCTGTCGAGACAGGTGATGCAGAAAAGTTACCCCTCAGCCTCCGCTGCCATTGAATGGATCCGTCGCTACCGTCGAAGCAAGTGATGATTCCCTGATCATTCAGATTGAACAGCGAACCATCATCAAATAGCAGCGAAGGAACATAGCTAGTTTCGGATGATCGGTCGCTACTCCAGACGACACGGTCGTCGGTCGATTCCAGTGTCAGTTTCGGATTTATACAAAGTGTTTTTTTCTCAGGGGTTCCGCCGCTCGCGTAAACGTAATCCGGCCCGAAGGCCATCGTATTGCAACACGCTTTTGCCGGGCTATGAATCGACCAGAGCAATTCACCGTTTCCGGGATCGTATCCACAGACCAAGCCGGTACCATTGATCAAGAGTTGACTTTTGCCGTCGATGGAGGCCAAAGTCGGAGTCGCGTAGTTTCCGCCTTCGGTTTGATTTCGCTGGACTCGCCACATGATCTTGCCGGTTCTACGGTGCACCGCAACCAAGAACCCTCGACTCGGACCCCCACCTGCAATGACCACGAACGACCGGTAGATAACGGGCGAGGCCCCGTAGCCGTACTGGGTCTGAAAAGGACCCACTTTTGTTTGCCAATCAATGTTGCCCGTCATGCCAATGGACGTGACATGCAAAGCGCCGTCGTTTAGAAAAACCGCGAATAGTTGATCGCCAGACGAGGCAATCGTCGAATCCGCATACGTGGCCTTGGAGTGGAGTGGCGCCGACATGCCAGATCGATGCACCACGGTGGTCCAGTTCTGTCGACCGGTATTGCGATCGAACGACACAACTGACTGAGTTTGCTCGTTGATGTCTGAAGTCGTAAGGAAAATCTGTGAGCCAACGATAATCGGACTGGAATGCCCTTGCCCATGAACCTGAACTCGCCAGGCAATGTTTTTTTCCTCACTCCACTCCACCGGAACGTTGTGGTCTTGGCTGATCCCATCATGATTGCGTCCTCGCCACCACGGCCAACTATCGATCGCGGGCGGCGCGAGATGCATTCTCTCGTAGTTTTGCGGCAAAGATATCTCCTCGGTTGAGGAAGTGCCGCAACCGGCGCAGGCACAGACCGATCCGAGCATTAGGAACATTGCGGACGCACGCATTTGGTTCTCAGTCATGTCTAACTGTTGAGGGTGTCAGTGATTTTGCCGCCGCGCATCGCGGGCCGATCAAAAGGCACTAGGCTTTGTCCCGCAAATGGAGCCGAACGCGCTAGCGTCGGGCACAACCAGGGTAAAACGTGGCGTTTGCGGGCCCGTGGCCATCGGCTCAGAATTGAGTGCGAACGCATTTGCGGGACAAATCCTAGTGTTTTCCCGGCATGGCGAGAATCCAGCCATAAATCAGATCCAGCCCATCGGAATCCGGAATTTTCGTGCCAACTTTGGGCATGCCTCCGGGACCGCGCCTCGCCATTCTTTGGTACAGGATTGAACGCTCGGGATCGCCCGGGACCACCAGCCTTGCGTCAGGAATCCCAAGCATTCCGTGAACCGGCTTCTCGTTCAGATGGGTCTTTTCCATGGGAACGTGGAAGCGTAAATCGATGCGGGAATTGCCGCCGCCGAAGTACTGGTGACAGTGTGCGCAATTCGCATGCAAGTAGGAACGTGCGCGTTGCGCCACGGGGATGGTTTCGTCATTTGGGTCCGGTAACGCGGGAAGATCACGTGGATGCAGCGGAAGTCGCGCGGATAGGTATCCGTAACGCTCGAGAACGCTTAGTTGGTTTTCTCCGGCGCCATGATGGAAACTGGTGCGATTGAGCTGTGCGGTATTGACGCCCAACAGGGTCTTCGCGGCTTGCGTATGACACGCAGTACAATCGGAGCGACTTGGATATCGCCACGTGTGCTCGCGTTTGCCGTCCGGCGAATCGACGTCGGAGATCTGAAACGTCCGGTCGAGGCCTCCCGATTCGACAAGGAGGGCATCGGTAAAATCATCATTCCAGGCGTACGTGTAACCACGCCAGAAATCATTATCACCGGGGAGAGACTCGAGATGTAGAATCCGCGTTTCGATCGGCCGTTTGCTCTGCGGATTGCCAGACTCCGTCTCGAGAGAGAACGTTTTTACCAACACGGTACCGTTTGGAAAACGCCATCCGTTGTAACCCGGAAGATTCTGATACTGGGGATAGGTGACCACCTCAAATTCGGCCGTTGTGCGCCCCGGCAAGGCGAGAAAACGCTGCTTCTCTGCCCCATCAGACCAGAGTGGACTGTTCACGGAATAGGAAACGACACCCGGTGCAGGGATTTGCCGCTCGACGGACGCGAACAAGCCGGTTTCACTTAATCGTCGCGGAAAGTCGTTCACGTCGTGTAACGCGGTAGCCGACTTTTCAAGTTCGTGGATTTGGCCACCGACTGTATCAAGCAGATAGATCTCTTTATCCGCGTCCGTGGCAAAACTGGATATTCGTAGAGACGTATCTGCGATCAGCACCGGGGGTTCAGCTTCGCCTGAGTCGATGCCCAGAGCCCATACGGTTCCAGTGTCATAACCTCCGTAGAGATACCGATTACGCAGTCCTGGTAAACGCGAACCGTGATAGACATCGCCACCGGTGATACTGCGCATGACCGAATGGTGATGCTCAGCGATTGGGTCTTCGATTGAATGCGCGACCGGTTGCTTTCCGGTTCGATATGGATGACTTCCTTCCCGATAACTCCAGCCGTAGTTCTTGCCCCGCTCGATGTGATAGATCGCTTCCCACGAATCAGCTCCTACATCACCTCCGTAGAGACGCCCCGTCTTGCCGTCGAAATTCATCCGCCAAATGTGTCGAATTCCATAAGCCCAGATTTCCGGGTCGACCCCCTCTGTCCCAACGAAGGGATTATCCACCGGTATACCGTATTGCTTGCCATCTGCAGGATGATTCACATCAATTCTTAGAACGGAACCTTGCCAAGTTCCCAGGTTTTGAGCCGATCCGTACGTCGATGGGTCATCACTCGCAGCGTCACCGATCGAGACATACAGCATCCCATCGGGACCAAATCTCAGGCAACCACCAGCATAGGGAGACGACCAACTCAGAATTTCCTGTCGTGAATCCGCCAACGCCAAGTGAGGTGGTTCGGTTGAAACTTTATAGCGAGTGACATGCTTGCGCGGGTTCGCGCCAGCGGTTACGTAGAGGTTTCCTGTGCGATCAAAATCGTCGGCCAAAACGAAGTCGTAGATCTCTCCCGGGACGGTCAGAACTTCTTCCAATTCGGATACGTTCCTGCGATTCTTGAAACAAACAATCCGGCTCTCCTCGGCGACAAACCACGTGTCGAGATGGGCGCAAAACTGAAATGCTCTCGGGCTGGCAAAACGCAAACCGGGAAAAGCAGGCCGAGTTGTGAACGGTGGCGGAGGCTCAGGCGTACCGATCACCCTGGAATCCGTCCAGGCAACACGATTATCAATCGTTACGAATTCCCCTGCTAATCCACGAAGGTGATAGTCCGCGACAACCGCTGACGTAATCGAGATCAAACAAAATCCAGTCAATAGATACCCGCGAACACTGTGCCCCATGACTGACGACCTGCTTCGCTCTACCAAGAGCGCGATCAGTACGCTCTCTACGCATGCGATCCAAATGATGCTGAGAGAGAATCCGCCCACGTAAGCGAGGATGGGCGACGCAGGCCACGTTGCCCATGACCAGAAGATTCCCTCATGATGCCAATCAAGACATATTGCCAGCGCAAGCGGAACGGCTGCCAACGGCCATACGATGCATGAGGTTGCCAAGGCAGATAAACGGGGTTTGGCCGCGGCGACGATACCTGCACAGAAGCCCCAGAAAAATACAACGCCGAGCCACCCGATCAATATTGCAGGTCGTTGCTGGGAGTAATCAAAGATGGCAATCACGCAGGCGAGCAACAACAGCACGCAAGATACGATTCGCACGGGATTCAATTTCATGTCAACCAACGGACGCTTTTAAGCGTAGTATTCGGACCCGTCGAACGAGGGATTTGAATATTCGTTTAACGCCGTGGCAACAAACAAATGTTGTCGATAATCCTGAATCGGCAGGTAGGTGAATGCACAGCATGAAGTAAGGCAGCCCGGGGTGCCCGCAAAAAGGCTGGCAATAAAAAGGTTACGTGCAACTTGTGAATTCATGGCGCGCTATTTCCCGGTATAGAAATCCCCGAGCCGCCCCAATCGAAGCGATCGACACTAATGTGCTTCGTCCAACGCGTAGAAATACAGGATTCCCATCGCGTCGATCGGCCGATCAAGTTTGTTCTCGTATTCCGCGATCAACTGATAGCGATGATC
>JAHELS010000114.1 GCA_024644085.1 Rhodopirellula sp.
CGTCCTGAATTCCCTCACCGGATGCAAATCTTTCGCCAAGGCAATCCGCCATGCCGACTCGATGCAAAATCTGAACGTTCAGTTTTCTCGGCCAACCGCTCCAGCAGTTGCCCCTTTTCTTGAAGTTAGGTTGATGGCTGGCTGATTGGATGCGGCCTGCGATCGAGGCAGCAGGATTATGCGAATCGAAGTCGCTCTGTCAAGTTTCTTGTTCGGGCTGTCAATAGAGCGACGCTCTTGATCGTTGAAGGTTGATTTGAGACCGTCGATTACTGTTTTTTCGACGATGCGTCGCCGGTCTGATTCGGAGACTCGAAACAGATTCTTGTTCAACCCAATTCGCCAATCTTCTTCTTTGGCGAAGCAACTTGGTCGATATACCTGAGCAAAATCGCCGATGTTGATGTCGAAGCCGCCGTATTCCGGCATGGTGGCTTTATCGCTGTGACCACCGACTTGGTACTTGCCGATGTGGGCCGTACCGTAGCCGGCAATTGATTGGGCAGGCGATTTTTCGTGGACAGAGACGAACGGCAATCGGTGCGCAATGAGTCGTCACCAAAGTGGCAAGCGATTGGGTTTTGACCAGTGGATTCTTGCCAGTAGCACGTCGCCACGATAACCGCTTCGCGGCATCCATTCACCAACCGTGATCCAGGATTCCGTTGGGCTGACATTGGTAACGTCAAAGTTGCCCATCAGCGCGACGTTGTCGGGGTCATCGACACCGTCTCCCACAAGCGGCAATACGATTCGTTCGGTCGATTTGATCAGGCAGCGTTTTTCGGTGTCGACTTTTGCAAGCCAGAGTGGTGATCGCCAGCGAATGACGTTTTTGTTCGAAGGATCTTTTCGAGTGTAAACAAGAAACAGCCCATCGCTGTGCGTTAGCCAGTGTTGCTGGGTCGTTGACATGGACAGCGGTGTGCCGTCATCCCACGCCCAAGCTTGTTTCTCGTCCCACTTCAAGCCATCTCGGCTGACGCTGACGTAGCCGCGATCATCTTCGGCTCGCATCGTCATCCAAAACTGGTCACCAAATTGCGTAACACTCGGTTCAAGCAAACCTCGCCCGACAGGATTGTGCAGTGCTGGTCCCACTTGATCCACTTGTAGCTCACTGCCGTTGAATTTGGCCCGAACGCCAGCCACCATTCTGTTTTCGGCTTTCGGGCCGAACGTGAACGACATCTGAATTCCACCGCTTGTCAAGACGACTCGCTGGCCACAATTGTTGGAATAGATGTGAGCACCTCGAGAATCATCCCACGCTAGGATTTTTCGCTCGGACCATGTGCCGTCGCTGGAGCGAGTCACATAAACCGGGTACCGAGCAAGTTGTTCTTTCCGAGCAAAGTACTGCCCCTTGTAGAACACCACATGCCCCAGAGCGAGCACCGTTCCTGTTTGCGGATGATACTGCGGCGTGACGTCGCAAACGCCAGCCTTCAGGCCGTCGTCGCGACCTTCGACAGCATCGCGGCCAAGAGCTTGGATCGCAACTGGTTCGCTCCACGTGCGTCCCAAGTCCTTTGATGTTGACCAGTGAACGGTTCCAAAATAGTCCGACCCGCCGATCTCTTGCAGGTTCATCAGCGCCACGGGTTTACCATCTTCGTCCGGCATCATGCAAACTCGCGGATGAAACCAGGTTCGATCTTCCCCGTCGCGGTTTGTCCAAAGAGTTTGCTTGGTGATCGCGGTGATCAGCGGATCATTCTGCGGCGCGACCTGCGCAATGGAATCCTCATCGGCTGCTGTAGCTTCCCTTAATTTGAGTAGAAGTTCTTTTACACGATCAGGCTGGGCGTCCGAGAGATCATGTTGCTCACCCGGATCGCTTTGAATGTCGAACAGTTCCGTCTTCAAAGAATCACCCTCGCCACGAGTCACCAGTTTGTGGGCTCCAGATCGAAGTGATGAAGCCCGCCAGCGAGGCCCCGCGATATAGATGTCTCGGTCGGGTAAAGTTGCATTCTCCGACAGCAATCCCGAAAGATCGACGCCGTCCCATTTCAAAGCGCGATCGGGTTCGTAGCCTGCCAGCGTGCAGAAGGTCGGCATCCAATCGACGATCTGGACCGGAGTCTCGATCTTTCGCGGTTTTGTTTGACCAGGCCAGGACACGATCGTTGGGACGCGAGTTCCGCCTTCGTAGACGTCGCCTTTCTGTCCTCTCAGCGGCAAGTTGTTGCCGGTGAGTCGACCACTGGGGCAATTGTCATCTGGGTACTTCAGATCATTGTTCTCCGCCGTACTTCCACCGTTATCACTGGTGAAGACGAATAGTGTATTTTCACGCACGCCCTTTTCATCCAGAGCGTCAAGTATTCGTCCGACCGAATGATCCAAGTGCATCACCGATGCCGCATAGTGTTGAGCTACCTCGCCTGTAATGGACTCAGGAACTTGACGCAGCCAGCGCTGAGGCTCTTTGAGTGGCAGATGAATTGCAGTGAATGGCAGGTACAAGAAGAACGGTGACGGATCTCGCGACTCGATCCAGTTGACCGCTTCATCGGTCAGTAAATCAGTCACATGGCCTGACTCTTCGATCAGCTGTTCGTTGCGATGCCAGGTAAACGTGTAAGGACCTTTCTTATACCGATGATTCCAAGGGCTGATCCCGCCAGCCAGCGATCCGTACGCATGATCGAATCCGAAATGATTGGGACCCCACTTGGGGAGTGACCCCAGATGCCATTTACCAGCAAGGCACGTGTCGTAGCCTTTGCTTTTCAACGCTCGCGCAAGTGTGACGGTGTCCATTGGCAGCGCCAGCGAATTGGTGGGGGTTGTGATTCCAAACCGACTCCAGTAACGCCCCGTGAGTAATCCCGTGCGGGTCGGACTGCACACCGGTGCGACGTAGTGCTGTAACAATTCCGTCGAGTGTTGCGCAAGCAGATCCAGCCGAGGAGTCGGCGCATCTCCACCATGAAATCCAACATCGGCCCAACCCAAATCGTCCGCCATCACGAAGACGATGTTAGGTGGCAAAAACTTGTCGGGCGATGCAGCAACCGCCAGAGAAACAGGGATGACCGCGAAACAAAGCAGCAAGACAAATTTTGCAGCTACGATACTCATGTTCCTCATCAGAAGATCCGTCTGCAAAGGACTGATCGGCCAACGTTCATGCGAACAATTCCGTCACAACCTTGCCGCCATCGGGGCCGGTTAGTCGGTGATCGCGACCGGCATGCCAATAGGTAAGCTCATTGGCCGGAAGCCCGAGTGCATGCAAGATGGTCGCGTGGAGGTCTCGGAAGTGGACTTTACCTTCTACCGCTCTGGCACCCGTTGGATCGGTCTTGCCATGTACATAGCCGGGCTTTGTTCCGCCACCGGCTAGCCAGAATGTAAAGCCGCGAGCGTTATGGCCCGTTTCATTTTTTCCATTATCAGGGGTCAAGCCTGGACGCCCGAATTCACCTCCCCAAACGACAAGCGTGTCCTCCAGAAGTCCCCGCTCACGAAGGTCCTGAAGCAAGGCGGCAACGGGCGCGTCGGTTGCCAGGCAGTTGGCTTCCAAATCGCGGCGGTGATTCTTGTGTTGATCCCAACTGCCATGATTGACTTCGATGAATCGGACTCCGGCTTCGGCAAAACGACGAGCCAGTAAACACTGCCGTCCGAAATCGGTCGGTTTGCACGTGCCAACCTGCTTCTGATTTTGTCCGACGCGGTATCGATCGAGCGTCGCCTGCGACTCGTTGCTCAAGTCAAGCAAATCGGGTGCACTCGACTGCATGCGAAAACCAAGCTCCATCGTTTCGATGACGCTTTCCAGATGCGAATCGCTGGGGCGTTGGGCGAGATGTGCCCGATTCATCTTCTGAACGAAATCAAGCTGGCGTCGTTGTTCAGCAGCGGATAGATGCTCATTCGTCACGTTGTTGATTGTTGCGGCCGACATGTCCTCGCCGTTGACTCCGATCGGCGTGCCCGTGTGAATCGAAGGCAGGAAAGCACTCGAATAGATTGACGTTTTTGAAGTGTTCAGACTGATGAAGCCCGGTAGATTTTCGTTCTCGGTACCCAATCCATACGAAACCCACGAACCGAGGCTCGGACGCTCCCGAAGACGGTCGCCGGTGTGCAATTGCAAAAACGACTGAGCGTGAATGCCGGTATCCGCGTACATACCATTGATCACACATAGCTGATCCGCGTGCCGAGCTGTCTCGGGCATCAGTTCCGAGATCCAGAGTCCGCTTTGGCCATGCTGCCGAAAATCGTACACGGACCCTGGGTGCTTCTTCTTGCCCGTTTGAGGCTTGTAGTCAAACGTATCCAAATGGGCTGGGCCACCGCTCATGCACAGAAAGATCACTCGCTTCGCCCGGGCAGGAATGGACGGCACTTTTGCGTTCGCGATGGCTTGCTGATTCGCGATCGCTTGCATCGCGAGGTAACCGAAACCACAACTGGTTCTGCGTAGGAGCTCTCGACGACTGGTAGTGATCGGACTAATCGACATATCGAAACTCGTTTGTCATGAATAATGCCTGGCACAAATTGGCCCAAGCCTTTGATTTTTCGTCGGCATTCCTACCGTGATGGCGCAGAAAGCTCGAGGCATCTGTGATTTCCGACGGACTGGGCTCGCGTCCTAGCACGCAACGATACGCATCGCGGATGCGTTGAACATTTTCCGTTGAGTTTTTCAGCACACGCCCAGCGAGCAATTCCGACTGCCGAATCACGAAGGGACTGTTCATCAAGTGAAGCGATTGCGACGAGATCATCGTGGTCTCCCGTTGACCGATCACTTGCGTGAACTCCGGTAAATTAAAGGGCGCAAGCTCTGGCGGCGGCGAACTACGCAAATAGCACAGGTAAACACTGCGATGTTGACTGGGCTGATGAAGGTTCCCGGCAAGGTTCACGA
This sequence comes from Rhodopirellula sp., assembly GCA_024644085.1. Classification (GTDB taxonomy): domain Bacteria; phylum Planctomycetota; class Planctomycetia; order Pirellulales; family Pirellulaceae; genus Rubripirellula. The sequence continues at coordinate 4,895 of JAHELS010000114.1, forward strand.
GAATATCGCGGTGCCGAACGATGGATCCGCTGGCGGGAGCCAGGTCCAGTTCGCCTGAGGCAGACAACATGCTGTCTCGGATGGCTTCAGCATCCATTCGCCGACGAAGGTGACGTGTCAGTAGTAAGTTCTCCGCGTCGTCTTCCATCAACGACGGGCTGGCATTGGCACTGAGCTGATAACTGCGAGAAAGCACGATCTCGCGAATCAACTGTTTCATCGACCATCCGTTGTTTACGAACTGAGACGCCAAGTAATCCAACAGCAGGGGGTGTGTCGGTCGAGCGCCGTATTGGCCAAAGTCATCAGGCGTGCGAACGATGCCCGCCCCAAATAGATGCGTCCAAATTCGGTTCACCATGACACGCGACGTGAGTGGATGCTCAGGATGAGTAAGCCACTGGGCGAGTTGGAGTCGCCCGCTCTGCTTGTCCGTTGGTTTTCGTGCTTCAGAGGGTTTGAGATTCACGGCAGACAGGAACCCTCGCGGCACCGGCTTCCCCAACTTCTTTGCATCGCCATTGATGTTGACTTTGCAGTCCGCGATCTTCTTGCCTTCGCGAACTCCCATCGCCAGAGGAGTGCCTTGAGGCCATTTCGGTTTTGGGATCGCCTTCGGTTTGCCTGTCGCGGATTCAAGTAAAATCACGGTTTCGACAAACCCCTCAGGCGGCAGACTCTTGGGGGCTGTCGTCAGCACATGCAAGTCGGTGGGCGGGGCTGTCAATTTCTCATTGCCCGCCAGACCCCACATCGTTTCGGTGCTGGTGAAGATTCCTGCCAATGCGTAGTAATCACGCGTGGGTACCGGATCGAATTTATGATCATGACAGCGAGCACATCCGACGCTCAGTCCCATCACTCCTCGGCCAATGACATCGATCTGATCGGCGATGACGTCCATTTCAAAGTTGTTATTCATTGCCTTCGCTGGCTTGGCGGCCATCGCCAGAAAACCGGTTGCGACCTTGTGCCGATCGGACTGCTCCGGTGAATCGGATGGTAGCAGATCCCCCGCAATTTGTTCCAGCAAAAATCGATCATACGGCACATCGGCGTTGAACGAATCGATGACATAATCGCGATAACGCCAGGCGTGCGGGAAAGTTGGATTTCGGCTCAGGCCATCGTTGCCGTTGGATTCCCCAAACCGGGCGACATCCAGCCAGTGACGTCCCCAACGCTCTCCGAATGATGGACGTGAAAGCAGTTCATCGACCAAACGCTCAACCTCACGATCACGATTCGTCTCGGCAGCTTTCACAAACGCTTTTACCGCTGCGTGCGTCGGCGGCAATCCGATTAGATCGATGTAGAGCCGTCGAACCAGCACCGCGTTATTCGCCCGTTCAGCCGGATTGACGCTCGCGGATTCCATCCTCGCTCGCACCAAGCGATCAATGGCGCTGCCCGACCAAAGTGAATCGGCGACGTCGGGAATCGTCGGCGACTGTAAGGGCTCGAGCGACCAGAGATTTGCAAGGGCAGTATCGCTTTGGGAATCCGACGTCGCCTCGGCGACCGGCACTCTCGGGTCGACGGCGCCGCGTGCAATCCATTTTTCAAATTTCGCGATCACTGTTTCCGGCAGCGGATCCGACGGCGGCATTTCAACACCGTCATACTTCAACGCCTGAATGATCAAACTTTTTCCGGGTTCTCCTGGAACGATGGGCGCGCCGCTTTCGCCGCCGGAACGCAGAGCATCGGCCTGATCCAGATGCAGATTTCCACCGAGCTGATCGGAGTCAGCCGAATGGCACTCGTAGCAATGCTTGACCAGAACCGGTCGAATATGGTTCTCGAAGAACGCGATATCGGCAGGCGAAGGATCTTCGGCATCGCTTCGGTCAACTGCTAAACACAGCGACAGCACGATAACCGAACCGATGCGGTGTAGCGTTCGGGGAATCATGGCGGGAAGTTCCATGGAACTTGATTCGGGAGAGGGCACTAGTCTACCTTCCCGAAGGTCCACGAACAAATTGGATTCGATCGCGATGCAGGCGAATGCCAAATAAGATTACTGCGTTGGCGGCGAAAGTTTGTCGGCCAGCTCGTTGATATAGAACTCGATGTAAGAGTAACCCAAATGACGGTCGCCGATCGATTCTCCTGGTGCGACGATTCGGGCTGCGTCGGACGGATCGTTTGAATTCAGATGGTGCAAGTCTTCCCAGACATCCGGAAGTCCATCGCCGTCGGTATCCGCAGCGGCCTTAGTTTGCGTGAGACCATTCAAGAACCACTGGTCAGTGGGTTCCAGCGGAGCATCGCGGCCCCACGCTCCGGACTTGGATGTGACTTCATTCACGGTCCGCTTGGTCACTCGGTCTCTTGGCCAACAACCGGCTTTCGCGAGCACCAAATCAAAGGCTTGCTTGGCGTCCGCCAACTGAATGTCAGGCGTCTTTGCTGGCTCGTTTAGTTCTTTGCCATTGTTGTTGAATTGAATCCATTTGGGTGCCCGCTCTGCGCCGCTCCACATCCAGTGCCGAGGGTGTCCCTTGTAACCCCAATCCTCGAAGTAGTTGTCTCGCACGAAGTAACTCATATTCGGCGAGAGGGCATAGGGATACATCCGATCCAGCGTCTGCGGGCCACGGCGATAGAAATTCTTGTGCAAATGGACTGGACTCTTGGCGCTGCCACCATGGCCGTCATCCACGTAACCGCCTCGGCAGTTGTAGATCACGTTGTTGCAGAATTCGCTCGCGGCATTTTCGCGGTAAGGAGCCATGCAGGGAACACGGCGGGCGTGGTGAGTCCACAGATTATGGTGCACCGAAACAGCGCCACTGTCTTCCGCGGCGGAGATCATTCCAAAGTTGTGAGCACCTTTGCTGTGACCCGTGTCATCGGATTCCTCGATCGTACACCACTGCACGGTGACATCATGCGCGTGATACAAGTCGATCATCTCGTCGTTACCCCAACTGAGCGACAAGTGATCCAGCATGATGTTGTACGTGCCGGAATTGTTGGGTCCACGACCACCAAGCTGAAGACAATCGCCGCCAGCACCAATGCCGCGACGGGGCCGAACACGAAGATGCCGTATGATGATGTCGTGAACGCCATAGTCGTAGCTGGAGATCACACCCTCGACCGTGATGCCCGCGCCTGTATGACCAGGAGCCGATGCGGTTTGGCCAGCGATCGTGATGTAAGGATTTGTAATCCCAATGTCTCCGCGGATCACGCCGCTGACGTCGAAGACCACGATCCGCGGTCCTTCGGCGGCACACGCTTCCGACAAACTGCCCGGTCCCGATGCGTTCAGACTTGTCACCTTGATCACTCTACCGCCTCGTCCGCCCTTGCTGACCGCTCCCCAGCCCTCCGCGCCTGGGAAAGCCTGGAGTTGATCCGTGTCGGCTCCGTGCACGGTTGCAGCACATAAAACCGTCAACGCAACCAGTGCGGTTGATGAAATGAATCGATTCAGGCTGTTCACAACTTGACTGTCCCAGGAATTGCTCGATTGGTCCTTTCTGATCGATCGCCAACGCGACATCCAAGGCACCCTGTCTCACGGAAATCAACGCATTGAAACAAAGTCCAGCGGCGACGATGACGTGGGCCGCATGCTGAGGCCGAAAGAGTGGACGACTTCGTAAATCGATCTCAAGTTCCGTTGGGGAAATCAACGACCCGTCTCGAGCCAGTCCGTAGTTTAACAGGAAGTGTTCCGGATGCAGCCTGGATTTGTTACTCGTTTGCCATCTCATCGAGTTCGCTGAGTTTGAATCGTACGCTCAGGATGTAAGGTTCTTCTCCTGCTTTCCAATGTCCATACGTTGTAGCGACAAACGTGTCATCAGGCAGGATTCGACGCCTATGATCCAGACAAAACACCAGAGGGAGATACAGCATCAAGCTTAGAACTCCTGTGAGTTTGTGTTCTGGTAAGATCGAAAGATTGAATTCATTCGGCACTCAATAGATCAACTCTTCATGCGCCAAGGTATTTCTTCGCCCCTGTGTTTCCTGACGCTATCCGCAGTCAGCCTATCGCAGAATGTTTGCACGGCCGATCGTCCAAGCATCGTGTTCATCCTTGCCGACGACCTTGGATACGGCGATGTCAAAGCGTTTCGACCTCCACCCTTCGTGCGGTCTCGTTAGATTGCCCGAACAAACTCTTTAAGTAGGTAGACGTGACATGTATCGGATAACTGCGCTGATAGTCGTTGGATTGAGCTCCCTGTTCGTCGATGCTCGCGGTTCGATAGCCCAGGAGAATACTGTTTCTTTGCAACGAGTTCGTATCGCGGTCGAGCGTTCGTTGCCGCTGCTTGAGATCGCGTCCGCTGAAACGGCGCGGCGTCGAAAATGCTTCACCTGTCATGGTCAAGCCATGCCGTCGGTCGTGTTCGCCGAAGCGAGCAAGCACGGGTTCCATGTCGACACGAAGAACTTTCAGCGACAACTGGATCACACGGATGCACACTTGAAGCGATCGAAAAACAAATATGCAGATGGAAGTGGAACCGGAGGTCAGGTCGACACAGCCGGATGGGCTTTATGGGGACTGGAGGCAGGTCAGCGCGATCCCGATGCCATCACGGATCCTGTGGTCGACTATTTGTTGGGCAAGCAAAAAGAGAACGGTTCTTGGCCGTGTTCCAGCAATCGTCCACCATCGGAAAAAAGTGACTTTGCAACGAGTTACCTTGCACTGCGAGCCATCGAGATGTTCGGGCGTGAGTCTCATGAAACCAACGTCATCGCTGCCAAAGAGAAATCCGCAAAATGGTTTGCGAAAGTGGAACCGGAAGATACCGAGGATCGGGTTTTCCAACTCTTGTCGCTGCCGTACGTCGAACTCGATGGTCAGTCCGATCAGCGAACGGACGAACTCATTGGGCTGCAGCAGCCCGATGGCGGTTGGGCCCAAATGAATGGGATGGACAGCGATGCTTACGCCACAGCGACGGTTCTCTATGCCCTCGCGGAAGGTGGGATGGGGCCAACGGACGCCGTGTACCGGCTTGGTGTGGAATACTTGCTTCAGCATCAATTGCCGGACGGTTCCTGGCACGTCGAGTCGCGCAGCAAGCCGTTTCAGCTCTATTTTGAAACCGGCTATCCGCACGGCAAGGATCAATTTATCTCGACCACCGCTGCCTGTTGGGCGACGCTGGCGCTGATGCACGTGCTGCCTCAGCAAGAACCGGAGCCGATCGAAACTTTAGCTGGCACTCAACCCATCGAGTGGCCAGAGTCTGATCTCTCGGGTCGGTTGATGATTGGTGCGCACCAATTTGTTGATTCACGGATCAAGTCGGCAAACGAAGAACGCCGTGAACTGAAACTCGACGAGGACACGCGTTCTGCATTAAGAATCGAATTGCAAACGCTGCTCGGTGTGGTAGAGAAACGAATCCCGCCACGTTTGGAACGGTTTGGCGACGACACCCATCCAGCAATGGTCGCGGAGTCGCAATCATCGCGGGTCTTCCAGGTTCGCTGGCCCGTCTTTGCGAACGTCTTTGGTGAAGGATTGTTCGTCCAGCAAAAAGAGGGCTCGCGCGGACTTTGCGTTGTCGTTCCCGATGCGGATCAGTCTCCGGAGCAATTGTTGGGGCTAGCTGAAGGCCTCAAGCCAAACGAGCAGATCGCCACGCGACTGGCTGCAAGTGGCTTTGATTTGTTGATCCCAGAGGTCATTAGTCGAGAGAAACTTCTTACCGAAGATCCTCGCACAAAACGCGCCGACATGACCTTTCGCGAGTGGATTTATCGGCAGGCTTTTCACATGGGCCGGCATGTGATCGGCTACGACGTGCAGCGAGTGCTGGGCGCGGTCGATTGGTTCGCAAGCAATCACGCGAACGGCAAACGCATCGGGGTCGTCGGTTACGGCGAAGGTGGCTTGATCGCCATGCATGCTGCCGCAATCGACGAGCGAATCGATGCGACGCTCGTCAGTGGATACTTCGACAGCAGCGAGGCGGCTTGGTCGGAGCCTATCTATCGCAACGTTTGGCGGCGGTCGAAGTCATTTGGGAATGCCGAAATCGCGTCACTGATCATGCCGCGGGCGTTGATCGTCGAGCATAGCGAGTTTCCGTCCGTGTCGGGGCAGAAGGGTGAAATGAAAACACCAGCTTTTGAGCGTGTGCAATCGGAATTCAAACAAATCCGGAACGAGACAAACGGACCGCATCCACAACTATTTGCGGGGGAGAAGGACCGCCCCACGTCGCGCTGGTCGAACGAAACGATGGACGCTTTTCTCGCGCACTTCGGCGACTTCCACCATTCCGATGACGCGACGCCGATTCAGGGGCATGTGGATCGTTCGGAAGTGATCCAGGAACGACAGGATCGTTGCGTCAAGCAAGCGGAGGAACATGTTCAGTCGCTGGTTCGCGAATCGGAACACGTGCGCGACGATTTTTTTCTTTACAAGGTCAAGCCGGAATGGAAGAACCGTCGCTGGAGCACAACCAAGAATCACGTGATCGAGTCGAGCGAGTCTTTTACGCAGGCCGCCAATGGTTATCGCCAGCGGTTCGCAACTGAAACGATGGGTCGGTTTGATGCGCAACTGCTACCGCCCAATGCTCGGACACGTAAAGTGGCTGAGACCGAACAGTGGACGGCTTACGACGTGGTGCTGGATGTCCACGAATCCCTGTTTGCCTGGGGCGTTCTTGTCCTGCCGAAGAATCTAGAATCGGGTGAACGGCGACCGGTTGTCGTTTGTCAGCATGGATTGGACGGCGTTCCGCGAGACACGATCGACCGCGGTAAGACCGCGTACAACGACTTTGCGGCCAAACTCGCCGAGCGAGGATTCATCACATTTGCACCGCACAATTTGTATCGGGGTGGGGATCGATTCCGATGGCTCGATCGCAAAGCAAACGGAATCGGCTGCACGTTGTACAGTTTCATCCTGGCGTCGCACGAACAGAGTCTGAATTGGCTGGATTCGCTACCGTTTGTCGATGGAGACCGGATTGCTTTCTATGGCCTCAGCTACGGAGGCAAGTCGGCGATGCGAATCCCAACGGTGTTGGACAAGTATTGCTTGTCAATCTGTTCAGGAGACTTCAACGAGTGGACGCGAAAAGTCGCCTCCACGGATCAACCCTTTTCCTACATGCGGACCACTGAGTGGGAAATGGCACGTTGGAATTTGGGTAACACGTTCGATTACGCCGAACTATCGTACCTGATGTTTCCACGCCCATTCATGGTGGAACGGGGTCATCACGACACGGTGGGTCGTGACCGCTGGGTGGCGCATGAGTTTGCGAAAACCCGTTGGCTGTATGCTCAATTCGGGATGGCCGACCGCATTGCCATTGAATTCTTCCAGGGCGGCCACAGCATCAACGGCGAAGGCACCTTTGACTTTCTTCACGAGCATCTTCAGTGGCCAAAGCCCGATTCCAAAACACAACCATGACTTGTGGGGCGGTGCCGTGTCAGTGAGCCGCATTCGATAGCGCCCCGGCCTTCGATGCGGCAAACCACGGTCTTGTCAACCTCGGCGGCTAGCGCCGTCGGCTCTCTTGGAAAACAGCGAAAGATGGTGAGGGCGAATCTGCGGAGTGACGATTGATTCTGGAGGGCGGTTGTCGCTCTCGAAGTATCCGATCTGCTTGGGGGACTTGTCTTTCCAAGTACTCGATGATGCTGAGACATTGAGCGTCGCCGTCACTGGATCGATCGTAATCGTCGTAAACAATGGGTCGGAGTAATACGCCATCCGGGCCTTGCCACCAACCCAGTAATACGATGCCGAGTTTATGTGCAGATACGGAATGTCCGAAATCTGCAACAGTGAATCGACGTGACTGTGACCGTTAAGGCAGGCCACAATTGTTGAAGCATGTTCCTCAAGTAGCTGCTGAATCTCAGCCGCGTTGTCGATAGCACTGGTGCCAGCGAGTGGTTGATGGCTGAGAATGAGAGTAGGGCGGTCGCTCTTTTCCAATTCTCGCGCAAGCCACTGTTGCTGCTGCGGACCAATGTACGACGGGTATCCACCGCGATGATTCGGCGAACCCTTCTCATTGCCATCCAGTACCAAGATACAGAGTCCACCAACTTCTCGACGGTAGTAGCTGGCTTCGATGCCCCAGGCGTTGAAACAATCGTCTCGTGTGAGCCCAAAGTCGAATTCGTGATTGCCGATGACATGGATCCGTTCGTCATGCGCTGCGTTGAACTCGTCCGCGAAAGCCTGGTGCTTTGAATTGGGAAACGCAAAATCACCCATTTGCATCAACGCATCGCAGTTCTCCATGCTCATCGCCTTCAAGAAAGCATCGAGTCGAGTATCGGCGTCAACTGCCAACCCACCGTGAAGGTCCGCAATGACACCCAGAGTGATCGGTCCAGATAGTCGATCGTCTCTAGCCAGTGCCATCGACGGAATCGCCATTGAAGCACCAAATGCACTAATGGCTTTTGTCGCGGTTCGTCGATTGATTTGATTTTGCATGGATTTAGAAAGGCGATTTCTTGGGTTCGTCTTCAGGCCACAAATGGTTCTGTTGCTTGCGAAAGCCATTCAGTCGGATGGTTCCATTTGGTTCAATTTCCATGACCGAATAGCCATTGTTGTCCACTCCTGACCCTTCGACCATTGCGACCAGCGTGCAGTAGTGAATGCCACCGATGTGCTTCAAGTCGTTTTGATGACTGTGTCCTTGAAACACCGCCAACACGTTGCCGGATGATTCCAGAAGCTTGCGAACGCTCGAGTTATTCTTCACACCGTGATTGTTGTTCACGTCCAAACGCTGATGCGCAAAAACGATGACGGGCAATTGATTCGCTTTTAGGTCTTCCTGGAGCCAGTCAAGCTCAACTTCGGGAACATTCGCATCGGTCCACTTGAAGTTGCGTCGCTGGTATGGTTTTCCATCCGAACGAAAACAGGAGTCCAAGACCACGAAATGAAATCCATTGCGATCAAAGGAGTAGTACGATTTTGCCTTTCCCACTTCGCCCAGGAATTCACTTTTGGTGAGCGTGTCGACGCAATGATTGCCTAGAACATAGTGACGGTCCGCGCAGATTTTCGTGAACTCCGCATTAATGGTCTTCAGGTAACGTCGCTCCACGTCGACGGATGCGGCGGCATCAATGAAATCACCGAGCTCAACAAGGAAATGGAGCCCCGCTTCATCAAACTTCTCGGCAGCCTCCTCCAGCTTCGCAAGGGTTTCGCGATAGTGACGCGTGCCGGCCGAAGATTTGTCTGCATAGTGCATATCTGTCACGAGGCCGATCCGCAGAATCGAATCTTTTGGGTTCGCCACTTCGTCGGCGATGAGAGCATTCGAAGCAATCGTTGTCGATGCGAGGACGCGAGCTCCTTTTTCCAAGAAAGCTCGACGGCCGACTTGAGCAGTGACGTTCGGATAGTTCATTAATTTGCTTGGGAGTATGGTGCTTGTTGAATGAATTGATCAGTGGCTACTGGGCCAACGTGAGGCCGCTATTCTCCTGGATAGGCAACTGCTGCTCCTGGTTCCTTGCGGATCGGCATTTGTGCTTGGACTGACGTCAAGTAAGAGCCAAGTTCCGCCGCCAATTTCGCGCGAACTTGAGGTTGCGAGCCGGCCAGATTGTTGGTCTCTGAAAGATCCTTCGACAGATCAAATAGCTCGTAGTTGCCTGAGTCATGATAGTAGATCAGTTTCCAATCTCCTTTCCGCATCGCGCTCGAAGGTCCGATGCCGGGGCCGCTTGGTCCCCAGTTGTTGGGAAAGTGCCAGAACAATGGGCGTTCGGCGCGTGATTCATCGTGTTGGCCACGCAATAGTGGGGCAAAGCTCTTGCCGTCAATCTTTCCGCCAACCTGTTCGACGCTTGTAACTTTTGCCATCTCGAGAATCGTGGTGAAAAAGTCTTCGATCATGACGGGCTGATCACAGGTGGATCCGGGGTCCGTGACTCCAGGCCATGACACCAACATGGGAACCCGCACGCCGCCTTCATGAGCGGAACCCTTGCCACTGGACAGCGGTTTGTTGTGGGTATTCGGCTTGCCACCGCGACCGTGTGCGCTAAGGCCTCCGTTGTCGGACATGAATAACACGATCGTTTCTTCCGTCAGTCCGTGCCGCTGGATGTTTGACATGATGTCGCCCAGCGATTTGTCCATCCCTTCTACCATTGCGGCGTACATCGACTCGGTGTCATCGATCCCCGCGTCGAGGTACTTTTGATAAAACCGTGGGTCCTTCGCAAACGGAACATGCACCGCGTAGTGAGCCATGTACAGAAAGAACGGCTGATCGTTCGCCACAGCTTCATCGACGGCCTTGTTCGCCTCGATCGTAAGCGCCTCCGTGAGAAATACGTCTTGGCCGTGATAGCTATCAAGCCCCGGTACATCCCAAACGCGATCGCCTTTTCGCCACGCGGCACTGAAATTCTGTGTGCCGAGGAAGCTACCCGGCCCGCCCGCGGCATGGCCCGCAATGTTCCGATCGAACCCTACGTTGGCAGGATCACTACCAGGCGTTCCGATCGCTCCGAAATGAGCCTTGCCGACATGGATGGTGTGATAACCAGCGTCGCGTAAGAAGGCGGGTAACGCTTTAGCGTGCACGGTGCGTTCGATTCCGGCGACTGGGCTCAATCCATTAACATTCCATTTTGGAAATTCGAGTCTAGGGTGTTTCCGGTCGTTACTGGCGTTCTCTTGTAACGTCCAGTTTGTCACTCGATGCCGAGCTGCATTCAGGCCCGTCATCAGGCTCACGCGAGTCGGCGAGCAGACGCTACAGGCGTAGGCTTGGGTGAATTTCATCCCGGCCAGAGCCAGTTTTTCCATATTCGGTGTTTGATATCGACGATTGAAGTCAGTTCGTTGTGAATGGAATGGGACCGAAGTGTCCTGCCATCCCATATCGTCGACCAAGAACAGAAGAATATTAGGACGCGTCGTCGACGGGCGAATGTGTTTCGCAACAGCTCGTGCGATTGCCAAATATCCATCCGCGTTGGGATGGACGCCGTCGCGCGGAGTCAGCAATTCGGGCTTCTCTTGAAGCACTGCGTTCAGCTCCAGCAGCGAGACATTCTTGTCGGCCTGCTCTCTTGCCACTCTGCGAACACGCACACTCAAGTCTTGAAGCCGTTCTTTCCGTTCTCGCAAATCGGCAAGCCTCGCGTCCGACAACCCAGGCGTGTTGAGCACCATCGCGGTTGGCGTGCAGAGGACAATCCGTGGCTTCGCTGGCAATGCAGCGAGGAGATGAATGAGTGTGACGTAGTCGTTCTCGAAAGAACCGATCTTCTCCCAGTTCTGACGTTGACCACCAACGGTGTCGTTGGTTCCAAGTGAGATCACAACCACATGTGGATTAAACTGTTCGATGGCGTCTAGTTTTTGCCAAACATTCGGGCGCCCAGTCTTGATGAGCGTCGCGCTACCGAGGCCGAAGTTACGAATCTCGAATTCGTCCCCCAGAAGATCCTGCAACTGAGCCGGATAAGATTGCGTAGCAGCATCCACGCGTGCTCCGGCAGTAATGCTATCTCCAAGACAGGCAACGCGGGTTGTTTCGTTCGCCAGTGCTGACGACGCACACATCAGCCATGTGGCGAGAACCAGTCGCGGCAGCAACTTCGAAGCGGGCATTCTGAAGACCATGGCAGGAGTTTTGGGGCTCGAGATTATTCGAGGTGTGGTCGCGTCGCACTTCACGCAGACTGAAACATCGATGATGTTGTTCATTCAAAAATAGCGTGAATATACACCCTGCGGCACAAGCTGCCTGCCAATTCCATGCTGAGTACTGAAAGGACGAAATACCGGTCGATGCTGCATTCAGCAACACGCTCGATTCGAGGTCCTCGTGACAGTAAGCCATGAACCGTCCGCCATGCTTGAAGGTTCACCTCCGAAAAGGCGGAGCTGTCCATTCAGGAGGGCACGCAGGTCGCACCGTTCTGCAGTGACTAGCAATGATGACAGAGGGAATTCTGAGAAGGAGTGTGGGTTCATTGCAGCTGCCGCGCGACATCACGAAGAGCGTCACCTGGTACAATCCTCGTCGCGGACACTCCGCGAGTGATCACTTGTTTTCGTTCCGGTGGAATTCATGCCACAATTCATTCGGCTGCTAACGTTCGTCTCCTTTTTGATCGCTGCGTTTTCGACTCTCTCACTCGGTGCCGTCGCGCAGTCGCCCGACGTGTTGTTCAATTGCCACTTTGAATCCGACACTTGGTGGACTGAGTGGTCCGCTCAACAGCGCGACCGACATACCGATACGGTCGAATCGGACACAACACGAAAATTCGAGGCGCATGATGGCAAAGCGCTCCGCATTCGAGTCGACAAAGGCGGACACTATGGTGCCAGTCTGCAGTATCGCTTCAAGAAGCGAACCGGCTCAGAGCCGGAAGAGATCTTCTTCCGCTACTACGTGAGGTTCGCCGACGACTGGAAGCCGGAACGCGGCGGTACACTTCCGGGGATCGGTGGCACATATGGCCGAGCGGGTTGGGGCGGCCGACCGGTCAACGGTCGAGATGGTTGGTCGGCGCGGGGGCTGTTCAAAGGCCAGAAGGACGGCCATACGCCCGTGGGCTTCTACTGTTATCATGCTGAGATGAGGGGCAAGTACGGCGACAACTGGGTGTGGGATCGTAGTGGCTTTGGCGGACTGGAAAACAATCGCTGGTACTGCATCGAGCAACAATCGCGACTGAATACGCCAGGGACGAACGACGGGAGTCTTCGAGGTTGGGTCGATGGTCAGCTCGTCTTCGAGAAGAGTGATGTGCGGATGCGCGATGTGGATACTCTCAAAATCGAAACGGTCTGGCTGAACCTCTACTACGGCGGTACCTGGACTGCCAAGTCCGACTACCACGTCTATATCGACGACGTGGTAATCAGCAAATCACGGATTGGCTTGGCCGCCCAGTAAATGTCACTTATCGACTTGGCGTGTCGCGGCGATGACCAAAGCCATAAGTGGGAGAGGCTTCGCCGGGGGGCAGGCTGGGTTTTCGGTTTTCATTTGCAGGCTGTGATTGGTTTGCAAATAGGGTCCCCGAAGCGTTCCCTATTTCTCGTATGTAGCGTTGTTCAAGAGCTCGGCTAGCGCACAAAACCGAAAACCTAGCCTGATCCCCGCGAAGCGTTCCCTTGAGCGAATTCTTCCAAGGCTCTTTCCGCGGACTCAAGCGTAGACGCCCCATTGCTCTTTCACTATTAGGTGTCGACGACTATTGCTTCTTTGGCAAGAACGGAAACAGCTCACGAATTTCATCATCGTTCGGCTGCCGACCATACTCACAGATTTCAAAAGCCTCCGCGTACTTCACTTCGGTGGCCTTTTCCTCACCGTACCATCGCACGATCGCGTCTCTCGCGTTCTTGGCCTCAGTGCTTTGTCGACGCTCCCATTTTTCGCGAAGCCATTCACGCCTTAATTCTGGCTTTGATTCGGGCGGCGCAAGCGCAGTTTTTTTCGCGCTACCGAGCGCGCCTCCTTCAAAAGTCTGCGAGACTAATGCCATCAACGCGTCAACCTTTTTCTCAAACACTGATCCAACATCCACTGCAATATCGGCGTCGAACGGATACGGCTTTTTGAATCGATCGCTGGAATAGAGGAACACTGGGTTCTTTTTCAATGGCGGAGTGTCGGGACAAAAATGTGGCACGGTCACCATGTACGCTGCGTCTTGAACTAACACACCAACATAACGATGATCGGGATGATAATCCCAAGGGCGGTGCGCGATCACGATGTCTGCGTTCCAATCTCTAATCAACCTCGTGATGGTGCGCCGATTTTCCAAAGTCGGCATCAATTCGCCATCGTGAATGTCCAACACGAGGGAATCCACACCGAGCGTTGTGGCCACTTTGGCTGACTCGGCTGCTCGTCGTTTTGCCAACGGACCACCTGCCATACCCCAATGGCCGATGTCGCCATTGGTGACCGAAACAAGTTTTACGTTGTGCCCATCCTGTGCCCACAACGCCGCCGTGCCACCGCTCTTGTACTCCGCATCATCGGGGTGCGCACCAAAGCAAATGATCCGCAACTTCTCTTCTCCGTCCTCCGCATTACAAAATGGGCTAGCCAAGAAAACGAGTGTAGTTACAAGCAGAGATCGCAGCATGTTGAGTCCTCTTCCCATGAAGCCAAGTAAGTTCTTGCAACGCATACTATAAACCTCATGCACAGGCTTAGCTTAGTCGGCGTTCGCGGATTTTGAATGTACAACGCTCGTGAAGGCGCGACGGCGTATTCGCTGCATGTGCCGA